>CADCLV010000027.1 GCA_902802325.1 Oscillospiraceae bacterium | reverse complement strand
TCCATCAGATGTGGAAGCATTTCTGGATGTTATGGTATTCGCCGAGTACCAGAAGTGTCACCGAACTGGACAGCATCGTCTCCGGCGTGATATTCATATTCATCTTGCCGTTACTCTTCACAGCCATAATGTTAATGTTGAATTTCTTACGGATATTGATGCTGCCGACAGTCTCGCCGATCCAGCTTTTCGGTACTTCCACCTCAAAGATGGCATGGGTATTATCCAGCTCGATATAGTCCAGAATGTGGTCTGAACTGTAGCGGATCGCCGTCCACTTCGCCATCTGTTTTTCGGGATATACCACTTCATCCGCGCCGTTTCGTAAAAGGAACTTTTCCTGCACGCCACGTTCCGCTCGGGAGATGACTTTCTCGGCGCCCATTTCTTTCAGAAGAGATGTGGTCTCCAGAGAGCTCTGGAAGTTATTTCCGATGGCCACGATACAAAGATCGAAATTCGATACGCCCAGGCTGTGGATAAATTCCGGATTGGTGCTGTCGCCGATCTGGGCGCTGGTAACGAAAGGCAGCGAATCGTTGACTCTTTCTTCTCTCATATCGATGGCCATCACTTCATGACCCATATCGTAAAGCTGCTGCGCTACGTGTTTTCCGAAGCGTCCCAGTCCAATCAGTAAAACAGATTTCATAAGCTGTCTCCTCCTACGTTTTTATCCGACGGTAATGCGCTCCGAAGGAAGCTTGGAAACCGTCGGATGCTTCCCGGAGATGGCGGCAAAGATCATGGTCAGACCTCCGACACGACCTAAAAACATGAGAATCATTAATATCACCAGCGACGGCGCCGAAAGAGATGGCGTGATCCCTTGGGAAAGGCCTACCGTACCTACTGCAGAAGCAGTCTCGAAAAGACAGGTCCCGATGGGCAGATCCTCAATTGTAGAGATCACCAGGCCTCCGACACTAAAGAGCATGGCATAAAGCATCAGGATCGTGGCAGCGTACCGTACCACCTGGTTTTCCACACGACGTCCAAACATATGCGGTTCTTCCTGGCGCCGGAAAACCGATACCATATTGGAAAAAAGGACAGCCACGGTGGTAGTCTTCATACCGCCGGCCGTGGATCCCGGCGAACCGCCGATGAGCATCAGGGTGATCATCACCGTCTTTCCGATGCCGCTTAATGCCGGAAGATCATAGGTATTAAATCCCGCGGTTCTCGGGGTCACCGACTGAAACAGCGAGGACAGGACTCTTTCCTTCATAGAAAGGCCCGACAGGTCGTGGAAGAAGTAGAAAACAGCCGGCACCAGGATCAGAAGTCCGGTCATGGTGAAGATGACTTTACTTTGCATCCGGTACCGCTTGAAATGCAGCTTGTGGGTATAGACGTCTTCCCAGGTGAGAAATCCCAGTCCGCCGATAATGATCAGAAGCATAATGACCACATTGATCAATACATTTCCCTGATAGGAAGTAAGCGACGAAAAGGCGTCCCCTGACCTTCCCATAATGTCGAAGCCGGCGTTACAGAATGCCGAGATGGAATGAAAAAAGGCCATAAAGACACCTACGGGTCCATGGTCTTTTATAAAGACCGGCATCATGATAAGCGCACCGCAAAGTTCAAATAGGAAAGTGGCTTTCAATATGAAACCGGTAAGTCTTACAATGCCTCCGACTTTCGGGGCGGAGATAGCTTCCTGCATGGTGCTTCGCTGTAAAAGAGAGATCTTTCTTCCGGAAAGAAGCGCAAAAGATGCGGCCACGGTGACCACACCCAGACCGCCGACCTGAATAAGAAGAAGTATCACTGACTGACCAAAAGAAGACCAGTAGGAGCCGGTGTCATGAACCACAAGACCGGTCACACAAACGGATGAGGTGGAAGTAAACAGTGCCTCGTGAAACGGGGTGAATTTTCCCTCAGAAGAACTTATGGGAAGCATCAAGATCAATGCTCCCACCAGTACCACTGCCGCAAATCCTAAGATGATCGTCTGAAATGGTGTCAGCTTTTTCTTTTGAAAAAAGCGCGGCATAGAAAAAGTCCCCTCCTCTTTCAATCTCTACTTTCACTTTATCGAAAGAAAAGTAAAGACGGTATAAGGGGATCGGTCTTCGTATTAAGACGGTATAAAGATTTTTCTGATCAGATGGGGAAATTCATTGCGGCAAGGATCATAAGTCCAAATCCTCCTGCCATCATGGCAAAGGAGATTCCGCCTGCAATAGCGAAGCGGTAAGTCTTATGATTTTTCCGATCAAGAAACATCATGGCAAGGACCAGAAAGATCGGCGCCGCAAATCCCAGAAACATGTAAGATCCGAAAAGTGTAAGACCGTCCCAGTTCATGATATCCTCAGTTGCTTTTGCCGTATCCGCCGCGTTGTTTCCTAAATATCCAATGGTCACAGATGCAAAGTTATTCATAAAATGAAGAAGCATCGGAAGGAGAATATTATTTTTCTTCACCATCAGATAGGAAAGGATCCCGCCCAGAAGAGCCGTATTCAGGAAACGCAACGGCGACATGTGCATGATGCCGAAAAACAGTCCCATAATGAGGATGATCAGCCAGTCTTTCTTAATGGGCCGTAAATGCGACAGCACACAGCCTCTTTCCATGGATTCCTCGCAGATCGCCGGAAGCACTGAAACCACCAGGACCAGAAGCGGATAATTCATGGAACCGTAGATCACATCAGACAAGCCTGAGATCTCCGAACGGAAGGACTTAGGGAGCACTAAAAGAGCGATGCCCATTGCCACCATGCTGAACAGAAATCCCGCTATCGCGAGAAAAACCACACCGAAGAAATCGGAGGCCGTGATCCTTTTTACGGGAAACATCTCTTTCAGTTTTACTCTCCGGAGAAGGCAGTAAAGGACAGAGACCAGAAGGAACATCAGCTCGGAGCTCACAAGTCCCCATGTCCCCCAGTTTCTCTGCATATAGGCGCCGGCTGTTAAAAACAGGCCCAGGAACACTGCCTGCATCACAAATCCCATCCAGGGGCGCAGTTTTTTCGGATCACTTAACTGTTCCACTACTTTCTCCTTTATCGCGTCTTCTCTTCCGCGTCTTCTTTTTCTGATAGTGGTCATCTCTTTTTGCCCCATTATACCACCACCTGGAAATATGCTATAATTTAGTCCGGCATTGGGAAAAGGAGTAGATATGAAAAGAAACCGAATCATCGCAGGGCTTCTTGCACTTGCGGTCCTGATGCCGGCATGTAAGAAAAAAGAAAAAGACCCTTCTTCCGAAAACACTTCCGATATCACTTCCGATATTTCCACCACAACGGAAGCGGACACTTCCGAAACTTCGGAGGATCCTGCTGCCTCGACGAAAGTGGATTTCAAAAAGCCGGATCCGGATACTCTGACTGAGATGGCCCAAAGGCTGGAAAAGAATCCGGGGAACTTTATGCGCGTCATGCTGAATCCCCGGGGGGAGTATGAATTCGATATTCCTTCCAATTTAGATGCTCCACAGACATTAGTTTTCGAGTTCCAGACCATGGAAGATCCATATGGAAATAAAACCAGTCACGACCTTTCCTGGTATGATCAGGAACTGTTCGAAGCCCTTCTGGAAGAGGCTTTTGCACGGATCGAAAAAGATGACAAGCTCGTTTCGGAGATCAACACCACGCTGAGCATGAAAGGCACAAATGACGATACTTTGGCACTTATCAGGCTGATTCTGATCCCGAATTCCGGCCGTTCTGCATACTGCACGATCTTAGGGTTCAGTGACGACAACGAATTTTATAAAGATGGTTTTTTCCTTTCGCTTGACGGGGAATCTCCGGTCGTGGAATTCACTTCGGTCAATGCAGGGTTCGCTTCTCCCTTTAATTCTTTTGCTACTTTTCATAAGGAAGATACGGTCACGGAGATTTTTTCCGTTCTTCTGGAAGCCTATGAAAATTCCCCCGACGGGATCCCGCTGGGGCAGGAAGATAAAGAAGGGCGCCACTGGTTCGACGGGGAAAAGGGCGAGTGCATCTCCCCTGCCTGGGGCATACCCAATCCTGATCCGCTGGAAAATTCAGAGATCCTTCTGATCTCCGACAGCCTGACCCACAGTTCCTTTTATTATCTGGGAAACAACGAATGGCTCTATAGCGATCTGATCACCAACCGTGCCCGGTTCACTTTGGATGAAGAAACAAACCGGCTCCTTCTGGACAAGCTTCGTACCGAAACCGCTGTCTCTGTATGCACCCGAACTTCCTACCCGGAGTTCTGCAGACTTCCAGATGCTTTTTCCGTGGACTTTACCTCCCCCTACACCGAATCCCGTCTGAGTGATTCGCAGAAAAACACCAATGCCCAGTACAGCAGCGCCTATATTGACCAGCGGAGCTTTCAGGAATGCATTTTCACTTATTCCGGCGATTCGCTTTTGTACCAGCAGTCCGATAGAGAGCGGACCAATACGGGATCCGCCGACAATCCTTACTACCTGGACAACGAGTGCTACGAATATGTCACTGACGGAAACGATGCTTACTGCCGTACCGATTTTGCGGTGGTATATTACCCGGCAGACAGTTTTGCCGGAACATATACACCGGTTCCCATCGGAAAACTGCTTTCGGAATCCGGCACTTTTTTAGGCGGATACGAAGCCGATTCTTCCTCCGGGAAATGCACTTTGGAAATGTACGATCTTTCCGGCGCCACCTGGTATCTGGTGCTAAGTGAAAGCGGCGAGATCCTAAGCGGATGGCTGGCGGAAAACGGCACACTTCTTGTCTTTACCGCTCTTTCGGATTATGACACGGAAGATCCGGAAGCAGACATTTCGGAAGTAATCGAATTTGCGAAGAATAACACGAAATCCCAGAAAGAAAAAGAAGCAGAAGACGCGAAGAAAACAGACGCGGAATGGCGAAAAGAAGATGCCCTTGAAGCAGGTTTTTTCGATCTGGGCGAAGATCTCATCAAGGGAGATTTGATCGATGGGTCTCCGGTGGTGGAAAGCCTCATTTCGGAAGCTCTTTCGACTAAGACCTACACCATCGAGTTTTATTCCTATGGAAACTATCGTCTCCACGAGTATCTCATGACCGCGGACGGACAGGATTATTATTCCTACCAAAAGACGCAGTCCCACGACAATTCTTTCGATTACGATATTACGGATGTGGTGGTCGGGGATTCGATCTACCAGTACTCCTCTCCCGGTACGGATATCATGGTCTTCCCGAGAAAAGAAGGATATACCGCTGAAGACCCTCTTTTCAATCTGCCGGAGATCTTTCAGCCTACTTCTGCTCCGGAATTTCATGGCGCTTATGAGGCCACAATGGGCGGCGAAGAATATGTGGTGGAAGAATGGCTCGAAAAAGGTTCTCTTTACACATGCTTTTGCAAGGACGGAAAACTCGTCGCCATAAAGTTTATGGATCAGGGAGGTCTCTACTTCGGTTACTTTACCCGCTGGGAAAAAACGGCGGAAGAAAAATTAATTAACGCGCCTGATACTTGACGTCTGCTCCGCTTAGTGATAACATGTTTCATGATGATATCAGTTTGATATCACATTTACATCACTCACGTCGGACCAAAAAAGTCCGGAAAGGCGGATTCAAATGAAAGACCAACAAATTACAGAGAAAGTATTACGTGGAAGAAAGATCGGAGGCCTGGTTCTTTTCGGGTATCTTGTTCTGACCGTCCTTGCTGTTTTAGGAATGATTTATTGCATCGGAAACGGAAACGAGGAATCTCCGGAACCGATATGGCTTTTCGCCCTTTGCATCGCCCAGTTCGTTCTCGGCTGGATCCCGCTTTGCGGACTGAAGGTCTTAAAGCCGAATGAAGCTTTGGTTCTGACCCTCTTCGGTAAATATGTCGGCACCTTGAAGGGTGACGGTTTCTTCTGTGTAAACCCCTTCTGCACATCTTTTAACCCGGCAGCCGGTACACACCTGGGACAGAGCGGCGATGTCAGCCAGAAGAGCAGTCCGCTTCTGGCAGCTGCAGCAACAGCAGCAGCTTCTTCCGGAACTTCTGCCGCAACTGCCACCGAACTTGCCTCCCGAAAGATCTCTTTGAAGGTTATGACTCTTTCCAACAGCAAGCAGAAGGTCAACGATGTACTCGGTAACCCTGTTGAGATCGCGGTCGCAGTTATGTGGAAAGTTTCCGATACCGCGAAGGCAGTCTTTAATGTAGATAACTTTAAAGAGTACCTCTCCCTGCAGTGCGATACCGCAGTCAGAAACGTAGTTAAGGTTTATCCTTATGATGTTACCGATAATGTAGATACCACCGGTGACGGCGAGGCCGATGACGGATCCCTTCGTGGTTCCACCGAGATCGTTGCCAACCGTATCCGTCAGGAGATCCAGAGCAAAGTCTCGGATGCCGGTCTGGAGATCGTAGATGCCCGTATCACCTACCTGGCCTATGCACCGGAGATCGCCGCGGCAATGCTGCAGCGTCAGCAGGCTTCCGCGATCGTAGATGCCAGAAAGCTCATCGTCGACGGCGCCGTGGGCATGGTGGAAATGGCCCTCGAAAGATTGTCCGAAAAGAATACAGTCGAGCTGGATGAGGAACGTAAGGCGGCAATGGTTTCAAATCTTCTGGTCGTACTGTGCGGCAACAAGGAAGCGCAGCCGGTCGTAAACTCCGGCAGCCTCTACTGATAGAAAGGATCTCTCGTGGCTGAGAAAAAGCAAGTCCCGCTGCGGCTTTCGGCACAGCTTTACGATGCCCTGGCCGCATGGGCGGAAGACGACTTCCGTTCCGTCAACGGACAGATCGAATACCTTCTGACCGAATGTGTCAGACAACGAAAAAAGAACGGGAAATATGTATCCGAGGAGATCGATAAACCCCTCGATCTGGATATCAAGTAACACATGTTTCCGGTACTGCGGAATGGAGCATTGGAAAATGCTCCGGACGCGGTACCGGAAACTTTCTTTTTTCTCTTTTTTTCCATCTTTCCCTCGTATTCTCCTCTACTTTTCCTCTTATTATCCGGAAAGAATTTGTGTATACTATAAAAGAAAAAGAACAGGGAAACGCTCCTTAAAAAGAGGAAAAACAGTCTTCACGTAACGGATAAGAGGAAACGAAAAAAGATATGGAAACAAATACAGGTTTTTGGAGAAGAAGTGAATCCTGGGAACATGAATTTCTTCTTCAGCGTCTCATAAAGAAAACCAATTATGGTATCTTCGGCTACATCTGCGGCGGATTTACTCTCTTCTTTCTTCTGGGTATCATTTCTTCTGTCAATAATGGTGAAGCAAAACAGATCGCCCTCTATGGCATACTGGCATTTGCCATGTCGCTATTTACTTTTGCCGCTTTCTATCTGACCAAAGCTATACACAAGAAACTGAAAAACAGAGACTACTTTGTGCAGGAAGTTCGTATCACGGCAAAAAACATGAATAGCACACAGTCGTTCATTACAGTAATCGCGGACAACGGAAAAACCACGACACTCATCGTGAATTCCCGTTTTGCCCAGGAATTATTTGTCGGCGCACGCGGTATGTTTGTTGCGCTCCCGGACGTGAATACAAATGTCATCGGTCCCAATTCCTATTTCTTTTTCCGCGAAGGTGAGTATGCGTTCTATAAAGAAAATGCTCTCCGTTTTTCCGCTTCATCTGAACTCTCTTCTTCATCTGAACTCTCTGATTCTGCGGAACTTTCCAATGCGGCCGATCCGAAAGCTGATCTTTCCGAAAAGTTTTCCGAAGATTTCACAACGCCTTCTCTTTCCGAACACGAGCTTCTTCTCCCCGCACTTCGAAAAGAAGCACGGCCCTGGATCTTTCTGTGTCTCCTCCCCCTTCTTCTGGGAAATGGATTGGGAATGTATTACATATTGTTTATCAAACCCAAAGAGCTTCTCTTTCTGAAAACCATCAGTGTGGTTTTGGCGGATATATCTGCGATCCTTCCATATTGTTGGTCCCGCCGTCTCCGGTCGAGCAGCAACTTGAATCGTACGGCACTCGTATCCGTCCTTGCCTGCTTAGGAGAATTATTTGTTGGCATTACCCCGCTGATGAAAAATAAAGAGCTTTCTCCCCATGTCACCTTTATTCTTATCACCTTTTACATCATCGTTACCATCTTGTATGTCATCTCATTACTGATCCTGACCGAAACAAAGCGTCATCTTTCTCGTGTCGCAAATAACCGGGATTATGAGATCCTGCCAGGTTATGTATACGAATTATCGAATGCCCTGATCGGTTCCGGCCGGTCTTCCTTTAGACAATACTATCTGCATATCAAGTGTACTAACGGAAAAGTCTACCGGCTTATTTCCACATGCGCAAAAAACGACAAAATGACAGTAGGCGAAAAAGGCACAATGATTCGTGTCAGAAAAGAAAAAGATCCCGCCAAGGAGCCGGACTACTACTTCATCCCTTAAGAGAAAAAAGCAGATCCGAAGGAAGGAACAGCAGAGGAAGAAGCCGATACTGAAGATGAAACAAACACACTTCTGGATGCGATCTCCTGAAGGAGGGAAAGAGTTTTCCGGGGATCAGTGAATATCCGTTCATCTTTCTTCCCGAAGCGGATAAAACTTTCATATTCTCCCGCATTCACATAGGCTTCCGCCGGATTCAGGCAAAGCTCCCGCACTTTTTCTTTTATGTCAGAAAGAAGTTCCATGGGCACTTCATAGAGAAGTGTATTTCCTCCATCCTGAAGCTGCAAAGAAGCCTTATCATTTTGAATCTGGAAACAACTGGTATTCTTATCCGGGAAAGCCGTCTGGACTACCGAAGGAGATGGAGTATTCGGACCCATATAGATCTGATGGCAGATGGTCCGAAGTTCGAATTCTTCCGGAAGTTCCGGATTGGGATAACTGTAATTAATGAGTGTCCGTTCATCCAAAGGATCACCGCATTTTTCTTTTAATTCCGTCAGCATCTGAAGAAGGATCTCATCATCCATCTCAAAGTAGGAATACCGTCCACGCTCATCCTGCTTTTCGATCACGGCTGCAGTGCTTTTGCCGTGGAAGGAAGGCTCAAGGGGAAAGAATCCGCGATGCTCATTTTGGCACTGACGGAACACTTCATCGATGAAGCGTTCGGCCGCATCTTTTGAAACAGCATAGGAACGATCATTGAAAGTAAGAAGATACACTCCGTCCTTTATAGTAGTAAGCCGCTGATCGTGATTCTCAGGTGCTTTTCCAAACGTGGAATTTTCCTGAAAGTAAGAAGCCAGATTCCGATATCCGATATAGATGTTCACGATCTTCACTCCCCGTTTTTTTCAGAATACTTATATCCGTAACGGCCGCTTTCTCCTCCGTATTTCATGCCACGCGAAGCTTCTTTTTCCGAAGGCTTGCAATAGATATGAAAGAAGACACTGCTGCAGGATTCATTTCTGGTGAAGTGATGTCGGACCTTATCAAATTCTTTCAGAGAATCATATGTAAATTGCATGATCTCTTTTCTCTCTTCATCGGACAGCTCCCGCTCAGTCCGAAAATCGATCGTCGGATTATAGAACATATAGAGTCCTTCCGTATTCGCCGGCTTCGGAGGATCACAAACGATCTCCAGGTCGTATTTTTCCACGAGTTTCGAAAAATCTGTTTTTTCCAGAAATACAAGAAGATATTGGTAATCAAAATCCTCACTTAGATAATTGGCTTCCGGATTGCGGGAAGACGGAAGCTTGGTATAGTATGCCTCCACCTGATAGGTAAAACCGTATTCGGTATCTTCCAATTTGGTGACAACAACTTTCGAACCATCTTCGTGCTCCACCGCGGTAAAGCTGTCGATCTCTTTACATGGGCCACACCAGACGTCCGCATAGTCTTTGGCAGTTTTATACCCATAGGGCTTGTCATCTTTTTTGCCATACAGATCCCGAAGCGAACAGGCTGTCAGGACTGAAAAAATAACCAGTGCCAGGATGACAAACAATACTTTTTTCACGCGGTTTCTCCTTCTGCATCCACTTCATCTTTAGCGGAAAACAACTCTGTTTTCACGTTCAAATCCGGTTCAGGATTCAAGTTCTTTTTCATTATACTATACTGACAGTTGAATGACGCTTCGTTTTCCCGTGCTATAATGTTCGAAAAGGCATCAAAGGAGGCGTCTATGGAGCAGTTTCAAACTTCTTTCCCAACCGTTCCGGAAAAGGAAATATTTCTTCCGAACTACGATCAATGTCTGGTCAACTTGGCCAGTTCCATGCTTACGCATTTCGGTGCGCAAACTACTGCGCCGACGCTTCCTATGGCGGACCGCTATCTTTCCAAAAACTATAAAAATGTCGTAGTGCTTCTTTTAGATGCCATGGGTATTTCTATCTTAGAAAAGCATCTTTCTCCAGATGGATTTTTCCGCTCTCATCTAGCCGGATCCTATAGCTCGGTTTTTCCACCTACGACGGTGGCCGCAACCACATCTGTCTTAAGCGGAAAATATCCTTCTGAAACTTCGTGGCTGGGATGGGATGAGTATTTCCCGCAGCTGGGAAAGAATGTCACTGTCTACCTTAACCGGGAACAGATGGTGGAAGCCGGCTGTCCCTTCAGCCGGGAAACAAAATCCCGCATCGGAGATTTCGGTCAGCCGGCGATCGAAGAGCAGCGTCCCGCAGCGGATTTTTCCGTAGGATATACTTACACAAAATATGAGAATATCTGCCAGCTCATGCAGAAGGCCGGCGCCCGTGCTGAGTTCTCTTCTCCTTATGTAGCACCCAATCCGCAGACACTGGATGCGATCCTCGACCGGGTCAAAAAGCTGTGCGCGGAACCCGGTAAGAAGTTCATCTATGCTTACTGGAATGAACCGGATGGAACCATGCATAAGACCGGTACCGGAAGTGATGCCACACATGAAGTCATTACCTCTTTGGAAAAACGGGTGGAGGAGCTGGTCAATTATCTTTCGGATACACTGTTCTTCATTACCGCCGACCATGGGCATATGGACAGCCATAATCTCTGCATTCTCGATTATCCCGAGATCGTCAAGTGTCTGGTGCGTTTGCCGTCGCTGGAGCCACGGGCGATCAACATGTTCGTGAAAGAAGAATATAAAGAAATCTTCCCTTCTTTGTTCAAGAAGACTTTCGGAGAGAAATTCTGGTTATTACCCAAAGAGGAAGTGCTGGAAAGAAAACTTTTCGGTCCGGGCACGGAGCATCCGCTGTTCCGTGACATGATCGGGGATTATCTGGCCGTGGCCATCTCAGACGAATCCATCTTCAACACTCACGTGGAGGCAGCTCTCATGCCAGGCGGACATGCCGGATTAACGAAAGAAGAACTGGAGATCCCGCTGATCGTGATCGAGAAAGAGTGAGAGATCCGATTCAGTAGATCGTACGGA
Source organism: Oscillospiraceae bacterium (assembly GCA_902802325.1). Lineage (GTDB taxonomy): Bacteria > Bacillota > Clostridia > Saccharofermentanales > Saccharofermentanaceae > Scatonaster. The sequence goes on along the minus strand of CADCLV010000027.1, from coordinate 14,978 downwards.
TCTTGGTCTCAGTGAGGCCGGCTTCCTTGCAGAAGGCTTCGATCTCGGCGGGGGTACTGACCTTTCTCACGTCACGGTATTTGCCGGTATTCTTATCCACAAATCCGACCGTTGCTTCGCCAGTGCAGATGCTTTTCTTCACCACCGGTTCCTCGCAGGCAGGATCCCACGACAGTGCATTTGCCGACGATTTTTTAGAACCAAATCCAAACATAAACGTCTCCTCCACCTGAGCTTACTGCAGATTGCATCCGCACTGATTACAGAATTTCGAACCCATCGGATTCTTTTCCCCGCACATACGGCAGAACATCACCGCTCCGGAAATCGGTTTTCCTTCGCGTGTCAGCGGAGCAGGTGCAGGCTGTGCGGCTGGTTGCGGGACCGGCTGGGCGGCGCTTTGCTGCGGAGCTGGTACGGACGGAGCCGGAGTTGGCTGCTGCGGCTGCGGTGCGGGTACCGTTTGTTGCGGCTGCTGTACTGCTGCGGCCTGGGTCGGCTGGCCTTCCCGTTCTCTCTTGGCAAGAATTCTCGCCTTTTCATCTGCGAAGATCTTATTTAAGCTGGCTGCATCGAGTTCTCCCTTTTCGGTTGCGGAAGATGCGGAAGCCGGAGCACCTTGTGTACTCTGCCCACCTTGAGCCACTGATGTTTCTGGTGTTCCCTGGGCGCCCTGCACACCTTCTGAGGCCACCTGGCCGACGATAACACCTTCATTGACATCAACACCGGCCTGCTCCAGAGAAGCATCCCTTTCTGCCGCGCTGGATTCATCCGCAAACGTATCAAACTCAGCCTGTTTGGCTTCCACCAGTTCCAGCATTTTCTCATCCACGGTATTGGGGCAAAGAAGCCTGTGCACCATTACATCTCTGGTCTGGCCCATTCGATGCGCACGGCCGATGGCCTGATTTTCCGTCGACGGCTTGTACTGAGGTTCGCAAAGGACCACCACGCTGGCGGACTGGATGTTCAGACCCGTTCCGCCCGACTGGATCTGGGCGGCCAGAACGGAACCTGCCGGTGCCGCTTCGAATGCATCGACGATATTCTGTCTTTCTTCCACCGGAACGGCTCCGTTGATGACGCCCACGCAGGCATCTCCGAAGACAGTCTTGACCTTCTCCAGGGTATCCAGGAAGAAAGAAAACACCAGTACTTTTCTCGCATCCTCGGAAGCATCCTCCACGATTTCTTTGAGTCGCTGCACCTTGGCCGAGGTATTGAGGTAATCTTCGTTTCTCCAGGAAACGCGCCTTACATCCATAAAGGAGCCCATCAGTACGTCATCTTCATATGCCCGCTCGTCCTCCGGTGTCATGTCGCACCATTCCTTGATGTCCGTCAGCTCCGGAAGTTCGGAAAGCACGTCATTTCTTCTTCTGCGGTAATAGACCGGCGAGATCTTTCTCTTGAAATCATCGGCATACGCGGTCACGCTGACGGATTTTGCATCCTGTGCCACTTCGTGCTGGAGGTGATCCATAAGTCCCACCATTTCTTCAACACGATTTTCCAAAGGCGTACCGGTCATGAACAATATCCGGTCTGTGTGATCACAAAGCCGCAGCACATTCTGGCTTCGCTTGGCAGCAATATTCTTGATGTAGTGTGCTTCGTCCACAATGATCATGTCGATGGGGAAATCTTCCGGAACGGAGAAACGGTTCTCCAGACTTTCGAAATTCGTGACAGCCACGCCGCCGTTTTCTACCCATGCGGCAAATGCACTGTTCCTCTGGGAGTCGTGCATGTTATAGGATTTCAGGTCACTTTTCGCTTCCACTTCACGGCACCAGTTCACGATAACACTGGCCGGACAGATAACGAGGAAATGGGTGATCTTCGGTTCTTTCTTCTCTTCAGAAGAAACCGGGGCCGGAGCTTGTGCCGGGTCAGTAACTGGAGCAGGGGCGGTCATGGGAACCGGATTTGTTTCGGGCTGCATCTGCGCGGCCGCAGGAGCAGCCTCGGGTGTTGCCACAGGAGCGGCTGGAGCAGCCACGGGAGCGGAATCATCAGGCACGCCGTTACGGAGGGATACCATGGCGGCGAGAGCCTGGATGGTTTTTCCAAGACCCATCTCATCTCCCAGGAGAACACGCTTCTGGCGGAGGATATACTTCACACCCCAGATCTGGTAGCCACGAAGAGTGCATTTCAAGCCGGTAAGGTCAACAGGAGTTTTCTCGACGCTTTCACGGATCTCATCACTTAATCCGTAACCGTCTTCTGAACTGTCAAAGCGGTCCGGAGCGATTGCTTCAAGGACGGAATAGTACTCTACCGGCCGGGAAGCAAAGTCTTCCCAAGCTTCGGCGATCGTGATGGGACGAAGCCCGAGAACAGATGCGGCAGTTGCCCCGGTCGCGGAAGGCGTGCCGGATACGGAACCATTTACCAGGCCGGTGCCGTTGATCCGGATCAAAAGATTACTGGCATCAATAGCATCCGCAGATGCTTTTAGACGGTCAAAGGCATCGTTAGCCTCGCTCTTTTTCGAGTCTTTGGCGAAAAACCACTTCAGCCCGCTCTTGGCGCATTTGAGTTTATCCAATTCCGCATCCATATTTTGCGGAAGCATAGAAAGGACCTTCTCGCTTTTGGGGAAAATCTCCTTGGCCCGCATGTGCTCGGCAACGGATGCCACCAGACGGGAGTACTCCTCGGTCTTGTGGTCGGTGCTGATCTTGAGTTTAACACTGTTACAAACCTCGGTGGCAACGGCATTTCCGATTTCTTTGGCCTTGGCTGCCATGACATCGCCGATGCCGTACACAGAAGCCAATGTCTGCTGGCTGGTGGTACAGATCGAATACATATCCGTATAGCCGGCGTCTTTCAAAAGGTTAATGCGGATCCCGGCTTTTCTGGCATTGAGTTCATCCACCGGAATAGTTTTCAGTTTCCGAAGGCCCTCCGGCTTCGAAACGCCATCGATGGCCCCTTCGATCTCGGAAACCGTTTCGGAAATGTATCGTACGCCGGCATTTCCCAGATCCCGCGCCCGATAAAGACGTGTTTTCAAGGCGGAGATATCGGAGCTTTTACAGGATCTTTCTTTCATAAAAGGGCCTCCCTGTCGGTCTTTCAAAATCAGCTTTGGCTTTCAAAAATGGTCATTCCCATAAAATTATTCATGAAAATACTTGGTATCCCAGGAGAACTCAGAAAGCATGGCATATGCCGGCTTTTCGTATTCAGAAAGTTTCTCCTCGATATCAGCATACAAATGCTTCCGGTCATCGCAAAAGCCCGCATAAATGGCTTTTCTCCCGTCCTGGTAATAGTGGTAGAAGCAGCTGTTTTCGGTTGTAGCACTCGGTCCGTCTATCCCCGCATCGGAAATCATCTGATACTTAGAGTTACCAAGATAGATGAGATAGCCGCCATTTAGGTAAAACTCCTTGACCGCAGCCATTTCTTCCGGCTGGATAAACAGATCGTTATTCACATCGTATATGATCAGCATACTTCCGGAAAAGCCACTTCCGCTGTTTTCCACTTCGGAGAGAGACTGGATCTGGCGTGCCTTGAGGTTAGACGGGCCGATCGGCGCAGTGCCGTAGAACATCACATCGAGATTCTTTTTATTCAGATCGTCCGCCCATTGTTCCTCCGAATTGAGACTGGGTTCTGTTCTTCTCGTCACGATCTTTACCAAAACGATGGTAAGCAGCATAACAAAAACCAAACCGGCAGCCAGAATATAAACCATCCGCCTTTTCGCCTGATTATTCATATAGAACTCCTTTGGGGATAAGCCGATGTATATTAAAACTCGTCTCATCCGAATACTTCGCAAAATTCTCTGACTGTATTGTACCCCAAAACATAGGGATCCGTTTACAGAGAAATGTTCGAAATAGCGTCGCCCATTTTCGCCTTGCGGGCGGCTTTATAGGCCTCGTCCTTTTTCCGGAGAGTGACTTTGCCGTTTTTCTCGCGGCCACAGATCTCAAGATCGATCTGCCCTTTCGTAATATACGGGTGCCGAAGGATCCGGGCCTGTGCTCGTTCTCCCTCTTCTTTCGAGAAAGCAATGTAGCTGTACTTTTCGTCTTCGTAGGGCACATCGCCCTCTTTCAAAAGCTTATGTAGTTTCGACCGCTGCACACGGCAGGTAAAGTGGCACCAGTCATCATCGGAAAGCCGGCACGGACCTTCGTGGGGACAAGGTGCCAGAAGGTGCGCCCCCTGGGAAAGAAGAATGTCCCTGACCTGGGAAATAACTGCAAATCCTTCCTTCGTCCCCGGTTCCACGATCAGAAGAATGCGGTCCGCGGCATTCCATAGTTTCCGGATGGCTTTCTCCCGGGATTCTTTCGAGAATTCATTTAACATATAGGAGGCCAGCACCAGGTCTGCGGTACAGGGTTGACCGGAAGAATCGGAAGAATCGGAAGAATCGGACGGATCAGAAGGATAAGAAGGATCGGAAGGGCTTTCATTGCCCAGGGGATCCCTGGAAAGGTCGAATTGTGCCCAGGAAGTCTTTTCCGAAAGCACGGAAGATTCCCGCAGAAGTGCATTTCCCACAGATCGCATAGACTCTTCTCTTTCAAGGCATGTGATGTGTTCCGGGGAAAAAATCTCTTCCACCGCCCATGCGCCGGAGCCGGAGCCCGCGCCCACGTCCAGTACAGTGCGGATCTGCGTCTCGGGCATGCATTCCTGCACATAGGTCAGCGCATCGCTGATGGCGCCGAAAGTCGCCGGCATACGGACAGCCGCATAGACCCGGGACTCCACATCACGGGAAACCAGCACGTTTCCGCGGCCGCTGTCATTTTTGTAGCGGTCCGTCAGCTGGCGGGAGATCTTCTTCAGTTCTTCCGCAGAAAATCCACTGAGGAGCGAATCGATTCCATTTCGCAGTTCCACCGGAAGTTCCATGTGCGTTTCCTTTCTATCTCTTTTACTCTATCTTGCGCGTCGCTCGATCGCCGCTCGATCGTCGCTTGCTCGTCGCATAGGACTCAAATGTCGGAAATGGGTGTTTGAGTCCTATTTACGCTCTCTCAAAATAGGACCAAACCAGCCAAAAACAGGGGTTGAGTCCTATGCCCTTTCCAAAAGTAGGACCAAAATGCCCAAAATCGAGGTTTGAGTCCTACGATTTTTGCCAAAAATAGGACTCAAATGGGCAAAATGAGTGATTTGGTCCTATTCTTCACTGGGTTCCAGTAGGACTCAAATGGGCAAAATGAGCAGTTTGGTCCTACTTTTTGCCCTTTTCCATAGGACCAAACCGGCAAAAAACAGCATTTGAGTCCTATTCAGTGCATTTCCCGACGATGCAAATAGGACCAAACCGGCAAAAACGGCATTTTAGTCCTATCCGGTGCATGTCGCCGGCGGATTATCCTTCATAAACAAAAAAGCTGTTCCCCGTGGCGCCGACCGCGCTATCAAGAAACAGCTTTCTGGTGGGTAGTATTGGACTTGAACCAACGACCCCTTGCATGTCAAGCAAGTACTCTAACCAGCTGAGCTAACCACCCGTTGACTTTAAGAGTTTACTAGATGTTGGAAAAGAAATCAAGGTTTTTCCATGGTTTTTTCCAATCTCCGGGAAATGCAAGTAAAGCCTTCGTCAGTTTCTTCTTGAAATGCACGTAAAGCCTTCGTCAGTTTCTTCTTGAAATGTACGTAAAGCCTTCGTCAGTTTCTTCTTGAAATGCAAGTAAAGCCTTCGTCAGTTTCTTCTGGAAACACACTCATAGCCGCAGGCTGCTTCTTCTGGAAATGCACTTGTCGCCGCCGCTTATTCTTCGCCCAGGTACTTATAGTCCTTGCCTTCAATGATCTCCCGGACCTTTTCCTCGTCCCAGGAGGATCCATCGGAAATCTCGATCACACAGGAATTGGTGTTGTGGTTCGGGATCGCCGTCTCGATCCACGGCAGCTCCTCCAGTGCCTTTTTCACAGAAGCCTCGCAATGACCGCACATCATGCCTTCGATCTTAAGTGTCTTTTTCATATTCGTACTCCTATTCTCGCTTTCGCGTACTCCTATTTCCTCCGGAAGGGCCATATGGCCCGATCCGGGAAGAGGCTTATCATGGGCAGCATTTTTCATGTTGAAAAGATTCAGCCGCAGGGCGTTCATGCAGACCGTGAAGCTGGAAATGCTCATGGCCGCCGCGCCGATCATCGGGTGCATTTTCCAGGACAAAAGCCCTGCTGCCACCGGAATGCAGATAGCGTTATAGAAAAATGCCCAGAACAGATTCTCGTGAATGTTTCTTAGGGTCTTCCGGCTCAGGCGGATCGCGGCGGCCACGTCCAGAAGAGATCCGTTCATGAGGACGATGTCCGCGGAATCGATGGCCACGTCAGTTCCGGCGCCGATGGCCATGCCGATATCGGCGGACGTCAGAGCCGGGGCGTCGTTGATACCGTCCCCCACCATCAGGACCTTGCCGGACTCCTGAAGCCTTTTCACCACAGCCGCCTTCTCCTCCGGCAAAACACCTGCCACCACACGGTCCACGCCGGCGCTTTCGGCGATGGCACGGGCGGTCTTTTCGTTATCGCCGGTCAGCATGACAGTCGTAAGTCCCAGGTTCTTCAGCTGGCGGATGCCCTCCGCCGAATCTTCCTTGATGGTATCCGCCACAGAGATCATGCCGAGAAGTTGTCCGTCCTCTTCAAAGAAAAGAGGCGTCTGTCCGGATGCGGCGCACCGGGCTTCTTCTTTTTTCATCGTCTCTGAAACGGATGCGAACTTCCGGATATATTCCCCGTTTCCGCCATGCATGAGATGGCCGTTGATCCGCCCTTGTAGTCCATGGCCGGCGTGGACGGCAAAATCCGAAACTACCGGACATGCGTCCTCGCAGCCCTCTTTACCGTCTTCTTCATGACGGCGGGTCCGTTCATTGACGATGGCCCTAGAAAGCGGGTGCTCACTTCGCATTTCCAGAAGATAGGCCTTTTCCAAAAGCTCCTCTTCTCCCCCCTGTTTCTGTGGCAAAAGCACTGTGACCGCGGGGTTTCCTTTGGTGATGGTGCCGGTCTTATCCAGCGCCACGATATTCATTTTTCCGGTGGATTCCAGAGCAGCACCGGTCTTCACCAGCACACCGTTTTTCGCCCCCAGTCCATTTCCCACCATAATGGCCACAGGCGTGGCAAGACCCAGCGCGCAGGGGCAGGAGATCACCAGCACCGCGATGCCGCGGGCCAGGGAAAAACTCACGGATGCGCCATAGATCAGCCACCCGATAATGACGATCACCGAGATGGCCATGACAGCCGGAACAAACACACCGGACACGCGGTCGGCGATGCGGGCAATGGGTGCCTTGGTGGCGGAGGCATCCGACACCATCTGAATGATCTGCGATAAGGTCGTATCTTCGCCGACGCGGGTGGCGCGGCAGGTGATGTAGCCGGACTGGTTCATGGTGGCGGCGCTGACGCGGCTTTTGGGCGCTTTATCCACCGGAATGGATTCCCCGGTCAGGGCGGACTCGTCCACCGCACTTTCTCCCAGGATCACTTCGCCATCCACAGGGATCGCTTCGCCGGGCTTGACGGAGAAAATGTCCCCCACCTTGACTTCTTCGACCGGCACGATCCGTTCGTCGGATCCGTCTTCCGAGGTGAGCCGTGCCGTCTTCGGCGCCAGCTTCATCAGGCTCTTCAGCGCATTGGTGGTGCGGCCTTTCGAAAAAGACTCCAGTGTTTTTCCCACCGTGATCAGAGCCGGGATCATGGCGGCGGATTCAAAGTAAAGCTGGTCGTGATAAAGCGCGTGAAGACTCATGTTCATGTCTCCCGCCGTGATTTTCCCCGTCATCTGAAAAAGCACTGCCATGCTCCAGAGAAAGGACACGCCGGAACCCAGAGCCACCAACGTGTCCATGTTCGGCGCGCCGTGAAGGAGCGAGGAAAAACCGTTTTTGAAAAACTTCCGGTTGATGGCCATGACGATCAGGGCCAGGCACATCTGAAGGATCGCAAGTCCCAGGAAGTTCTCGTGAAAGAAACCGGGAAGCGGCAGCCCCAGCATGTTGTGTCCCATGGACACATACATAAGAATTAGCAGAAATCCCACTGACAAGCCGAGGCGCCGGAGAAGTTTCGGTGTCTCCGTGTCTTTTAAAGGATCTTCGGAATCGGAAATCAAGGAAGAGGCGGATCCAGATCCGGCGGCTCCGTGGCCGGTGGAACCCGCAACTCCAGAAGAAGAGGAAGATCCCGGCGCCAGATAAGCGGCCCCGTATCCTGCCTCCTTTACTGCCCGGACTATTTCCTCCGGAGAGGCACTCCCGGTGACACCCATGGAGTTGGTAAGGAGGCTCACCGCCACGCTTTCCACTCCCGGGACTTTGCCGACTGCCTTTTCGACTCTCGCCTGGCAGGCCGCGCAGCTCATTCCTGTTACCTGATATTTCTGCATAAATTCGCTTCTTTCTATTCGATCTGTTTTCTATTTCATCAGTTTCTGCATCAACGCGACAAACTCATCGATGGCTTCTTCTTTTCCGGCGCGGATATCATCGGATACACAGGAGCGCATATGGCAGGCCATAAGCTGTTTGTTGAAGCTGTTCAGGGCTGCCGAAACCGCGGAGACCTGCGTCAGGATATCCGGACAGTAGGCATCGTTTTCAATCATGGTCTCGATTCCGCGGATCTGGCCTTCGCAGCGGCGAAGACGCTTCAGAAGCTCTTTCTTTTCTTCCTCGGAACGGCTTTTTTTACGGTTGCTGCAATGCGGACATTTCTTCTCGCTCATATCTCAGGTTCTCCTTCTTCCGCACGGTTCTGATCCGGCAGAAATCTATCGTCTGTGTTTCTTTCCGATATACCCCCAGGGGGTATGCTCTTTACGCGTCTATTCTATACCCCCCGGGGGTATGTGTCAATGTGTGATTTTTCCCGTTTCCACATCAGACGGGGTGCTTTTCTCTAAAAAGAAAACCACCCCAAAGCAAATCTTTCGGATTCGCTTCGAGGCAGTTCCCCCCACAATTATGCTATCGTTATCAGGAAAAACGATCAGCGTACTTTCGTTCCGCAAAATTCACAGCAGCCATCCGGTCCAATGGAGTTGGTCGCCTGGCACGCCGGACAAGTCATCTGTGCACCGGCACCCATTCCGGCTGCTGCGCCATTCATCGCGGCGGCCTGCTGTGCTGCCGCAAACTGCTGCTGCGCATACTGGGCAGCCTGAGTCGGATTCATTCCCTGCGCGGCGTTCATGCCCGGCTGCATGCCATATCCCTGCTGGGGCTGGCCGAAGCCCTGCTGCATCTGCTGGGCGCCAAATCCACCCTGCATAGGATTCATTCCCTGGGCGGCGTTCATGCCCGGCTGCAAGCCATATCCCTGCTGAGGCTGGCCGAAGCCCTGCTGCATCTGCTGGGCGCCGAATCCACCCTGCATGGGATTCATTCCCTGTGCGGCGTTCATACCGGCTCCGCCTCCGCGCATACCATCGATGGCCGCCTTGATCTCGTTTCCGACATTGACGCAGTCATAGTACTCGTCGATCTTATTTCCCAGAAGGTTAAAGCCCGAACGCTGTACGGACCAGCCGCCGCTCTGACCCGGATTCATCGGGGTCTCGCCAACGTTAACACTGCCGTTGGAAAGAGCGAACTTCATCTCGTCAAAATAAGGGTGATTTACGCGGATGATCACGCTGAAATCATAAGAATATTCATAACGCGGAGGATTGTAGCTCACGGACTTTCCGCTGCTGTCCGTTCTTCTGATCTCTCTTCTGTTCTCCTTCACATCCAGATCGCACCCCAGTGCCTGGGAAAAATCCAGAACGTCCGGATTGGCGGTCATCAGATCCGAAGCGGAAGTAACCATGAACTTTCTGTTGGAATCATCGATCAGAAGCTTCGTTCTCTTGCCCAAAGTACGGGAGGCGGAGAAAGCCGCCACTGCCTGCTTATTGTCTTCACGATACTGAAGCTGCTTCTCTACATCGGCTTTGGTGCTGTGTCTTCTCTCGTTAAACCACGGGGAAAGTTTACTTGCACATTCCTTACACATATTCGCATCTTCCAATTTACGGTTCCCCAGAAGACCGATCTTATTGCCACAGAAATCACAGAATTTCTTATCAAAAAGTCCCATACTAATCCTCCTGCTTTTTTGATTGTTATCAAGAATACTTTATCATCTTCCGTCCTTCCCTTCAAGGCAAAATTCGCGAAAAAGCCTTAGAAAATTCGTGAAATCCGCCCTTCAAAAACAAACGCACCTGCGGTATGGTTCAGGTGCGTTTGCTGTAGAATTTCATAAATTCCGGATACGGACGGGTATGACCGAAAAGATTCACGTCTCCGTGTCCGCTGCCTTCTCCGGTTCCGTCTTCTTTTTATACGAAGGCGTCTTTCGAAGCACCGGGATCAGGCGGTGGCCGATGATCGTGGCCAGCACGATCTTAATGGCATCTGCCGGAAGGAAAGTCAGGAAATAGTCTGTCATCAGGATCTTAAATCCTATGATCTTTCCCAGATGGAACCGGCAGACAAGATAGAGATACGGCACACCGACTGCATAGATGGCCAGCACACCCGCCACGCAGGCCAGAAAGACTCTGACAATGGAAGGTTTTTTTACCTGAGTTAATTTTCCTACGACAAAAGCACCGGGCACGAAGCCGAGAAGGTAGCCGAAACTGGGCTGAAGAACGTAAGACGGACCGCCGCCGCTGGTGAAGACCGGGATGCCGATCAGGCCAATGATCAGGTAGATCACTACCGACAGCGCGCCCAGTTCACCGCCGAGAAGAAGGCCGGCCATGGTGGTGAAAAAGAGCTGCAGCGTGAAAGGCACCAAGGGCATCGGAATGCGGATAAAGGCGCCTACCGCCGCCAGCGCGGCAAACAGGCCCACAAGTGCAATGCGGTACGTTTTCTCGCGGTTACTTCTACTAAGTACCGCTTCATTTGTTTTCATGTGACTCATAAAATCTCCCCTTTGTATGATAACTGTATTGTAATTTCTATATGAAAGCTATGTAGCTGGATCCGGGCTGTTTTCGGACGGATACAAATTCGCAAGTTCATTTCGGGCGGATACTGACTTCGCCGGAAGACAGCACAGCTTCTTCTTTTTTCCCATCCAGATATTCCACCAGAAGGTTGCATTCATCTGTAATGTCCAGGACCTTCGCGATCCGTTTCTCGCCGGAACCTGTCGGGATCACATCCACTTTCTTTCCTAATACCAGGCTCCGCTTCTTATATTCGGCCGCATATGCCTTTTCTTCCCGGCTCCGGTAAAGCTCGAAGAACCGGTTCAGAAATACGGCCGCGATCTTATTTTTCGCATCCGGCACCCGCTCAGGAAGGATGGCGCCGGCAATGTTTCTGATTTCTTCGGGAAATCCACCTTCAGGGGGATAGACATTAAATCCGATTCCCAGGACCGCGTATTCGAGATTTCCGTTTTCCATGCTCATGGAGGCTTCGGTCAGGATGCCAACTACTTTTCTTTCACGAAGGAAAATATCGTTGACCCACTTGATCTGTGGTTTTTCCCGTCCCGTCAGAACTCCCTCGATGGCATCACAGGCAGCGACCGCTGCCATGGTGGTAATGCGAAGAGCTCTCTGGGGCGCCATATCTGTCGGGCGCAAAAGAACGCTGATATAAAGGCCCGTGTCCAGCGGAGAAAAGAATGACCGGCCAAGACGGCCTTTGCCGCCGGTCTGGGAATTGGCGATGATCACCGTTCCCTCTTTCTCTCCATCTGCGGCCCGTTCCTTTAAAAGAGTATTAGTAGAAACGACTTCATCGAAGACGGTCATGTTCAGGGAAAGATCTTGTGACAGATACTTTCCTACTCCCTGGGATGACACAATATCCGTATCGGGAGAAAGACGGTAGCCGCGGGATTTCTGGGAATCGATCGGATATCCTTCCGACCGAAGCGAATCCACGGCTTTCCATATCGCCGTGCGGGAAACATCCAGACGGCTTGCGATCTCTTCGCCGGAGAACCACTCGCCCTTGTTCTGTTCAAACAAGGAAAGCATGGCATCTTTGGTGCTTAGTTTCGTGCTTGGGTCCGCGTCCTTTTTCTCGGTCTTCTTCGCGTTCATTTCTGCACTTTTCCCGCTCTGGAATGCACCTTCGTGCACATCCCGGATCTCCTCTCTCTTCGTTTTCCAAAGAGAACGATACCACGATTCGAAATGGTAGTCAACCACAATTTTGTTTTAGGTTAACTAGTCAACCTGTGCGGGGAACGAAAAGGTCAGTTTTGGGATCCACGGTGATGGGGAAGTTTCGTCATGGCCACAAAGCCGATCACCACTCCGATGGCGCAGACCACCGAACCGGTAAGGAGCATGGGGCGCATGCCGAGATGATCGAGGATGACGCCGCTTACGAGATTACTGAACACACCGCCCAATGTGATGGCAGAAGTGACGAAGGCCTGGCCTTTTACCTGGTCGAGGTCTTCCATGGTGGAGCTGACGTAGTAGGCCGCCGCCGGGATGAAGACCGCGTAGGCAAAGAGCTGGACCGACTGGCTTAAGTACATCATGGGCATGCCATTTGCAAAAACCAGGATCAGTATCTTTACAAGAAATGCCACGCCGGAAAAGATCAGGAGTGTCTTGGCGCGGATCTTTTTGAGGATCATGCCGCTTAATGCCATGACCGGAAGCTCCAATATGGCCTGCAGGAAATTGGCATATCCCAGCTGGCGCTCGCCGCCGCCCAGGTTCCGGATGATCTGGATCATGAAATCGTTGATCATGTTGTGGGCAAAAAAGAAGCAGATGGACGCTATGAGGAACAGCGTGAAAGCCGGATATGTGCGGGCAAAATCCAAAAGATTATTGTGGGCAGAAACCTGGGGCGCAGGTGCATTTTCCGTAGATTCAGGCGAAGAGGCGCGGGGCTTGGTAAATGTCCAGATCAGGAGCGCGGACAATGCCATGGCCACGATATTGACCCACAAAAGAATGGTCACGCCGGACTTTTCCACCAGTCCGCCGATGAGTGCCGAGGTGACCGCGAAGCTTGCGGAACCAAGGCCTCTGGCCAGGCCGTAGAAGATCGGACAGCCCGCCTTCTGATACTCGAAGCACAGCGCCGTCATGACGGGCTGGTAGGCGAACTGGATCATGTAGATCAGGGCAAATACCGGAAAGATCACGATTTTGTTGTCGGGCGCGAACATGCCCGGCGCAAGGTGCATCTGGCGACCGTGGACAAAGAGCATGCGCCCGTCCGCGCTGGCCGCGATATTCGTCGGCTCGGCGTCCTCCAGCAGCTCGTCCACGAAGCCCTTCTCTTTGGCTTCACGGCCGGTCATGTAGGTGGTCTCGGACATCATGTGCATGATGACCGCATTGCTCAGGCCGGTTTTGCGCTGGTAGACCTCGGACTGCATCTTGTCCCAGGCGTCATTCTGCGCTGCCTGCTCCCGCATTTCGTCGGCATTGTAGCCGCCGAAAAGGAAGCTCCAGCATTTGTGGATCATGATAAGACTGGAGGGGTGCCGAAAAAGCAGGCGCCGCCCTCATCCTCCAGCATGGCCACAGCCCGCTGAATCGCGCCGACGGAAGCAGCGGTGACATTGCCGTAATGAAGGGTGAACTCCCGGGCGTTCTCCCCCATGAGGATGAGCATCTGCTTCAGATCCTCCAGGAACTCGGTCAGCGTGATAAACTGCCCTTCGACGGGATCTCCCCACCAGTCCGTAGGCTGGCTCTCGTAGATATCGCCATAAAGCGTGATTTCCGCCGATACGCCGTCAGAGGACGCCATTGCATAGGCGCTTTTGGTGATGGACACGGCGGGATTTTTCCGGAACGGGATTTTCATTTTCGCTTTTTCTCCTTCCATACTTCGGATTCGGGGATATACGGGGCGCGCAGCCATTCAGCGATCCCGGCTCTGCAATCTTCATTGCACGCCCGCCGCATGTTGCGCGGACAGAACAGGCAATAGTCATCACAGAGATTCCAGATCACCGCGGCCATGCGCCAGATGCCGAGAGACATCAAATGATCGAAATTACTCACCACCGCCGTCATCGGTTAGTGGACGCATCTGCCAGTAGTCGCGGATATAAGCGTCCACCAGTGCTAAGTCGTTCGGGATTTTGTCATCCTCGAACATGCCCATTGGCGCTTTGACTGGCGTGGTGCCGTCTGACTTCGTGATGAAGTGATAGCCGCTATCGTCGCAGTCAGCGAGTAGAACAATCGGAAACATGCCCTCGATCGTGAGCTGATTGTCTAACATCTTGCCGATTGTCTTAGCTTTCATGCGGCCTGCTTCGTCATAGTCTGGGTGCATGAAGAAATAAACAACCGTGTCATCGCTTGTGGAGTTTGCCGCTTCAAGCAATTGCTCGAAGTTAACCGCCATGTCAACAAACTTTCCGAAGCCTGCCTGTTTCGCAAGTTTGAAGTTTTGGAAAGCCATCAAGTAATTAGCGTCATCAACCACATACGCCCTCATCGAGTTTTTAGCAAGTGATTGATGAATTTGGTTGTACGCTGCCTTGTCAAGCTTTGTTAGCTTTTTTCTGAATGGTAGGGGTTTTCCTGCGACATTGAAAATGCCAATCTCGCCCTCATTGAAGTTTCTAAGACTGGTCGATTTTCCAGAGCCGCTATGCCCTAAAATCAAGCACGCTACTCCCATATTATTAACCCTCTTTTCTCTTTAGCAGATACCCTTTGCATGTATGCAATCGCCCTTTTAGCGTTTCCGATATAGCCGCTGTGCTTACGCCTAGGATTTCTGCCGCTGCTCGTTGACTTGTGAATGTCGCAACGTGTTCGCCGTCGATTGTGTACAGCTCAACAGGTTTTCTCCGTTTATGGCTGCTGTAATCGTTGTTGTATTGGCCTGTACACCATTCGAGGTTTTCGACGTTGTTATTGCGCTTGTTTTCGTCTTTGTGATTTACAACCGGCAATGAATTTGGATTTGGGATAAACGCTTCAGCAACTAAGCGATGAATGGTTTTCGTAG
>CADCLV010000026.1 GCA_902802325.1 Oscillospiraceae bacterium | reverse complement strand
CGGGAAAGTTTTGCCCAGCGGATCCACTTCTTTGGAGACTGCTTTCTTCTTTTGTTCGAAGAAGGGCAGCTGATCTCTTTTGTAGATGGCATGATCACCGATGAAAAAGATCTTCGAGACGAGATGTATGAAAAAGCAGACATGCATGACCCGAACGGAAAATGGCAGATGATCTTCGGGGTCAATACGCGCCCCTCTCATCAGAGATGCGGATATGCCGGTATCCTGATCCGGAAGATGATCGAAAAAGCGAAAGAAGAAGGACGGCTTGGAGTGGTGTTAACTTGCAAAGATAAGCTTGTTCATTACTATGCTTCTTTCGGATTTCAAAACGAAGGTGTCAGCGAAGCATCTACCCACGGTGGTGTCACCTGGAACCAGATGCGCCTTACATTTTAAGGAAAGCTTATTTCTACCAACAGGAACTATTCATCTTCCCCCTTTATGCGATACAATGATAATAATCTGGATAGGTACTGATTTGTATACATGTCAGAGCCGTCGCAAGGAGGAACAGTGGGTATGCGTGAAAAAACATCTCAGATCATCGAAGAGGTCAAGAAAGCCATCTGCGGCAAAGATGAAGTGATCCGCCTGACATTACTGAGCATTCTGGCCGGCGGCCATGTCCTTATGGAAGATGTGCCGGGTGTGGGAAAGACTACCCTTGCACTTGCTTTTGCCAAGACCATGGGAATGGATTACGGACGTGTGCAGTTTACTCCGGATGTTCTTCCATCTGATATTACCGGATATTCTATTATGGATCCCGAGACGAAGACCATGCGTTATCAGAAAGGCGCGGTATTCCATAATCTGTTTCTGGCAGATGAGCTGAACCGTGCTTCCTCAAGAACACAGTCAGCGCTTCTGGAAGCCATGGAAGAGGGTCAGGTAACAGTAGATGACAAGACCTATCCGCTTCCTAAACCATTTGTAGTCATCGCTACCCAGAACCCGTCCGGCGCATCCGGTACATCCCTTCTTCCGGATTCCCAGCTGGACCGTTTTACGATCCGGAATTCCATGGGATATCCTTCTCAGGACAGTGAGATCGAAATGCTGACGAACCGGCAGAACGGAGCCAATCCGCTTTCCGAGATCAACACGATCTGCAAGGTGGAAGATATCCTTCAGATGCAGGATGAGACCAGTAAGATGTACGTCAAGTACAGAGTGCTGAAATATATCGTGGCGCTGATGGACCGAACCCGTTCCCACCGGCTTTTGATCCGTGGCGGAAGTCCCCGCGCCACTTTGGCGCTGACGGCAATGGCGAAAGCACATGCCTATATGACGGACCGCGATTACGTGATCCCGGATGATGTCAAAGCTGTCTTTTCTCCGGTCATCAGTCACCGTCTGATTTTGACGCCGGAAGCCGAATTCAAAGAAATCTCCGCGCAGGAGATCGCAAAAGAGATCGTAAAGACAACGGTGATCCCCAAGGAATAAGATATGCTTAGAAGTTGGGTGCTCTACATTCTTTCTTTACTGGGCGCATTCACATTCTTCCTATGCTATAAAATGTGGTTTGCCTGGTTTGTGCTGATCTTAGTGGTGGCCATTCTTCCTCTGGCCATCGTGGTGAGCTTTGCCTGCTCGCTCTTTTTCCAGATCCATGCCGATGCCTTTCGGAAAGTGATGAAAGATGAAGATACAAAGATCACTCTTACTTCCCGTGGACTGGAGTTTTTTCCTTTTGCCCGGTACTCGGTCAAGGTGATCCTTGAGGAAGTCATGACCGGAGAGCAAAGTATGGTCAAACTTCTTTCTCAGGCGGAAACCTCAGACAGTATTTATATCGATACACGGCATTGCGGTACATATAGATTATCTGCCGCCAAGGTGCGCGTGTATGACATGTTCGGCCTTTTCTTCATTCCGAAAATGCTTCCTATTGAGGGAGAAGTGGTGGTCATGCCGATCCCTTCCATCCCGGAAGCCATACCGGATATGAGCGGGTTTAAAGCCAAAGGACTTCGAAGATCGAATCAGCAGAACATGGAGATCTACGATATTCGTGACTATGTTCCGGGTGATCCCATAAAGCGGATCCACTGGAAGCTTTCCGCCAAGAAAGATTCTCTCATGATCAAGGAAGCCCAGGAAGAGACATACGGACATTCGCGTCTATATATGCCGCTGACGAGAAACCGCGATAAGCTGGACAGGTATCTGGGAGAAGTACTGTTTACTTCCCGCTATTTTCTGGAACACGATGTGGAGCATAAGATCCGGGTGATCCCGCCGATGCATAAAGACGTTTCCTTTGACATCGCATCCAAAGAAGATCTGGACCGGGCGATCGTTTCCATCCTTCACATGCCGATTCCGGAGGAGGAAGAAACATGAGCCGAGGTCGCAAGGTCAAAAGAAAAAACATTAAGGAGAACCGTCTGGAACGTGCCCGCCTGACGATCGCGGAACAGCGGGAAAAAGCGGAGCTTGCCCAGAAGAAGCAGAAAGACCGCATGATGAAGCGTGTCCAGTGGAGCATGAGTCCTGCTGAACCCTGCGGCCTTTCCGTTGCATTTGCCGTAGTCCTTTCGCTTATACTCAGTATGGGTTTTACGGGTATGCTCATTACGACCCATTCTTTTTCGGTCAACTACTATGCTTTGATCCTGGGGATCGGGATCCTCTCTTTCGGATGCGCATACTGCCATCTGTCTGAAAGCCGCGCCACACCGATCCTTCTGGGAAGTTTTCTTCTGCTTCTTTCCGGCGCTTTTTTCTATATGGATCTGTTTCATTCCAGAAATCAGTGTGCCTATGTATACACGATATTGAGAAATAATGTATACCATGGACTTAAGCCCTTTATTACGGATCGAAATGCACTTTTGAAAGTGAAAGGTCCGGTCACGTTTTTGATGCTTGTTCTGAATATCGTACCGGTATATCTGACCACTTATATGGTGATCCGAAGACGGCCGTTTTTCATTTCGCTGATCCCGTATCTGCCGTTCCTTTTAAGTTCGACATTGATCACGTATATCCGTCCCGATCCCTGGGCGGGTGAACTTGTGGCCGGAGGAATACTGGTCCTTTTGATCTATCAGTATATCCGAAGACTGGGAGACGAGCGGGTCGACGACCGCATGCTGAAGATCTCGGCTCCTCTGGTCCTTCTTTGTATGCTGATCGGTTCTGTGTTCCCTGCAGAAGGATATGACCGGGATGAACTGGCCAAAAAGCAGTTTTCAAACGTTCAGGCTACATTGAGAGACATCGGAACCTTTTTCCATATCGGCGACCCGGAAGCAAAGACCGAATATGAGAAAGAACAGATGATCAAGGAGCAGGGTTATAAGGGCATGATCATCATGGGAGAAGAAGAGGGGCAGCTCGGTCGGGACTATGCTTTTACAGAAGATCTCAGTCAGGTCGGTTATTTCGATCCGCCGGACAGAAGTGTGCTTGAGGTGACCCGTTCCTATAACGATATGGCCGGCTATTCGACCATGGTCAGTGCGAAACTGATTTATCTTCGCGTAGGAAGTATGGAGGTATTTGAAAAGAATACCTGGAAAACGTATCAGCAGGAAGGAATCGATGACGATTTACGTTTCTTTTCAGAAGATTCGGACCTTCCGGAAAGTGAAGCCGGATTTGTGGTGCAGGTCCATACATATGTGCCTATGGAGGTGTATTTCGTTCCCGCTTATGTGGATCACTTCCACGTTTCTCCGGAAAGCCGGTATTCGAATTTGGGCATTCCCGTAAGAGTGGATTGGGATCTTTCCGAATGTGTAATGAATCCGGATGGCGAGAAAGAATATAACTATGCGTATAACATGACGCCGCAAAAACTGGAAGTCGAATGGGATCCGAAGTATCTGGAGGAAGAAGTATACGGGGTGTGTCTTTCTGTTCCGGAAGAGACAAAAAAGGCGATCCTGGATAGTCAAGTTCTCCCTTCCTGGTTTTATGAACTTCTGGATGGTACGAGAGAAATGACGACGGCAGAAAAGGTCGGCGCCGTCATCGAGTATGTCCGTACGATCCATCCTTACGATGCCATGACGCCTTTCCCGCCTAAGGATGTGGATTTCGTGAGCTGGTTTCTGAAGGATAGCAGAAGCGGTTTTTGTGTCCATTATGCAACTACGGCAGCAGTACTTCTTCGTATTCTAGGGGTGCCGACCCGCTATACCACAGGCTATCTTGTGTCATCTGATGCGTCAGGAATCACGTCACGGGTCTCTATGAAAAATGCCCATTCCTGGCTGGAGTTTTTCGATCCGGAATATGGCTGGGTCATTGATGATCCGACGCCGGGAAATGCACTTCCTGTCAGTTACTTTAATGCGTATTCCATCGCGAAAGAGTATGGGGATATGGTGTATGATTATCACCTGACTCCGACTCCTCGTCCGAAGCCGACACCTAAGCCTACAAAGACACCGGTTCCGTCTCCGACACCTGCGAAGACACAGCAGGAAATAGTAAGAGAAGTGGCCTTTTCTCCGGTTCTTATTACGGTTCTGGTACTGACGCTTTCTGTTTTATTGTTGCGTCTTTTGTATGTGCTCTTCTGGAAGATCCGTTTCCGTTCTTCTTCGACACATGCACGGGCAAAGGCATATATGCAGTATTTTGCCATGCATGGCAGGATCCTTCCGTCGTCTTTGTCCCGTGTAGCCGCATCTATCTACCAGAAGGCGGAATATAGTGATGAGCCGATCTCGGAAGAAGAACTTGCGCGTCTCATCCGTTTTGGAAAACACAATCTTTCGATCCAAAGGATCGGGCGGCCCGCCATGCACCGGGCTCTTTCCCGGATCTTGGATGTCCGGATCTGAATCCCGTGATGGACGAAACCGCCCGATAGATTTTTGATTTAGGCCGAAAAGATTATTCGGTCCGAAGTGCCACCACCGGATCTTTCTTGGCGGCCTTCTTGGAAGGAATGAATCCGCCGATCAAGGTCAGGACTGTGCTTAAGATGATCAGGGTAATGGCGCCGCCGATCGGAAGTGAAGCACTGACATCGGACGAATTGGCGATGGACTGGATGATCATGTTTCCGGGGATGAGAAGAAGAAGCGTGATCCCGATTCCGATAAGTCCTGCCAGGAATCCGATAATGAATGTCTCGGCGTTAAATACCTGGGAGATATTTCTCTTTGAAGCACCGATCGCACGAAGGATACCGATCTCTTTGGTTCTTTCCAGAACGGAGATATAGGTGATGATACCGATCATGATGGAAGAAACGACCAGAGATACCGCGACAAATGCGATCAGCACATAGGAGATCACGTTGACGATGGTAGTAACGGAAGACATGAGAAGACCGATGAAATCAGTGTAGACGATCTTATTTTCTTCCGTGGCATTTTCATTATACTTATCGATGCAGGAAGTTATTCCCTCTTTTCCTTCGAAACTGTCGGCGTAGATGTTGATGGAAGTCGGCGTGTCCCGGTTGACGTATCCGAAGTTTTCCAGATTCTGCTCGAACGTGCCGACAGAAATGAAGGTGTCATAGACCATGAGAAGCTGCTCGTCGTTGCTGCCATCTGCGCTTAAAAGATACTGGTCCAGTAAGGCGGCAAGTTCGTTATCACTCATGTCCATCATGGAGTCCGCTTCTGAAGAACTGCTGTCCGAGTACATGGCCATCAGTTCACGGAACATATCGGCTTTTTCCTTTGCGGATAACTTGGAGAGCCAGTTTTTGGCGTCTTCGATCTTTCCGGCATTGTCGGAAGGAGAAAACTTGGCGCCGTTCAGAACACTTGCATCCGGACTGGAAAGCTGTTCCTTTATCAGGGGATGGGATTCCGCATAGGAGATCAGGTATTCCGTCAGTTCATGAGTATAGCCGATAGGATTATTCAGCGGCTTGAAATCTGCGCCATCTTTTACGCGAATGATTCCGGAGATCTTCAACGGGATCGCTTTTTCCATTGCTTTATCAAAATCTTTATCATCCATATTGACCTGATCATAGAAGCCGCTTTCCTGCTTGAGATACTGATCGCAGGCAGGGAGGAGATAGAATGTATGGGACAGAACATCTGCGTAGTCAAGCTTATGAAGATCGAAATGCACTTCTTCTTCGTTCTTCAGCTTTTCAACTATGCTTCTGTATTCTTCTCTGGGAAGAAGTCCCATTTCATACAAACTGATGGCATCAATTTCGGAACTGGCGTCGAGGACCAGGACGATCTCATCGTAGGCTTGCGGCCATTCACCGCTTACGAGTTCATAGCTGTCTTTCAGTGTGGAACTGATGAGTTCCCCGTTCGCACCTGTCAGCAGTTCCTGCATATTCGCTACAGACGGAGTGGACATCAGACCGGACACGAGGTCGTCATTATTTCTTCTTCCTTTTCTCGCTTCATTCAGATTGGAGCCATCCAGATTGATCAACGCTCCATCCGGTTCATAAGAATAGACGCTGAAAGGCACATAGTAGGAGTAGATGATTCCGTTTTCACCGATATACTTATGGATCTCGCTTTGGGGATCATCGAGGTATTTTTTGAATTCTGTCAGGTTGTTATGTTTGATGCTGGTGCGGATGGTAGACACCTGCTCGAAAGTGGAATTGTCGACATAGATTCCGTCAGATTCGTGAACAGGCGTAGTTTTGGCCCCGGCATTCCGGTCGATCTCGATCATGGATGCCAGATCGATCGCCTGGGCTTCGATTTCGATCGGATACGAAGTCATGGTGTCTTTCTGTACTTTGGTGATGTAATTATTCACACCATTGGAAAGAGAAAGGATCAGGGCGATACCGATGATACCGATGGATCCGGCAAAAGCAGTCAGGATCGTTCTGCCTTTTTTGGTGCGAAGATTATTAAAACTCAGAGAAAGGGCAGTCAGGAAGGACATGGATGTCTTTCCCATGCGCTTATGCTGCGCTTCGGAAAGGGTCGATTCATCCACCAGATAGGGATCGGAATCGGACTTGATCCTGCCGTCGCGGAGTTTCACGATACGTGTGGCATATTCTTCCGCCAGTTCCGGGTTATGGGTAACCATGACAACCAGACGGTCTTTGGCCACTTCCTTCAAAAGATTCATGACCGAAATACTGGTTTCCGTGTCAAGAGCACCTGTCGGCTCGTCCGCCAGAAGGATCTTCGGATTATTCACCAGAGCGCGGGCGATGGCGACACGCTGCATCTGTCCGCCGGATAACTGGTTCGGCCGTTTGTGGATCTGATCTCCCAGTCCGACTTTTTCCAGAGCTTCCTTGGCTCTCTTTCGTCTTTCTCCGCGGGAGATGCCCGAAATCGTCAGTGCCAGTTCGACATTGGCAAGAATCGACTGGTGGGGGATCAGATTATAGCTTTGGAAAACGAACCCGATGGAGTGATTCCGGTAGGAATCCCAGTCGCGGTCCTTGTAAAGCTTCGTGGAGATCCCGTCAATGATCAGGTCACCACTGTCATAGCGGTCTAATCCGCCAATGACATTCAGAAGTGTGGTCTTACCCGAGCCGCTTGGGCCGAGAATGGCCACGAACTCGTTATCCCGAAGGTTCAGACTCACCTGATCCAGTGCGGTCTGGAGAAGCTCTCCGGTCTTGTATACTTTTGAAATGTTGTTGATTTGTAGCATAGAGATGATTCCTTAATTCCTTTTTATATCTAAAGTAGTGTATCAGAGATGAAATCGAAGAACAAGTGATATAACAAAAATCACCCACTTTCTGGTAATTTTCAACAAAGATATTTGCTTGACATGTTAGCAGGTGCTTACTATAATGTGTGATGGTTAGTTAAGACTAACCATTTATTTAAATCTGAGGTTAGCAAAAACTAACCAAGATGTGGGAGGGCGGAATGATGCCTCTAGTATTATCAGAACCGGGAGAAGCACAGATCATTAAAAAGATCGGCGGAAGCCCGGAAGTCAAGCAGCATCTGGCTGATCTGGGCTTTAATGTGGGCGGCGAAGTAAGTGTCGTCAGCATGCTCGGAGGAAATCTGATCGTAAAGGTCAAAGAGAGCCGGGTGGCCGTCAGCGAAGAGCTGGCAAGAAAAATCATGGTGTAACCAGAAGGGGGATATGGAATGAGAACACTAAGAGATGCCAAAGTCGGAGAGACTTGTACAGTTGTCAAGCTCCATGGAGAAGGCGCTGTAAAAAGAAGGATCATGGACATGGGAATTACCAGAAAAACGGTTATTTATGTCCGTAAAGTCGCTCCATTGGGAGATCCGATCGAGGTAACAGTAAGAAATTATGAACTTTCGCTTCGTAAAGCGGATGCGGAAATGATCGAAGTAGAGTACTACAGGAAGGAAGATGAGAAATGAGTCTGCGTATTGCACTTGCAGGTAACCCGAATAGCGGTAAAACAACTCTTTTCAATGCATTGACCGGTGCGAACCAGTTTGTTGGTAACTGGCCGGGTGTTACCGTTGAAAAGAAGGAAGGAAAACTGAAAAAACACGATGATGTGATCATTACGGACCTTCCGGGTATTTATTCCCTTTCTCCGTATACTCTTGAAGAAGTCGTAGCCAGAAACTACCTGATCGGTGAGCGTCCGGATGCGATCTTGAATATTGTTGATGGTACCAACCTGGAAAGAAACCTGTATCTGACCACACAGCTGACAGAACTTGGTATTCCGGTCGTCATGGCCATCAACATGATGGATCTCGTAAAGAAAAACGGCGATGAGATCAATACTGCTGAACTGTCCCGTCAGCTGGGCTGCAAGGTTGTGGATATCTCCGCACTGAAAGGTGACGGTGTCATGGAAGCAGCGGAAGCGGCAATCGAAGCGGCGAAGAGCACAAAGACGATCCCGCAGCACAGCTTCTCCGGCCCCGTTGAGCATGCACTGGCCCACATTGAAGAAGCAGTGGTTCACGATATGCCTGAAGAGCAGCAGAGATGGTATGCCATCAAGGTCTTCGAGCGTGATGATAAAGTCCTTGAACAGCTGAATATCCCGAAGGAGAAGATGGACCACATCGAAAAGGATATTGCTGCTGCGGAAAAGGAACTGGATGATGATTCAGAGAGCATCATCACAAATGAACGCTATATCTACATCGCAGAAGTGATCAAGTCCTGCTACAAGAAAAAGAAAGCAGGGAAGCTTACCACATCGGATAAGATCGATAAGGTCGTAACCAACAGATGGCTCGGACTTCCGATCTTCGCGCTTGTCATGTACCTTGTTTACTATATCGCTATGGTCACTGTCGGTGCGATTGCGACTGACTTTACTAACGATAAGATCTTTGGAGACGGTTTCCATCTGTTTGGGAAAGACGGAGGATATGCGGAAATTGCCGAGCGCTATGGAGATGCTTCCGCGATCGTTGACGGATATGATGCATATGTGGAAGAGCATGGCGAGGAGCCGGTATCCGAATACACATATGAAGTAGAAGACGAAGAGACACTGGAGATCACTGAAGAAACAGCGACGATCGCAGACTATGAGGAAGCGGTCAAGACACTGGAAGAAATCGGTGAAGAACCGGATCCGGCTGACTATGGTACCTTTATTCCGAGTATTCCGGCTCTGGTTGAAAAGGGTCTGGATAAGGCCGGTGCTGCTGAATGGCTGAAGGGTCTGATTCTTGACGGTATCGTGGCCGGTGTCGGTGCAGTTCTCGGCTTTGTACCGCAGATGCTGGTACTGTTCCTGCTTCTTGCCTTCCTGGAGGCATGCGGTTATATGGCCCGTATTGCCTTTGTTCTCGACCGTATTTTCAGAAAGTTTGGCCTTTCCGGTAAGTCCTTTATCCCGATGCTGGTTGGTGTCGGATGCGGTGTTCCGGGCATTATGGCCAGCCGTACCATTGAAAATGAACGTGATAGAAGAATGACGATCATGACCACGACCTTCATTCCTTGTGGAGCGAAACTGCCGTTTATTGCCATGATCGCCGGTGCTCTGTTCGATGGATCCCCATGGGTCTCCACCGGAGCTTACTTCATCGGTATGGCCGCGATCATCATCTCCGGTATCATGCTGAAAAAGACCAAGATCTTTGCCGGTAACCCGGCTCCCTTCGTAATGGAGCTTCCGGCTTATCACTGGCCGACACTGGGAAATGTTCTCCGTTCCATGTGGGAGCGTGGCTGGTCCTTTATTAAGAAGGCCGGAACCGTCATTCTCCTTTCCACCATTGTGGTATGGTTCACCAGCCGCTTCGGATTTATGGACGGCTCGTTTAAGATGCTGGCAGAAGAAGAACTGGAGTTCTCGATCCTTGCTAAGATTGGCTCAGCAATCGCATGGATCTTTGCTCCTCTGGGCTGGGGCAACTGGCAGGCAGCCGTGGCATCCATTACCGGACTTGTGGCTAAAGAGAACATCGTCGGTACCATGGGTATTCTCTATGGCGGCGGTGAGCTTTCTACCTGGCAGGCACTGGCTGCTGCCTTTACAAGCGTAGCCGGATTCTCCTTCTTGGTATTCAATCTCCTTTGCGCACCTTGCTTTGCCGCGATCGGTGCCATCAAGCGGGAAATGAATAATGCCAAGTGGACATGGTTTGCCATCGGCTATCAGTGTGGCTTTGCCTATGTGATTGCGTTGATGATCAACCAGTTCGGTCTCCTCTTTACAGGTAATGTGAATGTGATCGGTCTGATCTTTGCGATTGCAGCATTCTGCGGTATCGTATACATGCTGTTCTTCAAGAAGTATAAGGAAGCTGACAAGCTCACTTCCAAGGATCTGAAGGAGAAGGCGATGTCAAAATGATGCAGTGGTTCATAGATAATCTAGGAACGATAATTATTTCGCTTGTTCTGGTCTCTATGGTCATTGGTATCATCCTGAGCATGCGAAGAGATAAGAAGCAGGGAAAGTCTTCCTGCGGAGGAAACTGCAGTCATTGTGCAATGGGATGTGCTTGCCATAAAGAAGGGTCCCCTAAAGCCGATCCTTCCCGGAAATGAGTCATCATCACATAATGAAAGATCCCTGTATCCGAAAAGGGTACAGGGATCTTTTGCTTTTGATGCTATTGAAAAAGAGGATCAGGATTCCTTTTTGCTATCGCGTACGCACTTCTTGATCTTGCTGAAGGACTTCTCGCTGATATCGTGTTCGATCCGGCAGGCATCTTCCGAAGCTGTCTTTTCGTCAACGCCCAGGAGCATGAGAGCTTCAGTCAATACACGGTGACGCTCATAAATCCGCTTCGCTGTTTTGGAACCTTCATCAGTAAAGTGGATCGCGCCATCATCATCAACGGTGATAAATCCCTTATTCTTCAGAATTCCGACAGCACGGCTGACGCTGGGCTTGCTTAAGTCCATTTCACGGGCAATATCGATAGAACGTACGTTGCCATTCCGCTTTTTCAAGATCAGGATCGTCTCCAGATAGTCTTCACCAGATTCATACAGTCCGTTCATATAAGTTCTCCTTATGCCACCTTGGTGTTTTGATTTCTTATTCATTATACTTCATTTTCCCAAATGTACCAAGAAAGTGCCTGGAGAGCCGAAAACGGCTTTCACAGGCACTTCTTGTAAATAGATATGTAGGAGGGGGTTTTGTGATGTGATGTGAATTTCAGATCGAGAGATCTGCCCCAAGTTTTCTACATGCCGCTTCTGCATCGGCGTCCGGTGCTTCATTACAGATAACACCTTCTGAGATGAGATTCGCGCCGGCTTGCTTTGCGCGTTCTTCCCAGTTTCTCATCCATTCGCCGTCGCCCCAGCCGTAAGATCCGAAAAGACCGATCTTCTTACCGGAGAGGACACTTGCCTGTTCCAGAGCGGTAAACATCGGATCAAATTCAGATTCTTCCAGTACTTCCGCACCCATAGCCGGGCAGCCGAAGGCAATAGCGTCGAACTCAGAAACCTTACCTTCGGAAAATTCAGAAGGAGAGAAACGAACGACTTCAGAGCCGGCTTCCTTTGCGCCTGCCTCTACAGCATTAGCCATAGATTCGGTGTTTCCGGTACCACTCCAAAAAACGATTGCAATTTTGCTCATACGTATTTCCTTTCTAACTAAAGTTACTTTTTATCTACAGACCCGGAAAGACCGGGAAACTGTCAAGTTGGTCTTTATCCGGCGACAGCAAGCTGTTCCAAAGATGCTCCGCGCTCCAGGCGGTTCTGGTAGTTTCTGGTGCAGAGAGCATATTTATCAAATACCATCTGCGCCTTTTCCGGATCGTGATATACCTTCCAGCATCCGCCCGTACAGGCACGGCACTTGCTTTCCGTATGCGGATTCTTCATGAAGCCTTTTACATCTTCCGGCGGATAACCGAGAAACAGTCCGATCTCATGAGGAAATCCTCCGTTCTGACGAAGACGGCGGATCAGATTGAGAAGACATGTTGTCGGATGGCAGTTACTGTATCCGCACTCTTCAAGAAGCTTCGAGCATTTGGGCTTTTGAAGATCTCTTTCCAGATGCTTTGGACGATACAGATAGAGAAGACAGAAGGTAGACGTGGTGTGAAGAGGAAGAAGCAGAAGCCCTTTTCCGAAAAGGATATGGTTGATTTTTCTGATCTCGTTTTTAATGCTCCTTGAATCTTTCCCATGAATGGTAAAAAGACTTCCGGTCTTCATACCGGCAAGGGTAGGGGCACATTGATCGACCAGATAGCGCTCCAGCATCTCTATTCTTTCTCCTCCTGATTTCTTCTTGAAATGTGTTTGTTCCAAAAGTTAGCAAGAGCTAACCGAACATAGATAATATACCAATCAAACGCATCGATGTCAATAAACAATGGTTAGATTATGCTAACCAAAATTTAAAAATAAGTGTTGACAATCGCGGGCTGTCATGATACTATTCAAGACGGTTAGCATACACTAACTGGTTTGTGTTCTTTGATGTCATACCTATACGTGTCCGGGAGTTCCTGATATTTTCTTACAGAGATGACCAACTCCCCTTTCGCATATCGCTGCAAGTTAACCCGGACATGCTCCTTTGCCGGTACTTTCTGTTTGGCGAGATAGAAAGCGGCAATCCTTTAGGTATAATCCTTTCAAAAAGGGCGGCAACAGTACCTTGTTGCCGCCCTTACCTTTTTCATTTATTTCTGAAACAGTGATTATTCGATGCCTTTCAGTGTTTCGACCATATCGAGCTTTTTGATCCGCTTGTTGAACATATAGCTTACAAGTACCGATACGATCATGACGAAAAGACCCGAGACGAGGTAGACAAGGAATCCAGCCGAGACCGGATAGTCCATACTGTCTCCGTTACTGTCAAACATATACTGGAGCATGATGGTTCCAAACGGAGCTCCGATGAATACACCGACGATGGAAAGCCACAGATTCTGAAGAGACAGGAGCTTACGGATCTTTTGGGTGGTGAAGCCCAGTACTTTCAGTGTGGCAAATTCCTTGACTCTTTCGTGGAAGGAAAGATTTCCGCAGTTATAGAGCACTACGATCGGAAGCACTGTCGCGAAGGCCACGAATACGAAGAGCATGGCATAGATCATTTCCATCATGATGTCAAAACTCTCTTTCAGGTCCTTGTCATCGTGAACCGCGAGGATCCCGGGCTGGCCTTCCAGTGCCACTTTTTCCGAAGAAGTATAAAGTATGTTCGGAAGATATCCGGCACCGGTTTCTTCATAGTCTTCCCGGAGCATGGTGACACCGGAGAAGTTCGGATGACGGTTGATAAGTCCCACCTTTGCCTCGTACCAGGTGTTTTTCTCATAGAGGTGCCAGTAGATGGTGTCTCCTTCGTGAACATCCAAGGAGCGGGCCAGCTTCATGGTGATGGCACAGGTTCCCGGAGTAAGTTCTGAAAGATCCCGGTTCATATCAGTAAGACGATAGAAGTTTTCGCCCTCCGTAACCATGAGGGAAGTGGTCTTTTTCTTTGAAGAATCCGCATGCGGCTCCTTAGCAATCTCAATAGCAGATGTCTGGATCAGCTCTCCGCCATATTTCTCCTTATAGCTTTCTGCCAGCTCCGTTGTGATATCGTCGGAAAAATCGATCTCGTTTTTAAAGTTCTGGATCTTATCGAAAGACCAGGAGGAGGCGTCCCGGATCGTGGTGATCGAAGCCATGGCCGCCACCATGATCATCATACCGGCAGCCGTTCCAAATACACCCATGAAGGAACGGAGCTTGCTTCTGGTAATATCTCTCAGGTTATATTGAGTGGAAAAACCCAGCTTTGACCAGAAGGGAAGTTTTTCCAGAACGGTATTCTTACCGGATTTCGGTGCTGCCGGACGAAGGCTCGCGGCAGGATGCACATTCATAACTTTTCTGCAGCTGAGATAGGTGGCCAGTGTGCAGCAAGAAACGATCAAAACAACTACCAGAAGGAAAGACGCATCCATTTCCACCGTCCAGCCGGGGATCAGATACCAGGCGCGGAAGATCATGGCGATCCCTTCACCGAAAAGATAAGTACCGACAAAGAGTCCGGCGACAGAACCGAGAAGGGAAACGATGAAACTGTAACTCAGATAGTGCAGGATGATCTTGCTTTTTTTCATGCCCAAGGCACGAAGGGTTCCGATCTGGGTGCGCTGGTTGGCAATCATGCGGTTCATGGTCGTCATAATGACCAGTAAGGCGATTGCCAGAAAAACGACCGGGAAAGTAATGGCGAACTGGTCATGCTGGGCAAGTTCGTCCTTCATGATGCGGATCCCGGGCATATCATCCCGATCACACAGAACTGCGTAATTTCCATGCAGAGCTTCATCCAAAGAAGCTTCCAAAGATTTTACATCCTTTATGCCGGTAGTGAAGATCAGTTCGTTAAAGGGAATGCCGCCGGGAACTGCGCTGAAGTATTCGCTTAACCCTTCGATCGGCATATAAATGACGGCGATGTTTTTAGCGATAATGTCCAGATCTTTATCGGCTTTGAGATACTGATATTCCGGAGAAACGATGGTTCCTTCGACCTGCTTATTCAGGATCTGTCCGTAAGCGGAAAAAGAGAAAGAATCGCCAACCTTCAGATCCCATTCTTTTGCGAAAGACTCGGAGATCCAGATACCGTCTTTCGAGGAAGGATCAAATTCTTTACCGGTAACATAGTAGGGCTTGGAAACCAGGTTTTCTTCCAGACCATAGACTTCCAGCTGAGCCTGATCGAAACCTTCTGCGGTAGCCGTGAAGTGAAGACGTCTTTGCGCAGAAGTAATGTCGGAAAGTGCATTTACCGAAGAAAGATCCCCGGAAGAAAAGTTTTCGCTGAATATCCAGCCATCGGCGCAGTTTGTCGCATCCCGAAGATCTTCCAGCTTGTTATAGGCGCTGATATTACTTGCCTTCATGCAGGCAAAAAGCGACACGGCCAGAAAGGAGAGGACGAAGAGAGAAAGAAACTGGCCGAGATTCTTTCTTATCTCTCTTGTCATTTTACGTACAAGCATTACCATTCCACCTCCCGGATCGGAACCGGAGATTCATTGATGCGGATCTCCCGGATCTTGCCGTTTTTCATGCGGATGACTTTATCTGCGCACTTTGCGATATCGGCATTATGAGTAACCAGAATCACGGTCTTTCCCTGCTTTCTGGAAAGGTCGGAAAGAAGCTCCAGAACGATCACGCCGGTCTCGGAATCAAGAGCGCCCGTCGGTTCGTCGCCGAGGATGATCTTCGGATCTTTGGCCAGCGCTCTTGCAATCGAGACACGCTGCTGCTCGCCGCCGGACATCTGTGACGGGAACTTTTTCGCATGATCCTGTAGTCCCACCGCGCGGAGCATTTCCATAGGATCAGGACCGGATTTGACGATGTTCTTTACCAGCGACACATTCTCAATAGCGGTGAGAGAAGGGAGGAGGTTATAAAACTGGAAGATAAAGCCGATGGTGCCGGCACGGTATTCCGACAGCTCCTTATCGTTCATCTTCGAGACTTCCTGCCCGGCCACCGTGATGGTGCCGGAGGTCGGTGTATCCATTCCGCCCAGCATGTTCAGGACGGTAGATTTACCTGCACCGGACTGACCAAGTATAACGACGAATTCACCTTCATCGATGGTGAAATTGACATCGTTATTGGCCAGCTGGATCGCTTCTCCCTGGCCGTATTGTTTCGTGACATTTTTAAATTCGACGATTGTGTTTCCCATTTTCCGTCTCCTGTATATTTGTATATAAGAATAATGGTAAGTCTTTGCTAACCATCATCATTCTACGTCCTGCCTGAAAACAGGTCAATACAAAAATTGAGAAGAATCTCAACTTTGTACAAAGTGAATAAAAGATGACTATGGTTAATTGTGAAAATTGAGAAAAGTCTCAATATTTACTTGCAACAAATCAAATATGTGTTTTAATGAATATGGGTAGTTATCTGATAGATAAGGAGAGGTCGTCTCATGGCGAAGGAAAAGCCGGAAAAGAAGAATACGCCGAAGAACGCGGCAAAGAGGAGTGATGCTGTATCTAAAAAGAACGGTGCCGCGGATAAGAAGGCTGAGACCGCAGTCAAGCCTATGGCGGTGCCGAAGCAGAAGCGCTCCATCGAAACGCGCCTGAAGATCTTAAGTGTCGGCGGCGACCTGATCCTGCAGAAGGGCTACCATAACATCACGGCCGATGACATTGCTAAAGCAGCAGGTCTCTCCACCGGGATCGTCTACCACTATTTCCGTGACAAGAAAGATATCCTGATCCAGGCACTGCAAATGGCGGCGGATCAGCTGATGGGAGATGTCACCCGTTTCTACCACGAAGCCGAAAAAGGAGATAAAGGCCTCGAGTTCGATGCTTTTGCCGAAAAAACATTAGACTACTTACTGGATTATCACCAACGGAATTGGGCCGTGCACGAAGAGCTGGAAGCGCTCTATCATACGGATGCAGATATCGCCGAAGTCTCCGACGGTTTCTGGCAGAACATGTATGAGAAGATGGAGCAGGTGTTCCTCCTGAAGGGCGCCAATCCGGAGAAAAGCGCCGAGAACGTCCGCATGGCGGTCAACTATATAGAGTGCTTCTGCCATACCTATATGCATCCTATCGACCCCAAACTGGACCAGACTTATATGCGGAAGAAGACCATCGAGATCATAAAGAAACTGATCTTCGGGTGAGTGGCATGAGGCGAGTTTTGATTACGTGTGGATTTTCAAAAACGAGATTCCACACGAAATTTCTTACAAGGTGCGTTCCTCTGCCTTTTTTCCCCGGCGATCAAGAAGAAGCCGGACCCCGAGAATGAATACAACCGTGCCGAGCAGGATAAAGAACGACCAAATGTAATTCCAGTAGGAAGAAGAAGTGTCGAACATGAAGTTAAGAAGTTTTTGCCAGAAGGAAAGTCCGGTGGCAATGGCAAACAGATCGAAGAGGACATAGCCCCCGCCGAAAAAATAGATCCAGCGCCAGAGATAGTTGGCCTTTCGCTCCCGGATAAATGTGACGATCCCGAGGACACAAAGACCGGCAAGGATTCCCATGATCAGAAAATACGGCCAGCCCTTGTCATCCATGATGCCCATCCAGAAAGAAGCATAGGACGACCGATCAAGAAGAGCCCAGATCCGATGCATATGAAAGAGTCCAAAGAAGATAAAGAAGCATGGTTCCCATGCGTGAATGTGCTTTTCCATATCGAGCATCCCTCCACGGTTCATTTCTTTTTCTTAGGTAGAGGTAGCTCCGGATACATGGCTTCCAGAAGTTCCCGCAGGAACTCCTTATTCTCCACATCGTCCACAAGAAGCATTTCCTTCGCCCCTTCATAAGGAAGCTCCAGTTCCGCGTCCGGCATCTTTTCACGGGAAGACTTCGTGACCTTTACGAGGAAACGGTCGTCGTAAATGCCTCCGATGACCTTGCCTTCGTAGTAGAGGATGTATTCGCCCATCATAGCGCGGTACGAGATGCCCTCCAGTTCCGAAAGCTGTTCCAGTATAAAATCCAGGTATTCTTTACTCGATGCCATATGTGCCTCCCAATTTCAAGTCTTCTCGTAATATACTGAACATCTGTATATCTACGAAAACGCCGCGGCACATCTCGTGTTTCCGGAGGGTGCCTTCGTACTGGAAACCAAGCTTCTCGAGAAGGGCGCGGGAACCGGTGTTCGGCGGTTCGACCATCGCCTCGATCCGGTTCACATCCGAGCATCCGAATGCGTGATTAATGATCAGTGAAAGCGCTTCTGTCATGATCCCTTTCTGCCAGTAATTGCGGTTGAGATCGTAGCCGACCTCGATGCGTTTATCGTATTCAGAAAGAGCGTGAAAGCCGCACGTCCCGATAAGTTTTCCGCTTTCTTTCAGGACGATGCCCCATCGCATGCTCCAATGTTTGGTCAGCGCTTCCTCATATTCGCGGATCATGGTTTCGGCCTCAGTGCTTTTCTCGAAGGGGAAACGGTCCGCAAAATAGAGCATGACCTCTTTATTTGAGTAGATCTCGAACACATCGTCCAGATCCTGCATCGTGATCCGACGGAGAAGGAGTCTGCTGGATTCCAGTTCGTGATAATTTGTGAATAATTCGTCAGTCATTTATATATCCTTTCAACCACATCACAGTCATACCTGTGCGACGTGATCATCTCGTGAACACCATTATAGCATGTCGGTTTTCCGTCTAGAAAAACAAGATAATTTAATGTGGGTTATCAAAACCGGATTTATGATTTTTAATGGTTATAGGGAGCTGGTGCTTTTTAAGGTGTCAGTAAGAAAAAATATGAAACAAGGAGTATTGGAATTATGAGAATTTTGGTGTTAAATGGCAGCCCGAAAAAGAAGAGCGATACCTTCCGTCTGACGGACGCATTTCTTAAGGGATTAAACAAAGAGCAGAACCACGAAGTGGATGTGATCAATGTCATCGAAAAGAATATTGCTCCGTGTCAGGGATGCTTCGGCTGCTGGCAGAAACAAGACGGTCACTGTGTGATCCAAGATGACCAAAATGCGATCCTGGATCTCTATGTAAAGGCAGACGTGATAATCTGGAGCTTCCCGCTTTACTGTTATGCCATGCCGTCTCATCTGAAAGCTTTACTGGATCGTACGATCCCGCTTGTAAAGATGAAAATGGTAGAAGAAAAGGACGGAACCGTTCATCACGAAGCACTGGCTGATTTTTCCAATATCCACACGCTGGTCATCTGCGGCTGCGGTTTCCCGGACTGGGAAGGAAACTTCGACGGCTTAAAAGAGATGTGCAAGCATTGCTTCCCGGGACATGATATCGTATGCGTACCGGAAACACCGATGCTGAATATTCCTGCGGCAGCGCCGGTTGCCGAGCCGCTCCTTGCCCGCTTTGAAGCCGCCGGCGAAGAGTATGCAAAAGCACTTACCCTTTCACCCGAGACGATTGCTTCTTTGGAAGTGCCGATGATCCCGAAAGAGATGTATATCCAGAACGTGAATGCGATGTAAGCTTTAGAGTTTTATATAGCGAAGGGACTGCACGAATGCAGTCCCTTTTTTCGTTTCTGTAGAAATCATTTGCCATGGTTTAAATCTTTTTCTGCAGCCACAAAAGGTCATACCAGCGGTCGAATTTCTTGCCGATATCCTTCATGTGCGCAACTTTTTCATAGCCCATGTGCTTGTGATAATTGAAACTGTCGTGAGTGAGGTATTCGTCCTCTTCCTCAGAAAAAGCAACTCCGGCCAGCAGGTTAATGATGCCTTGCTCCTTCAGGAGCTTTTCAAGTTCACGATAGAGAAGGGAGCCGACTCCTTGTCTTCGATAATCTTTATCCAGATAGATGGAGTTGGCCACTGACCAGGCATAGGCTTCGCGGCAGCTATACGGGCTGGAGTAAGTGTATCCGACAATATGGCCGTCTTTTTCTGCGACCAGATACGGGTACTTTTCCATGACCTTTTTCATACGATCCTGAAACTCGGCGACAGTCGGGACTTCATATTCAAAAGAGACTGCGGTATTGAGGACATAATAGGAGTAGATTTCCACCAGTCTCTGTGCATCTTCTAACTTTGCATTACGTATTGTGTACATCATAAATCTCTCTTTCGGTTCATATAGATTCAGACGGCGTTACGCCTCTGGTGCTTTGTAGAACGGGCATCTTTCATGGATGCATTGCTGGTTCTGTTCAGAGAACTCGCATTGCTGCTCTTCGTATTCCAGATGCACGGGAAAGTGGGCATTTATATACTCGATGCCGTGTTTGAAGGCGATCATGGCATCACGCTTGCAGCATCTGGGACCGTTGATGCTTCCCAGTTCTCCAATCGCCGCGGAGGTATACTGCATATGTTCGCCCCAGGTTCCGTCATCGGAGAGAGGACCGGTCTGATCGATGATGGAGAGGGCAGCGCCAATCGAGGTGATCGCTCCGCAAATGCCCCAGTACCCGCACATGGCTCCCGGCATCTTCAGCCCCTCCTGAAAAAGCCTTTCCAGACTTTTCTGAAGATCAATCTTTCCTCCGGCGTTATTGAAGGCGACCAATATGCTGGCACCATCCAGTACATGATGTTCCGGACCGTGTATGCCGATATATTCTTTTCGCGCCATATTCTTAAATATCCGGACCGGATTGATACCTTGCTCGCTCTGGATATCCTGAATGATTAGTTTTGCTTTTTCTTCTGTGGTCATAAGGTCACCTCCTTTGATCCTTTCGCGCCGGTTATTCTATTTTTCGGAACAAGTACAGCTTTCTTCTTCCTTCCGGCAGGCTTCGTTATAAATCGCCAGCGCTTCCAGGACTTTCTCCTGCTCCGTCTTATTCATTTGTGAGAAGACCTTTTTAAAAGCCGCATTCATGTCGTTTTCGATCTTTTCAAACCTTGACTGTCCCGCATCGGTCAGAGTCAATACCACACAACGGCGGTCTGTCTTCGAAGGCTCCCTAACCACATATCCTTTCTGAACAAGTTCTTCGATACTCCGGCTGATGCCGCTTTTATCGAGGTGGAGTTGCTTGGCCAGATCCTTGATGCATATACCGGGGTTCCGTCCGATTTCTACGACCAAAAAGCACTGGGACTCGTTTACACTGCATTGGCAGCAGTCACTGCGGTTTATGTTTTCCAGATGGCATTCAAGCTCACGGGTCAACTCACGAAACTGTTTTACTTTGTCCATTTTGTATCTCCTTTTCTTTGCCGATCCGTTTCGTCTGAATAGATGATAACCGCAATAGTTGCGAAAGTCAACTAACTTTCTGAAAAAGATTGCAGAAAATATCTTCATACGGAAAAACCTTGGAACCATCTCTGATTCCAAGGTTTTGTGTGAGTAACTCTATCGTGACGATTTCGTGTGAGATCAGAGCGACTGCTTCAGGATCTCGCGGACCTCGTCTTTGGAAAGGACTTTGTAGCCGCCTTCGAGGATGATGGTGCCTTCCGTGATGCCGTCGATCATGTCCTCGGTTGCCCCAAGTTCCGAGATGTTGAGCGAAACACCGATCTTCTTCATCCAGTCTTCCATGGCAGAAAGGCCTTCCAATGCTACCTGCTCGTCGGTCTTTCCTTCAGAAGAAACATTCCATACTTCCTCGGCGAATCTCTTAAATTTTTTGACTCCGTAAGGAAGGATGTAGCGGTAGTAGGGGAGGGAGACGGCTGCCAGGGTCATACCGTGCGTGGCGTCTGTGTACGCGCCGACGGACTGGCCGATCATGTGCACCATCCAGTCAGTGCTTTTGCCACGGGAAATGAGGGTGTTGAGGGCCCAGGTGGCGGTCCACATGATGTTGGATCTTGCCTCGTAGTCTTCCGGGTCCTCGATGGCGATGAGAGAACTGTGGATCAGGGACTTCATGAGAGCCTCCGCGAGATAGTCGCTGGTGTTGTCGTCTTCGCCGGAAAAGTACTGTTCGCAGATGTGGTTAAAGATATCGTAGATGCCTGCGACCATCTGGCGTTTCGGAAGAGAGAAGGTGAACTTCGGATTCAGGATCGAGAACTTCGGCATGACTTCCTCGCCGAAAACGTGACCGATCTTCAGTTTCTGTTCGTGGTTGGTGATGACAGATCCGGCATTCATCTCGGAGCCGGTCCCGGCCATGGTCAGGATGCAGCCGACAGGAACGATCTCGCATGTGGGCTCTTCGAACCGGATGTAGTATTTGTCCCACGGATCTTCGTCACAGTGCACGGAGACGGATACGGCCTTGGCATAGTCGCAGCAGGAACCGCCACCTACGGCCAGAAGAAGATCTACATTATTATCTCGTGCGATCTTTATGCCTTCGCGAAGTTTCTCGATTGTCGGATTCGGCATGACGCCTGCATCTTCAATAATGTTCTTCCCGTTATCTTTCAGGATCTTCACGATCTGATCGTAGATCCCGTTTCTCTTGATGGAACCGCCGCCATAGATGAGCTGGATGTTCTTTCCGTACTTCGGAAGCTCCTCATTCAGATACGAAAGAGAGTCATCTCCGAAGTAGAGTTTGGTTGCGTTCTTGTAGCTGAAATTACCTAACATTGCTTTCCCCCCTTGCATTTTTGCTTTATTATGTTACTTTAACATTGTTACAAATATTGATTTATCAGGCTCTATGCCATATGGGCGAGATTGACGTTAAAATCATTTTTGGATGGACGTGATTTCGTCTTCGTTCACTCCATGCAGAGCGTGATGGTCACATCTCCGTTGGAAAGAAGCTCCGTCATCTCGTCTTCGGATAGATCGACCTTGCCGAGACGGGTATATGCCCAGGAGTTTGAACCGTAGAAAATGACGATCTGGTCTCCTGAATATAGAACGATGTCTCCGGAAGATGTGTCGGTCTGTTCATCGTCGCTTGAGATGCTTTGTCCGATCGGACCCACCTGCTCAAATCCACCGTACATGGACATCTCGATAGTAAGACTATCCTTCGCAAGTGCTTTTAGATCAGAAACGGATGCATTGTCTTCCCAGTTTACGGGAACTTTAGTATCTCCGATTTTCAGTACCATGGTTTTCTCCTTTGCTGTTTCCTCTGAGGTTTCAGAGTCT
Source organism: Oscillospiraceae bacterium (assembly GCA_902802325.1). GTDB lineage: Bacteria > Bacillota > Clostridia > Saccharofermentanales > Saccharofermentanaceae > Scatonaster. The sequence goes on along the minus strand of CADCLV010000026.1, from coordinate 3,258 downwards.
GTTGCTTCCGATTTGGAAGTTGTGGCAGATTCTGTTGATGTGCCTTCCGAAGTTGTTGCTTCGGTGGCTATCGTCGTGCTCTCCGCCGATGCTTCCGTAAAAGCACTTGTCCCTGTCGTTTCTGCTTTCCCTGCACATCCACTCATACAGATTGCAGAAGATAAAAGCAGGATCAGTAGTTTATTCTTCATTTTTGATCAACCTTTCTTTTTATCATCTTCGTCACATGTCCAGGTGAGAACACCGGTCTTCTGGGCGATTTCATATCTGCCGATCTTGTAATCCAATTTCTTTAGAGCGATATCGTATTTCTTTCTGGCTTCGAGAATGTATTCGCGTGCTTCTTTCAAAAGATTTGTACGGGCATCGATCGTCGAGTCTCCTTCCTGATAGAGCTTCACATATTCAATAAGCATTTCGACAGGCATTCCGGCATCGCGAAAACAGATCGCATTTTCGACCCAGGCGATATCTGTCTCCTGATAATCCCGTATTCCGCCCGGTGTTCTTGTCACTTCCGGAATCACCCCGACACGTTCATAGTAGCGGAGGGTATCGGCTGTAATATCGTACTTTTCACAGACTTCTTTAATGGTCATAAGCATCCTCCCGATCTTCCGATCCATCAGTTGATATGTTCATTTTACAACTTGGAGTTAACTCTAAGTCAAGAGAGAATATAAATTTATTTCTGAGAGTGAAAACGAATTCATAATGAATCAAGATTAGGCGAAAGCGCATGATATAATTGAATACAGAAATAGCGTGTGGGTCTGAAGAATATAGGTAAAAAACTGAAGTAGCGTACGATGAAGTTGTATAAGTATGGAAATCCGAATGCGGACATAGTTTTGATCCAGCCGGTCGATGATCACGATCTGGAAGGAATAGAGAATGAGGTTTCTGTCATAGCCGAAAGCTGTGGGAGAGACTTCTTTCTGATCGCCTGTCAGGTCGAAGACTGGAATAAAGATCTTTCCCCGTGGAAAGCACCTGCCGTTTTCGGGAAAGAAGACTTCGGAGATGGTGCCGAAGAGACTCTTCGGAAAATACTTGCTCTCTGTTCGGATGAAGGGAAGACCTACTATATCGGCGGGTATTCGCTTGCAGGGCTTTTTGCTCTATGGGCCGCCTTTCGGACTGACCGGTTCAGCGGGGCCGCTGTAGCTTCTCCGTCAGTATGGTTCCCGGGATTTCTTGATTACATGAAAGAGCAGAAGATCCAGGCAGATTCTGTGTATCTCAGTCTCGGTGATAAAGAAGAAAAGACACGTAATCCGGTGATGGCAACGGTGGGAGAAAGGATCCGTGAAGTTCATGAGGTTCTTAAGGAACGAGGCATCCGCTGTGTGCTTCAGTGGAATGAGGGAAACCATTTCAAAGAACCGGATATCCGTACGGCAAAAGCTTTTGCCTGGCTGATGGAAAACCGAAAGAAAACATTACGTGTCGTCGCCGCCATCATCCGCGATGGGGACCGGATCTTCGCAACACAGCGGGGGTATGGTGCTTTTAAAGACGGATGGGAATTCCCCGGAGGAAAAATCGAAGAAGGAGAGACGCCGCAAGAGGCGCTTCGACGTGAGATCCGCGAAGAACTGGATTCGGAAATTACAGTCGGTGATCTTCTTCTGACGGTGGAATATGATTACCCGGAATTCCATCTTTCCATGGACTGCTTCTGGTCAGAACTGGCAAAAGGTTCAAAGATGAAACTTCTGGAACATGAAGCGGCCAAATGGCTTTCCATAGAAGAACTGGATTCACTGAACTGGCTTCCTGCCGACATCAAAGTGGTGAAAGCGATAAAGAAAACATTTTCTCTGAAGAATGATATAGTAACGATAGTTGAATAAATAAACAGCTTTGTGCAGGTCATGGATAATGTTAATAAGCAATTTAACGTTAGCGATTTTGCAAAAATGATAAAAACGCTAACGTTAAATTTGAATTGATTTTTACCATGCGACAGATATTATAAAGGTTATTACCGGGGTTAGACGATGCGGTAAGTCTTGTCTGATGGAGACAATTGCCAATGAGTTGCGCGCCGGTGGTATAAATGAAGACAATATCGCCTACTTTGATCTTGACAGCAAAGAATACAACAAGATAACAAAAGCAGATCAACTGGAAGAGCTGATCAACAGTGCCGATAGGAATAAGGATATAAAGTATCTGTTTATCGATGAGGTTCAAAATGTCGAAGGGTTCGAAATCGTTTTGAACGGCTTTCGCGGAACAGGAGAATGGTCGATCTTTGTAACCGGTTCTAACTCTTACTTGTTGAGTGGAGAACTCATGACAAAACTTACCGGCCGTTATATTGAATTCGAGATGTTTCCGCTCTCTTTCGAAGAATATGAGCAATTTAAAGAGTATTACGGCAAACCGATAGCAGCTGAACGTGCAGTCGAGATGCAGAACTATGTTCTGGAAGGCGGTTTTCCCAGAACGATAACACTTGACAGCATGCCGGCCAAGAGACGATATGTGCAGAGTGTGATTGACGAAATCTATGAAAAAGACATAAGAAAACGTATAAAGATTCGTAACAAGAGTACTTTTGAGACGGTGCAGAAATATGTCATTAATAATTTCGGCGCAACAACAAGCCTAAAGAGCCTGAAGAAAGCAATCAATCAGACAGGCACTCCCATAAGTGAAGCGACCATTGCCAGGTATATCAAGGCTTTAATTGATGCGAAGATCATATATGAGTGTCCGAGATTTGATATGAAGTCGAAGAAGTCCCTAAGTGGCGAGAAAAAGTACTATCTCGCAGATCTTAGTTTCTTCTATGTTCAGAATACTGATAACAGGATCAATTTCGGTCCGGTGTTAGAAAATGTTACCTATATTTATGCCAGATCTCATGATTACTCCGTGAGCATCGGACGTATCGGTAAACTTGAGTGTGATTTCATACTTCGCAATGATGCGATGCAGTATTCCTATGTACAGGTATCTTATACGATAGCATTGTCGAAAGAAACAGAGGACAGAGAATACAGACCTTTGGAGATGATCAAAGACAATTACCCAAAATATGTTGCCACGTTGGATCCGTTGCTGCAACAACGCAACGGGATAGTTCACATAAACTTGGTTGACTTTATAAAAGATGGTAAGAACTTTTAGTATGGATAATTATACAGCATAATTGATGGACGAGAATTACCAGAATATATGACAATGAATAAGGGGAAGATATGTGGCTGATCATGGCGGCTTTGTCCGCGCTCTTTGCCGGACTTA
>CADCLV010000025.1 GCA_902802325.1 Oscillospiraceae bacterium | reverse complement strand
ACACGTTATCAGGAGATGGAATATCTTTATGAGACCGAGCCGGAAACCATGTACTGCCTTCAGGCTTACCATACCGCCAGTGGCGATCTCTTTATCTCCACTTACGATGACCAGGATACGGAAGATGCCTGGGAAGATTACCGTCATGCTTTACGGGACGGTTCCGTCCATAAAAATCTCGGGATGCTCATTTTCTTAGGGTTTCTCATTCTTCTGTTTCTAGTTCTGACCATGATTTTATTCCGAGCCATCTTCCGGTATATCCGGGGACGGAATCTGAAAACAGCTCTGGAAACAGAAGGAAAGATCATGCCGGACGCGCCGGAAGAGCTTTCCGAAAACCCTTCTATTTCAACCGATCTCTCAAATGAGATCGACAATTTCGATCCCCAGAATGCCTCCTGGCATAAGTGATTTTTCCTTACTTCTTCCCCAGAAGCGGCGCGGATACACGCGGGAGGATCCCCTGCATCTTCGCCATAAGGACACCGTAATTGGTGATGGGAACACCGGCATTCTGGCAGATGCGGATGCGGTGGAGCATTTCTCTGGGATTCAGCATACAGCCACCACAGTGTACCACCAGATCGAAGGTGGAGAGATCATCCGGGAATGAGTCTCCGGAGCTCCATTCGAAATGGAATTTCTTTCCTGTGGTCTTTTCGATCATCTTCGGAAGCTTCACGGTTCCGATATCGTTACATTGACGGTGATGGGTGCAGCCTTCGGAAATCAATATCTTCGCTCCGTCATCCAGTTTCTCCAGGAAGTTCGCCGATAATATCGCTTCTCCCAGATCGCCTTTATAGCGGGCGAAAAGCATGGAAAAGGAAGTCAGCGGGATCTCCTGCGGGACCAGTGCATTTACCTCGGCAAAAGCCTGACTGTCTGTAACAACAAGCTTCGGCGGATTCTTCAAAGAAGAAAGCACAGTCGGGATCTGGGGAACCTGCGTGACGATCCCGACGGCACCGGAATCCAGAATATCACGAAGCGTCTGCTGCTGGGGAAGGATCAATCGTCCTTTCGGCGCCGCCTCATCGATGGGTGTTACCAGTACCACCACATCCTCCGGCCCGATCAGATCGGCGATGATCTTTCGTCCGTTACTGGGATCCACCACCAGATGGGCCACCATCTCCTTGAGGTCGTTGATATTGATCTTATCAGAAGCCGAGACCCAGATACTGTCCTGCTCCACTTCCCTGGTTCTTCCTTTTCCGATCCGCTGGGTCACCAGGTCCAGCTTGTTATAGACCGTCACATATGGAAGATTTCTTTCCTCGAACATTTTCTTTAAGACCCGGTCTCCGTCGGTCATGCCCAAGGTTCCGTCTACCACATGAATGGCGATATCCACTTTTGCCATGACCTCTTTACACTTTTCAATACGGAGGATCCCCAGGTCCCCTTCATCGTCCATACCGGGCGTATCCACGATCATGACCGGGCCCAGAGGAAGAAGTTCCATGGCCTTATAGACCGGGTCGGTAGTCGTACCCTTTACATTGGAAACAATAGCGATGTCCTGATTGGTAAACGCATTGACGACGCTGGATTTGCCGGCATTTCTCATGCCGAAGAAGCCGATATAAATGCGCTCGCCGCGCGGGGTCGATGAAAGTTCCATATCCATACCCTCCCGAAAGAAAGTACCCTCCCCCTCATTAAGGAAGGCATGTGCTGTTTTCATTGTACCGAATTCTCATAAAAAATCCCATACTTATCGCAAATGTGGTAAAGTGGAGTTAGTTTCTTGGGTTTTCCGGAGGGGTAGGGTATGAAAATTCGATTTGAGGGACTGACGAAACGTTTCCCGAACCGTGATAAGCGGATCAAGACCGAAGTCGTGGCAGTGGACCACTTTACATTTGAGATCCCGGATGGAAAACTGGTGGGTCTTTTAGGGCCTTCCGGCTGTGGCAAAAGCACTGCGCTGAATCTGATCTGCGGACTGGAGACCCCTACCGAGGGACGCCTCTTTTTCGATGAAGATGACGTCACCGATATCCCCGCGGAAAACCGTGGTGTCGGCATGGTCTTTCAAAGCTATGCCCTCTACCCCCATTTGAATGTGAAAAAGAACATCATGTTCCCGCTTCAGAACCTGAAGGGGGATAAGAAGATGACGAAAGAGCAGATGGAGCAGAAGGCTCTGGAAGCCGCCCGGATCGTACAGATCGAGGAACTGATGGACCGCCGTCCCAATGAGATGAGCGGCGGCCAGCAGCAGCGTGTGGCCATTGCCCGCGCGCTGGTCAAAATGCCCCGTGTGCTGCTTCTGGATGAGCCTCTCTCGAATCTGGATGCCCGTCTTCGTATCCAGACCCGGGAAGAGATCAAAAGGATCCAGAACGAAACGAAGATCACCACCGTATTCGTCACTCACGATCAGGAAGAAGCCATGAGCATTTCCGACATCATCGTGGTCATGAAGGACGGCGCCATTCATCAGATCGGCAAGCCCCAGGAAGTCTACGATCAGCCGAAGAATCTTTTCGTGGCCAAGTTTTTGGGCACCCCGCCCATTAATGTCTTTAACGGAAAGATCGAAGGCGGATCCCTTGTGATCGGAAACGAGAAAGTCCTGGGAAAAGACTTCGTCAAAGACACCCCCAACCAGGAAGTCTTCGTCGGCATCCGTCCGGAAGGACTCCTTCTGCGGGAAGGAAAAGACGGGAAACAGACCGGAAGCGAAGGTGCATTTACCACAGAATTACTGGCCATTGAGGTCATGGGAAGAGACACCAGCGTCGTCTTCTCCCACACCGCTTCCGAAATCGCCGGGACCCGTCACCGTGCCATCGTCTCTTCGGATAATGCCATCGACCCGGAGAAAAAAAATGTGGCCTTCGACTTGAATCCGAAGAAAGTGTTTGTCTTTAGTAAAGATACCCAGGAGCGGCTGTTATGAGCGAGATCACCGATAAATCTTCTTTCTCCGGTCCCACTTCCGGAAATAAGCCGGCATCTATGGCAGTTTTTGTAAAAAAGCTCAGAAGCCTGAAAGCCTGGCTGTATCTATTGCCGGCGCTTCTGTTTCTCGGGATCTTCATGGTCTATCCCCTGATCGACGTTCTGGTCTATTCTTTCGAAGAAGGCTATAACTCCGCGTCCCAGACCTCCTTTGGCACCGGCTGGTTTAACTACGCCTATGTGCTTCACGACCCCTATTTTCTGCAGGCCGTGAAAAACACCTTCCTCATCGTTATCATCACCGTGCCGCTATCCACGCTTCTGGCGCTTCTGATCTCTTTGGCACTGAACTCCATTAAGAAACTGAAAGAGGTCTTTCAGACCATCTTCTTCCTGCCTTACGTGACCAATACTCTGGCCGTCGGCCTGGTCTTTATGATCATGTTCAAAAAGACACCCTATACCGATGGCCTCATCAACATGATCCTCGCCATTTTCAAGAGCGGCCCCGTGGATTTTATCGACGGACCGTACTGGGCGAAGATGTTCGTCATGTGCTTTTATACCATCTGGGTGGTACTTCCTTTTAAGGTACTGATCCTGACTTCCGCCCTGGCTTCGGTAGACGAGGTCTACTATAAGGCGGCCCGGATCGACGGCACCTCCAGGTTCCGCCAGTTCACCCACATCACCCTTCCGATGATCTCCCCCATGATCTTCTATCTCGTGATCACGGGCTTCATCGGTGCATTCAAAGCTTACTCCGACGAGGTGGCCATCTTCGGCACCAACCTCAACTCCGCCGGCATGAATACCATCGTCGGCTATGTCTACGATATGCTCTACGGCGACGCCGGCGGATATCCGTCTTATGCAGCTGCCGCAGCCCTGATCCTCTTTGCGATCGTCTTTACCATCACGGTCGTAAACCTTCTGATCAGCAAGAAAACATCCATACGGTAAGGAGGGCGGAAAGCATGAATGATTATGATCAGATAAGCAGAAAAGCCCGCACCGCCCGCCGGATCCGCCTGACCTTCACCTATGCCCTTTTAGCCTTCTGGGCCGTGATCGTGCTGTTCCCGTTTTACTGGATGATCCTTTCTTCCATCAAGAGCTACGGAAGTTATAACGCAGAATTCACCCCGAAGTTTTTTACCACGTCTCCGACGCTTCAGAACTATAAGGATGCCTTCACCCAGGTATCCCTCGGAAGGTATTTTCTAAACACCTTCCTTTTCACCGTGATCACCACTGCCCTCATGTTGGCCGTCATCATCTTCGCCGCCTTTGCCTTCTCCCGACTGGAATTCCGCGGCAAGAACCTGGTCTTCACCCTCTTTTTGTCCCTCATGATGATTCCGTCGGAACTGGTCATCATCACCAACTTCGTCACCATCACCAACTGGGGACTTCGGAACACCTTTACGGGACTGATTCTTCCGTCGGTGACCTCCGTCTTTTATATCTATCTTCTGAAAGAGAATTTCGAGCAGATCCCCAATGATCTGTATAAAGCCGCCAAAGTGGACGGCACGTCAGATCTGAAGTACCTTTTCAAGGTCATGGTCCCCATCTGTTCCCCGACGATCGTGACCGTGGTGATCCTGAAGGTCATCGAGTGCTGGAATGCCTATGTATGGCCTCGCCTCATCACCGACGACCCGAACTATTTTCTGGTAAGTAACGGTATCTCCGAGATCCGCGAGAACGGCTTCGGCCGCGAGAACATTCCTGCCATGATGGCGGCGGTGGTAGTCATTTCCATCCCCCTCATTATCCTGTTCCTGATCTTCCACAAGAAGATCATGGCCGGAGTCAGCCGGGGAGGGACCAAAGGATGAGTACGCGCCGCTTACTTTCTTTATCCATGGCAAAGGCACTGTCGGTCCTTCTGATGCTGTGTCTCCTTCTTCCTATGTGCGTCACATTGACTTCCTGTCATGGCGCCAAACCGCTGCATGCCTTCGATGTACCGGACGAGTTTGACGAATCCCACGTCTATGAGATCACTTTCTGGGCGAAAAACGATACCAATGCCACCCAGAAAAACATCTATAACCAGGCGGTAACGGATTTTCAGAAACTGTATCCGAACATCCACGTCAACATCCGTTTCTACACAGATTACGGCCAGATCTATAACGATGTCATCACCAACATCAGCACCAATACCACACCGAATATCTGTATCACCTATCCGGACCATATCGCCACCTATATGACCGGTGATAATGTGGTGGTACCGCTGGATTCCCTGATGTCCGACAAGAAATACGGTCTGGGCGGCAGCGAAGTGAAGTTTGATTCTCCGAAAGAAAGTGAACTGATCCCCCAGTATATCGAAGAATGCCGCATCGGAACCGAGCATTTCGCTCTCCCCTTCATGCGCTCCACCGAGGCCTGCTACGTCAATAAAGACTACGTGGAGAAACTGGGCTACACCCTTCCCGATGTGCTGACATGGGATTTCGTCTTCGAAGTTTCCGAAGCCGCAACGAAGAAAAATGCCGACGGCACCTATGCCATCAACGGCCAGAAGACCATGATCCCTTTCATTTATAAATCCAGCGACAACATGATGATCCAGATGCTTTTCCAGAAGGAAGCGGGCTACTCCACTCCCTCCGGGGAAGTCCTGATCTTCAACGACACCACCCGAAGTCTTCTCGATGAGATCTCTTCCCACGCCAAGACCGGTGCTTTTTCCACATTCAAGATCAGCAGCTACCCGGCAAACTTTTTAAATGCCGGCCAGTGCATCTTTGCCATCGATTCCACGGCCGGCGCCACCTGGATGGGGTCTCATGCGCCGAATATCGACATCAGTAAAGAAAAGCTTGTGGAGTTTGAAACCGCCGTGTATCCGGTTCCGCAGTTTGATCCTTCCAACCCGAAGATGATCTCCCAGGGCCCGTCCATCTGCCTTTTCAATAAAGAAGATCCCGGCGAAGTTCTGGCCAGCTGGCTTTTCGCCTCCTATCTGCTTTCTAATGACGTCCAGCTTTCCTACTGCCAGACCGAAGGCTATGTACCGGTAACGGAAAAAGCCAGAAAGTCCGATGCGTACCAGAGCTACCTTTCCCAGAAAAGCGAAACTGACGCACTTCACTACCGGGTCAAGATCGAAGCCTGCGAAATGCTTCTGTCCCACACGGAATGCACCTTCGTGACCCCGGTCTTTAACGGATCGGCCTCTCTTCGAAATGCCGCCGGTGACCTGATTGAAAACGTGACCAAATCCACAAGAAGAAAGCAGACCATCGACGATGAATATTACGAGAAACTCTATGGCGATATGCGCACTTTGTACCGTCTGGACCAGATCGAAAGCCAGACCACCGGCAGCATCAAAGACCTGGGAAAGCTCCCGCAAACTGCCGTGATTTTGCTTATAACTCTCGTTATTTCCTGGCTGCTGATTGGTGCATATGTAGTTTATCGCGCCCTGAGAAAGAAAAAAGCGTGACAGTCTCCTAAATAGTCGTATAATGAGTCTCGGTTAGGGAAAAGAGATTTTTCCGGCCTTGTATTATGGGTATTGAAAAATTATCAAGAAACGAAAATGAGGAGTTGATCACTATGAAAAAGTGCATTATCGCTGTTTTGACCGCTTCCATGCTCCTGGCTATGGCCGGCTGCAAGAAGGACGAAACAACCGCTTCCACCACCGCCGCTACCACCACAGCTGAGACCACTGCTGAGGTTACCGAGGACACCACAGCTGCTACTGAAGATACAGCTGCCACCGAGGATACCGCAGCCACTACAGCAGAAGCCGGTAAGGTCATGGACTATGCTCAGTATATCGCGACCGGTATGGATACCGAAGTAACCATCGAGGCTTATGTTCAGGGCAAGCAATCCTGGTGGGACAATAAGGCTACCGTTTATCTGCAGGATGAAGACGGTGCGTATTTCGTTTACAACATGACCTGTTCGGAAGAGGATTACGCTAAGCTGGTTGACGGACAGAAGATCCGTGTAAAGGGCTTTAAGACCGAATGGTCCGGTGAAGTGGAGATCGCTGAAGGCGCAACATTCGAGATCATCGACGGCAACTGGATCGCCACTCCGGTAGATGTTACTGCTGAACTCGGTACAGACGGTCTGATCATGAAGCAGAACCAGCTGGCTTCTTTCACCGGCATGAAGGTAGAAGCTTCCAAAGATGCCGCCGGCAACGATGTGGCTTTCCTTTACAAGTGGGACGGTTCCGGTGAAGAAGGCGATGACCTGTACTTCAACGTTTCCGTTAACGGTAAGACCTATACTTTCACCGTTGAGTCCTATCTCTGCGGCAAAGACACTGAGGTCTATAAGGCAGTACAGAACCTGAAGATCGGCGACACAGTCGATATGGAAGGTTTCCTCTACTGGTATGAGGGCGTAAACCCGCACATCACAAAGGTAACTGTAAAGTAATTGCCTGATTATCCGTAACCCGTTTATTTCAGAAATAGTGGACCCTCAAAGTTGAAAAACAGCTTTGAGGGTCCTTATTTATCACGGCTCGAAAACCTATCCCATTGACGGAACTCACGTGTCGTTTCCCTTTTTCAGCTCATCGAATCTGGCCTGCATGGTGGGATTTCCCTTCGTCAGTTTCTTGACATTAATGTCTTCCACCTTATTGTTGGCGATACGCAGCTGGTTATCCGAACCTAAAAGTTCTTTCTTGACCTTTTCCAGATGCTGGATCGTCTTGTCGATCTCCTCGATGGCCTTGTCGAAATGAGAATGGGCCAGATTATAGTTCCGGCTGAAATCATCTTTAAACCGCAGAAGGCTGTCCTCGAAATTGGAAATATCGATGTCCTGGTTTCGGACCACCATCAGTTCCTGCTTATACTGCAAGGAATTCAGCGCCGCATTCCGGAGAAGGGTAATGATCGGGATGAAGCACTGCGGACGCACCACATACATCTTCTCATAGCGGTAAGACACATCTACGATCCCGGCGTTATAAAGCTCACTGTCATTCTCCAGAAGAGACACCAGCACCGCATATTCGCAATTCTTCTCTCTTCGATCCTTATCCAGTTCTTTAAAGAAGTCTTCATTCTTATGCTTGGTGGCCGTCTCGTCCATTTCATTTTTCATCTCGAACATGATGGAAATGATCTCGATGCCGTTTTCATCACATTCCCGATAGATATAGTCGCCCTTACTTCCGGTCCGGGCATCGTTATCTTTTTCGAAATAGGCATTCCGGAAAGCAGTAGGACGAAGCTGGTTGAACTGGATCTCGCAGTGCTGCTCCAAGGTCTCGCCCACCATCTTCGTGGACATCTTCGTCTTCAGATCTTTATAGTAGGCGATCTGCTCGTCTTTCTGCTCCAGAAGAAGTTTTCTCGTATCTTTTTCCTGAAGAAGTTCTTTTTCCAGATCCCGCTTCTCGCCGGAAAGCTTACTTTCCATTTCCCGCTTTTCTTCTTCGATCTTCTGCACCGCTTCCATTACGGCGATCTTTTTCTTATCTTCCGAAGAAGACAGCCGGCTTTCCAAAAGCGCATTTTTCTCCTCCATCTGCTTCATCTGCGCCCGAAGCTTTTCCAGTTCTTTTTCATGGGCCGCATGAAGACTGAGCTTCAGCTGGCTTTCGCTGGCCTGAAGATCCAGCTGGTGCTTTTCCGACAGATGGGCCTCGATCTCTTTGACCCTGGCGGAAAGATCTTTATCGAATTCCTGATCCCGGATCTGAGATACGATGGAATTCAGTTCCGTATCTTCCACCACAAAAGTTTTCCCGCAGTGCGGACATTTTAATTCCGGCATACATTCTCTCCTTTTCTTTTAATCCCCTGACAAATACACTGTGTTATAAAGGAAGATCACATTCCCGTCGCGATCGGCCATATTCGTACTGCTGCATCCGCTATCGTAGACGCTGTCATATTGCTGCCAGGTTGTATAAATGACCTTTCCATCATAGAAATATTCCGCTTCCAGAACTTCCTCTCTGGGGTTCGGGACCTCGGGAAAGACCCTTTCTCCGGTCGTCACATCGATCAGTGACATATGTGATGTCCTGTAGTCATCTCTTTCCACAAGCCAGAATGAATGGGTCTTCATGTCTTCAAAAACCTCTGTATATCCGATCCCTTCCGCGATCTTATGGAAATCCGAAATATCCAGGATCATCCACCTGGCTCTACTAAAATCGTACACATCCCGTTCGTTCAGGATCAGATATCCCGGCACCTGCTCAATATCGTACGAACCATCGACGCTTGTCTTCTCTCCGGTCTGAAGATTCAGAATATCCGTTTCAACGTAGCCGGCACGGTAGATAATTTCTTCCTCGGCAAATGCAGTAAAGCGGGAGGGAAAATAGTTTCCGACACATTCACAATTGGAGTATTCTTTTGCCGAATCTAATTCGACGGATTTGATCAGTTTTAAAGAATGATCGTACATATTCACATGAGAATCGCTGAAAGTATAGAAATACTCTTTTGATATAGAATAGTTCCATATTCCGATAACATTTCCATCGTCGTCCAGCGAAGCAAGGATATTCCCGTCCGCGTCCATTACTTCCCATCCGGTTAAATCGAGTCTCAGAAGAAGGTATGTATCCCCATCCATCGGTTCGACACCGGTATACCGCTTTGGCAGATTCACTTGCTCGCCTGATGGACGGAAGAAGAGTATCTCGCTGTTATCTCTGGACTCGTCAACTCCGTATACAAGATTTCCTGCCGTATATGTCAGACGGATATCGTCCGGGAAAGACACCGGCTGTCCGGTCTGGCCGTCGTAGACATAAAAGTATTCCTCGAACTCGTCCTGATATATGGCATACCGATCCGAGATCGTATCGAGCAGCGATACATCTGCATAAGGATTTTCACCGGAACGGTCAAGTTTATAGAAAACCGGTTCTCCCACCGTGTTCTTCTGTAGATCATAAGGATAGACGTTGATTCCCTGATCTATGGTTTCCACCAGATACAGTTTTCCTTCCCGCCATCTCCTTGTCAGGGCCGATGAATACTTAAGTCCGGTATAGTCCTTTCCATCCGCGCTGATGACTCCGACCCGGATATTTACCGGGGCATACGGATCTGACGGATCTGTATATTCATACTTTGTCACAATATAGTGTTCGGCATCAAAAGAATACACATAGTCATATACCGCATCGCATACGATCTGACCCGATATAGAAAAGAAACCTTTTTTCGAAGACCAGCTTTCATATCCCTTCTTTAATGAACCTGCATATGGAAATATCCGCTCGTAGTCGGAAGAAGGGATGAAATCAGAGATCTCGTCATCCTGAAGTCTCGTATAGACCGCATCCGCCATGGTCGCCGGCTGATAGGCGCCCCACTCGACTTCAACCTGCCTTGCATTGTGGGAAGAAGGATCTTTTGAAGCCGGAACATAGCCTTCCATCTCTGCCAGTTTCTGTCCTTCTTCACTTAAGATCCAGTCATAAAGGATCCGTGCCGGTGCATCTGCTGCCGCTTTTTTCGGAAGCACCACATAATAGGCTGTACAGAACGGATACTCTCCTTTTCCGATGGAATCGGAATCCGGCATAACATCGTCCACCCTGATGATCTTCAACCCGTCCGCCATCTTCATGTTGGTAGCATAGTAGTAGGGAGTATATCCGATGGCACCGGCGGAATTATCGTAAGACTTGACCACTGAAATGAGTCCGGCCATATCCCCCGGCATCAGTTCCTGGGGTGCTTCCATCATCGGGAGATCTCCCATGACCAGTTTTTCCATCATGACCTGGGAACCCGCCGTCTCATTTCTCTGGATCGCCACGATCTCTTTATCTTCGCCGCCGACTTCTTTCCAGTTTTTGATCTCTCCGGTATAGATCTTCTGGATCTGCTCCGTAGTCAGGGATTCCACCGGGTTACTGGCATTGACCACAAATACCAGCGCCTCTGCAGAGAAAGGTTCCATCTCATATTCGAAACCGGCATTCTTCATATCTTCGAAAACCGAGTCCGCCGGCTGGGCGCAGATCAGCATATCTGCCGTTCCATCCATCAGATAATTAAATGAAGCCGATGTTTTATGAAACTCTAAGGAACTATCCGCCTCACTTCTCGGGATCCCCAGCATAACCGACGTAATGGCAGTCGCCATGGGCTTCGTCGACGTCGAACCATCGATCACCGGATAGTTATCCTTGGTAAACGTGAAAACACCCGTATCCGGTTCCGAAGTCGTCTCAGAAGTAGTAGACTCCGTCGTTTCCGTGGTTTCAGATTCCGTCTCCGACTCTGAAGTCTGAGTAGTCTTTTCCGTTTTTTCCGTGGAATCTTCTGAACTCTCGTTGGTCTTACAGGCCACCGCAGAAGACAGCATGGCCAGCATCAGCACAACTGAAATGATCCTCTTCTTCATAATAATGTTCCTCCGTTTTCAATCGAAACGAATAAAAAGCTTGCTCCGTTTCAATTATAAAACGAAATCACGATTCTGAATATGAGAACAATGTGGTCTCCTCAGTTCTCTGCGGCTCATCATCACACACAACAATCTCATAATTGATATTCTCCAGAGCATTCATGAGGTCAGGGTATGCAGAAACATCCATGTTGCTGTTTATGCAAATCGTTATACAATTTCGTTCTTGGCAGATAGCGGCAGAGTATACACCTTCAGCCCAAACGGCTCCTTCTTCCAATTGTTCATTTCGGAAGTTCCAGAACGATTCTATCTGTAATTCAAGATCAGCGTATGTGTAATCAACAGTGACTATATCGTAGCGATCAGGACTGATGCCTTTCTCGCTCATTTTGGTCTCAAACAAGCCTTGATTACTAATTTCGCCTTTAACAAAAATGGTTAAATGATCTCCTTCGATTATTCCACCAGAATAATTCGTAACAAAATCAGAAAAAGAGGGGGCGGTGCATGCCATATCTTCCTCAAGAACCGCATTCATACAATTGAACACTCGATTTCCTTCGGTTTCAACCGCAATGACTGTCGGGGTATTCCCTTCATCAGATGCTAAAACATCTGATTGCTTTTTGCTACCCAAGAAAACTACGGCTAATACGATTATTCCTAACAACAACTTAAGGTAAATCTGCTTTTTCATGTTAACTCTCCTTTCGATTGGTATAGCCGAACTCATTTTAAAAGCGCATCAAGTTTCTTCATTTTTTCTTCAGTCAAATCGAATGCTCCGTTAAATGCAGAGATTTTTCTTGCTAAAGGACAATAGTTGAGCCTAATACGATAACCTTCCGAAACTTCTATGATCAGTTCAAGCGAATCTTTATGCCATAACTCATCTGCCATATCCTCGACTGGAAGACGTTCGCCCTCTGATTTAGTCTCAACTCCACCAAAGGAGCTTTTTGAAATACTCTCTTGTATTGTTTGATCAATGATGATGTCTCTGTATTTTATGGTGCCTGATTTTTCATCAAGATATACATAATCATTTCCATACGTCTCATTCCATGCCTGAACTAGTCGACGGTTTGGTTCTGTATACCCGATGTTATTACAACTGACAAGAATTTCAACGATTTGTTCTATATCACTTCGCTCTGTTATAGTTCTTATTAGTTTCTCATTATGGTCATAGACTTCGATTTTCACCCCCTTTTCAGGCAACCCGTACTTCGTGAAAGCATCTTTCAGAGAATCTCCTAAGGGAACATCGACTGAATAACCATATGCACAGAAAAGTGCATATGAATCCTCCAATTCCACTATGATTATCGAGTTATATTTCGGGTATTTGGCATAGTGATAAGCTTTCTTACCCACTAACTCTTGACCACGATCATCACTTACCGTACCTATATATTCCCCTATATCCGACTGAGAAAGAATAATATCAGAGCCATCTGAAAGAAGTCCGTAACGGATTTTGTCTTCGGCATCAGCTGAGTGAAATTCTACACCGGCAATAGTATCCAGATAGATACCATATCCCAGGTCTTCATGTCTTTTTTCCTCAGAACTCATACTTGTCTGCTTCTTACCATTTTGAAACAACACTCCAACCCCGATTAACAAGACGATGGCGACTACTCCGGCCAATGGCAGGAGCCATGCCATTTTTGAAATTTTTTTCTTTTCGACCTGCGGAGCATTTTCAGATTCTTCGATAAGAGATACATCGGCTTCGGACATCAACTTCAACAAATCTTTACCCTTCATATTATCTCCTCCTTTTCAAGATATTCTCGAAGTTCATTTCTCATTCGAAACAGGATCGATCGTATACTACTTTCCTTATATCCAAAGCATTTTGCGATAGCAGATGTTTTTTCGAGATAATAGTATCTTCTCATAAAGATAACTCGCTTTTCTTTTGGCTGCTTTTTCAGAAAAGAACAGATAGCTTCAATCAACAATTTGGCATCTACTTCCTTCTCAACAGAAGACGATGAAGCGATGCACTGCTCCATCTCAGATGACAATTCATCAATATATGCAAATCTTTTTAATCGATGATCACTCACACTTCGATTTATCGAAATCGTCCGGGCAATACGTGAAAGAAATGCCATCAAATATGTGCGTGGTTCACTTGGCGGAATTCGATTCCATGCTTCAAGATACGTATCATTCTCGCATTCTTCTGCGGTCTGAATATTGCCAACTATCCGAAAAGCAATATTTCGAATGCGCCGTCCGTACTTTTCCGAAGTCGCATTTATGGCATCTTCGTTCCGTTCAAGAAACATATCCACGATGTCGCCATCTGTGCTTCTCATGATTGACCTCCATAAGGATTCATCTGATATGATTTTAGTTGCTTTCTACTATGAATATCAACAAATGGAAGGCCTTCGTTGCACAAAACTTAATTTTTTCTCGTTTCACTTCTAAACCCGTCGAATTCGACGGGATAAAATCAGAATTCAAATTCAACGCGGGGCTTAGGAGCCAGATTCTTCGACAGAAGCACTACCGTCTCCACATGAGTGGTCTGAGGGAACATATCCACCGGGCAGATCTTCTTGATGCCGTACTGGACGCCCTTTTCCGTCTGCATCTGGAAGAACCGGGAAAGGTCTCTGGCCAGGGTTGCAGGATTACAGGAAACATATACGATACGCATAGGCGCCAGTTCCAGTATCTTTTCCAGAAGCTTTTCGTCACAGCCTTTTCTCGGCGGGTCAATGACGATAGCATCCGGCATCATGGCGCCGAAATCAAAATCCTCGGCTTTACTGCAGAAGAATTCGGTATCTTCGATATAGTTTGCCCGGGCATTGCTTCGGGCATCGATCACAGCGGACTCCACCGACTCGATGCCGTACATGTGGTGACAGGCATCGGAGCAGAAAATGCCGATACTTCCGGTACCGCAGTATAGATCCAGAAGCATCCTCGGAAGGACTCCGTCGAATCGCAGATATTCTTTTACTTTGTTATAAAGCGTCACGGCCTGCTTGGAGTTGACCTGGAAAAAGGAATCCGGAGAAATACGGAAGACGCGGTTTTCCAGGAACTCCCGGATCGTGGTCTCTCCCCAGATATTGGTCCAAGTCCCCTTGGGATTCTTCCATTTGACGGAAGACGGTCTTTCTTCTGTCCAGATGCTGACAAGTCTGGTGCCGTTCTTGGCTTTTTTCAATTCGTCACTGACAGCTGCGGCAAATGCATCTGCATCGATGGTGACCTGCTTTCGGATCACTAAGATGATCATCATCTCTTTCGAGAGCATACCGGTGCGGATGACCACCTGACGAAGTGCTTTTGCCTGATCCATACGGGACAGGTCACTAAAGAAAGTCTGGGCGGTACTTCTTACGATCTCTGCCGCCGGGTCCGCCAGATAACATTTCTCATGCTCCACGATGTGATGAGTATTTCTTTCAAAAAGACCGATCCGGACGCAGCGCTTCTCTCTGCTGTATTCTACCGGAAACTGCATCTGATTCCTGTAGTAATACTGATCCTTGGCGCCGAGGATCGGCTCCATGCAGGCCTTGATCTCATTTTCCGGGAAATGGCCCAGCCGGACAAGGCAGGATCGGACCATGGATTCTTTCATGCGAAGCTGGCAGGCATATGTCGCATGCTGAATCTGGCAGCCGCCGCATTTACCGAATTCCGGGCAGACGGGTTTCGTTCTGTCATCACTTTCCGGTGTTTCGGAAGAAGCCTTCTCACCGAAAGTCATCTTGGTATCGCGCTTGGTGATCTTAATGGAAGCTTTTTCGCCGGGGAGCATATCTTCTACAAAGACCTTTAAGCCGTCTTCTTTTTCATTGGGTGCGCTGATGCGCACGACGCCCATTCCCTCATTGGAAATGCCGACGCAACGGGCAGAATATTCTTTATTACTCTCGAAAAACCCCATTCCCTTGCTCCCTCACAACTATCTTTTATCATTATATCGCACTGCCCACTTCTTTCCAATTTCCCCTTTACTGGCATAATTCACGGTTTACTGGTATTATTATTGTGGATTTTTAGCAAGTCCCCTACATTTGACCCTTAAAGAAGGTAATGTATGTCAAGTAACCGCCCGAACGGAAACGGAAATCCGCGTCCGTCCGGTAACAATAGAAAAAACGGAGGAAGACCTTCCTCCTCTGATCCGAGATCCAAAAGCGCCGCTTCGGCCGCGCCGCGCGGGCAAGCCCCTATGGATGCCACCATGGCGGCAAGAAAGCCCGCTTCCGGAAATGCCTCCGGCTATTCCCGGGAGCAGATCTACGACCAGGAAAGACAGAAAGCGGCCGCCCGTGCCGGCGCCCCGCGTTCCACCATGCCCTGCCCGCCGGAGAACTCTGCGCTGGCTGACGAGCTTCGTTCCCGCCTTCGCGGAAAGCCCACCCGCGCCGCCCATAACCGTCACTGGTATATCGAGGTATTCAACGCAGTTCTGGATGTGGTCAAGACCGTGCTGGTCGTCCTTTTGTGCCTGGGATTTCTGATCGGCGGATTCGGCGGAGGTATGCTCATCGGCTATATCTCTTCCACGACACCGCTTTCCATTTCCGACATTTCCATGACGGACACAGTCGAGACCTCATTCGTGTACGACAGTAACGGCACCGTCATCGCCAAGCTCACCGGTAGTGAAAACGTGGACCGTATCTATGTGGCCTATACCGAGGTCAAGGACACCTACATCGATGAAGCCATCATGGCCATCGAAGATGAGCGTTTCCTGGAGCATTCCGGTATCGACGTACAGCGTATCGGTAGTGCCATCCTGTCTGCCCTTTTTAACGGCGGTACCGCCTCTCACGGTGGTTCCACCATCACCCAGCAGACCGTTAAGCTCATTACCGGTCAGGACCAGCGTTCCACCCAGAGAAAGGTGCAGGAATGGTTCTCCGCCATGACGCTGGAGCAGCAGCTCAGTAAAGACGAGATCATGCAGCTTTATATCAATCTGGCGCCGATGGGCAATAACTATGTCGGTATCGAAGCCGGCGCCCAGAACTATTTCGGAAAGAATGCCAAGGAGCTTTCCCTTGCCGAATGTGCTTTTCTGGCGGGTCTTCCGAAGAGCCCGTCCTACTATAACCCGCTTCGTGAATCCGGAAGAAGAAACGCCATGCGCCGTATGCGTATCGTTCTGGGCAAGATGTATGAGCTGGGAAATATCACTCAGGAAGAATATGAAAATGCACTGAATACCGAACTGGTCTTTAAGACCCGTACCACTTCCTCGGCTACCACCATCAACTCCTACTTTGTTGAGTATGCCGTTTCCGAGGTCATTTCCGATGTGCAGAGAGAAAGAAACATCAGCCGGTCACTGGCTGCCACCACCGTCTATAACCGGGGCTATCACATCTACACCACACTGGAGCCGGATGTGCAGGCCGTTGTGGATGAAGCCTTTATGAACCAGGAGCTTTTCCAGTCCGATCCGGAAGCCCTGGAAGACTATCCGGAAAAGCCGCAGGGAGGTATGGTCGTCATTAACTCCAAGACCGGTGCCATTGCTGCTATGCAGGGCGGATACGGGGAAAAGACCGTTAACTTAGGTACCAACCGTGCCGTGGATGCCCACCGTCAGCCGGGTTCTTCCATTAAGCCCCTTCTTTGCTATGCGCCGGCACTGGAACTTCACCTGATCACGCCTTCCATGATCTACGACGATAAGGAGTCCCATCTGGACCCGTCAAATCCGGATGCCGTCTGGCCGAAGAACTCTTCCGGAAGCTATCGAGGACCGGTAACGATCCGCCGGGCGGTCGCTTCCTCCATCAACACGGTAGCCGTTATGGTCTGGAACGATGTCGGCGGCGAAATGGCACTTTGGTTCTTAAATGAAGTCGGCATCGACCGTGTAACAGAAAACTACCCGTCTACCGCGGTAGGTGGTTTTAACTACGGTATGTCTCCGCTGGAAATGGCCTCGGCCTACAACACCTTTGCCACCGGCGGTATCTATACTTCCCCCTATGCCTACACGAAGGTACTGGATAGTGACGGAAACGTCGTGCTGGAGCACGTGATCGACTCCCATCGCGTATACCGTGAAGATACCAGTTTCCTTATGACGGATATGCTGGAGGATGTTATCGAATACGGTACTGCCGCAGATAAGGCCCATCCCATTGAAAATGCACAGGGCGAGAAGATCTCTGTTGCCGGAAAGACCGGTACTACAGATGACAACGTCGATAAGTGGTTCTGCGGATATACTCCCTACTACTCGGCCGCTGTCTGGTATGGTTACGATAACCGTCTTCGTACCACCGAGATCCCGAAGGGTGACCGAAACAACGCCATTAAGATCTGGGATTACGTCATGCAGCGGATCCATACGAATCTGCCGGGCGCCGAGTTCCAGAAACCGGACAATATCGTCTCCGTTACCGTCTGCACCTCTTCGGGCATGAAAGCCACCCAGTACTGTAGAGAAGCCGATGCTGACGTGACAGATTATTTCATCGAAGACAGTTATCTGAATCCGACCAAAGACTGTACCTTCCACGTCTCTCCGACCCCGACACCGGAACCGACTCCGGATCCGAACATGCCGCCGGAGAATCCGGACGGAAACCAGGAAGGCTAAGGACCGGCTCCTCTCGTTTCGGATCTTTCCTTTCGGTTTCCCCTGTAAATCAGGCAAAGAAAAACTCCCGCACGGCTGGCCCGTACGGGAGTTTATTGTTTTTGTCTGTTTTCAGTATCAGAACCGGACCTGTACCTCGTGGACCGCGCCGTCTTCAAAGATCGGAACACGGACGCCCCCGATGTCATTTCCGTCCACGGAGATCTTTACGCCGTCCTTCGTACGGGCAAAGCCCTCGGCTTTTTTCACTGTGATATGGTACTTGGCCTTACCGGACGAAACCAGAATATCTTCATCCGTATCTTCCGGACGAAGGATCGGTTCCACGATCAGGGCATCACTTGTGAAGTCCACACCAAAGCTGGTAAACAGGCAAAGAAGGAGCCATGTTGAGGTACCGGACAATGTCGGTCCGATATTCTCGCCGGTATCCGAGTTATTGTACTGGGTGCAAAGTCTCGGGTTACCGCAAACGGTAAACGGCGATTTCAGTGTGCGGTACGGCAGGATGCAGTCGATGACCCAGAAGGCAGTCTTTGCCAGACGCTCTGCCAGTGCCTTGTCGCCTACGGACTTACTCGCCTTCAGCATCGCCGCTGCCGCCATCATATTGGCATGCTTAAAGATACCGCCGTTTTCACGGTCACCGGCATAGTACAGGGCGACATCGATCTTCGGCGCGATCTGCGGGTAATCCACACCGGTGCACAGACGGAAGCCGTAAGGAGTTCTCAGGTTCTTATCCAGGCTGTCCAGCATGATCGAGATCTGCTCTTCCGAAGCACAATCCGCCAGTACTGCCCAGCTGAAGGAATTCAGGAAGTATGTACCGTCTTTTCCTTCTTCTACCACCAGGCCATCGTCCTTGGCGCCCATATAGAACAGATTCGGCTTATCTTTCTTATTAAAGAGGAGACGGGCAAAATAGTCACCCTTCCAGGCAAACTCATTGATCCGGCTCTTCAGGTCAGAAGATGCATTTTCCAGATACTTTGCATAGTCTTCCTCACCGCAGTGACGGAACATACCGATCGCTGCATCCACGGCCACCTTCAGAAGGCAGGCATTCATGACCGACTCGGACCACTCAGACTCCAAAGGAGCTTCGCCGTACTTCTTGCCGGAAGCCTGGAGCTGTGCCTTATATGTCTCGATCTTGGTCGGACCGTCGATGAAATCCGGATCCACGCGCAGGCAGTCATTCCAGTCAGCCTTATCGATCAGCGGCATTCCGTGGGAACCGACCGAGATCTTGTAGGAGTAGGTAAATACTGCCTTGATGGTCTCCAGGATCGTTCTCTTCTTTCCTTCCTCACCTGCCACCGGCAGTTCTTCTTTGAGGAAGTCATAGTCACCGGTCAGGCTGATGAAGCGGTCCAGAGCCTGAAGCAGCCACAGCGCATCGTCCGACCAGCAGCCGGGTTCTTTTCCCTTCCAGTAGAAGTTATGGTTGGCATACCCGTCTTCGTAGATATTGGAGATCCATTCACGGAGAAGCTTCTTCACGAACTCCACTTCGCCCATTCCGGCAAAGTAATACATGGAAGCAAAGATATCCTGGATCTCACGGAAACCGATCTCACGGTACCCCTTCTGTGTCCAGTCCAGAGAACGGGAAACAAAGGTCTGATAGAATACCTGGAACGGCAGGTTGTTATTCACATATGCTTCGAAGTTCTTGTCCTGATGCTTGATCTGCATATAGGACGCATACTTCTTTGTGAAAGACACTACTTTCTCAAGTGCCGCCGGAAGCGCCGAAGCATCCGTAAACTTCGCGATCAGGGCCTCCAGTTCTTCCTTCATGGTAATGTCTTCTTTATAGTCCGGATTGACGCAATCGGAACTTAAGCAGGTGTAGTTATCGATCTGGACTTTGCCGGAGGAAGCAACGGTAAACGGAGCGGATACGGCAAAGAAACCCGGGCCCTTTCTGGAGTGGGCATTCGAAAGAACTGCTGCAAACTGCGGTCTTTCCAAGGTTCCGGCGCCAACGAAATCTGCATAACGGGCGCAGAACTGATCCGGGAAGATCGTCTTATTTCCTTCATGGACCATCAGGGTATTATAACGGATATTGCCCTTTGTCCATTTCGGATTCGGGTTAAAGGAGATGGCACGGATCTCGTCGTTATCACCATAGAAAACTTCGGACTGGGCTACAACGGTACTGAAGATTACGTCTTCACGAAGCGCATGTACTTCCTGGGTACCGAACATACCGGTATAGACGACACGCATGTCACGATCCTTGCCGCTTCCGTTTTCGATTTCAATAAGCTGGGCTTCGGTAGCAACCGGAAGTCCTTTTTCCTGCGGCAGGATAAAGATCGTACGGCGGACAAAAAGCCCGTCTTCAAATGTATACTCGATCACAGTGCGGT
This sequence comes from Oscillospiraceae bacterium, assembly GCA_902802325.1. Classification (GTDB taxonomy): domain Bacteria; phylum Bacillota; class Clostridia; order Saccharofermentanales; family Saccharofermentanaceae; genus Scatonaster. The sequence goes on along the minus strand of CADCLV010000025.1, from coordinate 5,954 downwards.
TCTGGGAATGCTTACAGATCGCTTTCTTTACGCTGTCCTGCTTTGCCGAACCGGAATAGAAGATCACTTTGCCGTCTTCTACCAGATAGAACTGACGGTTGGCCGGGAATCCGTTCTGTTCCGGAAGATAGTCCCAGCGGGTGGCCAGTACCTGAGTATCGGCATGGGAGCGGAAGCAGCCGCCGCCCAGCCGGTCAATGGCACTTTTCGGCGTGCTCTGCAGCGGATGGTCAAAACCGATACGGTTACCGATCAGGAGATTGGTGTAATAGTGCGGGCCCGGTGCCGGAGACGCCAGATCGCAGATGAGTTCGCCGCCTTCATTGAGTTTTCCGCCCCACTCGGTGGCATAGTCGATAACAGGTGATGCAAAAGAAAGGATCTTCTTTCCTTCTTCGTCACCGGAAATATCTGAAACATTGCCGTCCTTTTCCGTGAAAAGTTTCAGGTTTCCGGATTCACTGGAAATCAGGACAGATGCTTTTTCCTTCGCGCAGGAAGTCACATAATCTCCGATGGATTCTTCCGCCAGAAGAGCGGCACATACCGGAGCCGGGAACGGAAGACCTGTGACACCGAATACCACGCCGCCATCCAGGGTCGTGATATACTGCGCCGAAGCATTATTCTCTTCCACTTTTCCGGGAAAACGCTTTCCCAGTACCTGTAATGCCGGAGCGATTATGGATCTTGCACGTTCATTCTTCAAAGACATTGAGGACCTCCCATCTGTACGGAAATGCATCCGTACGCAAAAGAATTGTTTGATGAATAAAAAAACCGACCGGGGATCGGCGTGGAAATCATGCCTTTGTACCTGCACGTTTCCACGAGGTGTCTCACCCCTTGCGCTGCTCCGATTGTGTAATAGAGGGATCATTGGTGCATGCCTTGCACCTCCCCGACTAGATCCGGAAAATCCCCTTCCCCATTAGAAGACTTTCCGAATATGTCCACAATCGTCGCCTACGGACTGATTCATGGTAAGCATATGTCCCGGATTCCGCCGTTTATCGCAGCCGGAAGTGCATTTGACGGAGCAGACGGCCGACGCCTCTTACATGCGGTGTCTGTCCTATGCAAATGATACTTTCCCGGCTTCGTCTGTCCATGTTCCGGCTTTCGCCTTGTGTTCCCACGGAAATGCACACTGCCTGTCTCCTCAAACAGACGGCGGTATTTGCCATGTTCGTAACAAAACACGCACAGATGCGGTTTCTTTCCGCGGATATATCCTTCCGCGAACAGTGTCATCCCGGGCTATTCGGAAATATCTTCGATCTGCCCAAGATGAGGGATGCCGACCCTGTCGGCTATGGCTGTCGCGCCGGGAGCGGGACCTCCCGTCCCGGACACGTTTGCCGCAAAGTATAGATTGATCAGCCCATTACGACTTCAACGTTATGCACGCCGCCGTCGAAAACAGGAAGAATATTGCCTTCGATCTCTTTGCCATCTACGGTGACGCTCTTGACGCCCTTGCAGATGTGAGACGGATTCTTAATGGTTACGGCATACTCCGCACCACGGAACTTTCTGGTCAGCGTGAAGCCGTCCCAGGAAGACGGGATCGACGGATCGATCTTGAGACCGTCAAAGTCAGGCTGTACGCCCAGGATATACTGGGAGATCGCTACCATGTTCCATGCAGCGGTACCGGTAAGCCAGGAGTTCTTACCCTGACCGAAGTGGTCGCCGGTTCTGCCGATATCGGAGCCGGCGTCCTTACCACCAATCATCTGACCATATACATACGGTTCGGTCTTATGGATGTCGGATGTATCCTCGGTGAAAGCCGGAGCGATCTCCGAGTAGTACTTAAAGGCCTGGTCACCTTCGCCTGCATATGCAGCTGCGCAGATGATCCATGCGTTGTTATGTGTGAAGATACCTGCATTCTCTTTATATCCGCCCGGATAAGTGGAGATCTCACCGTACTGGATGTAGTACTTGGAGAAAGCAGGATTGTTCAGAACGAGACCAAACTTGGTATTGAGTCTCTCGTCAATGGCAGCCAGTGTCTTCTTGTCTGCGCCCTGCTCCTTGCCTACATCGGACATGATTGCGAAGCCCTGCGGCTCAATGAAGATCTGTCCTTCTTCGCATTCCTTAGAACCCATCTTCTCACCGTTGGCATCGTAAGCTCTGAGGAACCAGTCGCCATCCCAGGCAGATTCCATGATGTTCTTCTTCATCTTATCGATCTCGGCCTGTGCAGCAGCGGCTTCGTCTTCCTTACCCACATGCTTCAGGATCGCAACATAGTTCGGACCTGTGTAAGTAAAGAGGGTCGCAACCATAACGGATTCAGCAACCTTGGAGTAACCGCCCTCTGCCTTGAACTTCGGGTTGGTGTAGGTCTGGAAAGACTCACCCGGTGTATCCGAGTAGCAGGACAGGTTGATGCAGTCGTTCCAGTCCGCGCGCATGGCCAGCGGCAGACCGTGAGGACCGAGGTTATTCACGATGTGGTAGAAGGAAACCTTCAGGTGCTCCAGCATAGTCTGGGCCACACTCATATCGTTGTCGTAAGGAACCATTTCATCCAGGATGGACCAGTCGCCTGTCTCCTTGATGTAGGCGGAAACAGAGAGGATCAGCCACAGCGGATCATCGGAGAAGTCACCGCCGATATCGGCGTTACCCTTCTTAGTAAGAGGCTGATACTGGTGATAGCATCCGCCGTCCGGGAACTGGGTGGAAGCGATATCGATGATACGCTCCTTGGCACGGTCCGGGATCTGGTGAACGAAACCAAGGATATCCTGGTTGGAATCACGGAAGCCCATACCACGGCCGATACCGGACTCGAAGTAGGAAGCGGAACGGGAAAGATTAAAGGTAACCATGCACTGATACTGGTTCCAGATGTTGACCATACGGTCTACCTTCGCCTCCGGTGTGGATACATTCAGGATACCCAGGAGACGGTCCCAGTAAGCCTTTAGCTCAGCAAGACCTTCCTTTACCTTTTCAGCAGAATCGAATTTCTCGATCATGGCCTTTGCCTTGACCTTGTTGATGGTCTTTCCATCAGCTTCGAACTTCTGATCCTGCGGCATTTCAACATAGCCGAGAACGAAGATCAATGTCTTGCTCTCACCTGGAGCCAGGGTGATCTTCTTGTAGTGGGAAGCGATCGGAGACCAGCCGTCAGCAAAGGAATTGGTAGCCTTACCGGCAAGAACGGCTTCCGGATTATTGAATCCGTTATAAAGGCCGATAAAAGCATCGCGGTCGGTGTCATAGCCGTCGATCGCGTCATTTACGGAATAGAAAGCGTAGTGGTTACGTCTGTCTCTATACTCGGTCTTGTGGTAGATCACGGAACCGTCCACCTCGACACGGCCGGTAGAGAAGTTTCTCTGGAAGTTGGTGCAGTCATCCTGGGCATCCCAGAGGCACCACTCGGCAAAGGAGAAGAACTGGAAGGTCTTTTCGGAAGAACCTTCGTTGGTAAGTACTACCTGCTGGACCTCTCCGTCGTAGTTCTGCGGTACGAAGAAAGTCGCCTGCGCCTTGAGGTCATTCTTCTTACCGGTGATCACGGTATAGCCCATACCGTGGCGGCACTCATATGCATCCAGTTCGGTCTTAACCGGAGACCAGCCCGGATTCCAGATCGTGCCATTGTCGTTGATATAGAAATAACGTCCGCCCATATCGATCGGTACATTGTTGTAACGATAACGGGTAATTCTTCTCAATCTTGCATCCTTGTAGAAGTCATATCCGCCGGCGGTATTGGAAATCAGGCCGAAGAAAGCCTCGGTACCGAGATAGTTGATCCACGGATAGGGGGTCTTCGGGGTTTCAATTACATATTCACGGGTCAAATCATCAAAATGGCCAAACTGCATGATATATGCCTCCTTAATGTAAAAATCAGGTACATACATCATACTATAGATTTCGGGAAATCGGAACGATTCGCTCTATGGAAAGAATGATAAAAAAGCTAGAAATTTCAGGCGATTGCGACTATTTCGAACTCGAAAACGGTTTCGCATTTTCACGGGAAATCAGCCCAGGGCCAGAAGCTCCTCCAGGCCGATGATAAACTGCTCTTTGACTTCATCAAAAGTCTCGATCTCTCCATCCAGGTATGCCTGAAGCAATATCTTGATCTCCGAGTCCACATATTTATCCACTTCCGTATTGGCCGGAACCTGGATCTTCAGGGCTTCCGGAACCAGCACCGCGTAAGGATTCTGGCCGTTTAAAAAGTCACTGATGAAGTTCGGATCATCGGCACAGTTACTCATGATCTTTACGCTGTTTACGAATTTTCCTCCCACTGCCAGATCCGTCATGGTCTTCTCATCCAAGGTCATAAGACGAAGGATCTGGGCGCAGGTCGCTTTTTTATCGGTAGAGGCAGAAGCCATAAGCCATGTGCCGCCGTCATACAAGGCAGTCGGCGCCGGAAGGATGGCCCATCCGGTCTCCTCGATCTCCTCTTCGCTGGTCTCCGAAGTTTCATCTTCCGAAGAGGTCTTAGGCTCTTCTTTTTCCTCGTGGCCAGGTACATACCCGATCACATCCGCAGCAGTATTGAGAGAGCCGAAGAACATCACGGCCTGACCTGTAGCCAGATCGCTTCTCCATTCCCGGCTGTTCCATTCTTTTTCTCCTGTCAGGCTTTCCGCCAGAAGAGTCTCCTGCAGCATGAAATACTGCTGAAGATCATTTCCGACCTGCACCTGTCCGTCCTTGACCCATTCCTCGGTGTGGGCGGCCCAGAAAAGACGGTGTACCTGCTGCCGGTCAGCTAAGAGCTTAATGGTGCCTTCTGAATTCATATTCGCCAATCTGGCACTGTCGAGGATCGTTCCCCAGTCCCGCACACGCTCTGCCATATCGGCCGGATCGCTGCTTCCCAGAGTCTCTTTTGCCAAGGCACGGTTATAGATCACGCAAGACGGAGAAAGATCGTAGGCCAGTGCGAAGATAGAGCCTTCCGCATTTTCCGCCAGCTGGTATGTATAAGGGAACTGATCTGAAAGTTCAGAAGAGGAGATCCCCAGCTGGTCGATGCTCAGTGCCTGACCGCCGAAAGTCCATTCCTGAAGATGCTCGGCATCCATCATGAAAAGATCCGGAACTTTCTCTTCTCCGGAAAGAGCCTCCTGAAGGGTCTTATAATACTCCTCAGGCTTCACATAGACATACTCCACCTCCAGATCCGGAAGATAGGTCTGAAGCGTCATCTGAAAGCCTTTTTCATAGCCATAGATCACAATGGGATCTTCTGATTCATCCTCAACAGATGTCTGGACAGTCGTTTCCTCCGTCGTATCCGATACGCTGGGCTCCGATGTGGTCTCGGAAGGATCAGATTGGGTCGTAGGCTTCGAGGAAGAAGACTCGGAAGATTCTTCCGTCTCTGTCTTCTTTTGGGGTTTACAGGCACAAAGCGACAATGTCAGCGTTAATGCCATAATTCCGGTTCCAATACGTTTTGCCTTCATCTTCCCCTCCGACGTGGAAATCATTTATAAAGGTAAGTTTACAACAATCCCCCTTCTCTTTCAATAAAAGAGCCCGCTTCCTATATATAGTGATTGACAAAGAAAGCAATTCATAATACAATTCCTTTTGTCTTTGATAGACCATCTGGGGCATTAGCGCAGTTGGGAGCGCATCACACTGGCAGTGTGGGGGTCAGGGGTTCAAGTCCCCTATGCTCCACCAGAAAAGCCGTCACAAACGTGACGGCTTTTTTCATACCCGAAAATCCGCCGAAATCCGGGCAACTGTAGAAAACAGCTCAAACAAAAAGAAATACTTTTCGCCGCCTCCGCAGGGCCCAAGCCCGAGGACAAGCAAGAAAAGTATTTCTTTTGTTTTTTATCTTTTTATTCTACTGTAACGGATTTCGCCAGATTCTTCGGCTTATCGATATCACAGCCGTTCTCTTTTGCCACATAATACGCCAGCATCTGCATCGGAAC
>CADCLV010000024.1 GCA_902802325.1 Oscillospiraceae bacterium | reverse complement strand
CGCCTGATTCATTTGGAGCTGCTGCTGAAGCGCCGCATTCTGTGCCTGAAGTGCCTGATTCTTCGCCAGTTCCTGACGGTTATGTTCCGAAGCGTGATCGAACTTTTTCCTATAGACCGAATCATCAAAACTGAAGGTAGATACCATCTGCATAAAAGCCGCTGTCGCCGATGCTTCATGTTCCGGATCCGTCGTGCAGAAGTATATATTTTCACTGCCCCAGACCACATAATGACCGTGGCACTTTCTCGCCATCGCCATCATGCCCACCATGCCATATGCCGCTGCATACTGTGTGATCTTCGACTCCCACTCCATCGACGTCATGTCCATACCGACCATATAGATCTTGTCTTTTCCCGCAAACTTCCGAAGAAGCGATTCGGCCTTCGTAGAAAGAAGGAACGGTTCGGAGATCGGATTCGGATATGACATGTCCCAGGACTTCTGGAATTCAAACTTTGAGAAAAGCTGGCGCTTCGAAAGTTCAGGATGCAGGCCGAAAACACTTGGAAGCGAGGCATTCGCCACCGCCTTGATCGTCGGATCCTGAAGCATACGCACCGTAAACACATTGAGATAATTCGAATAAGGAAGCTGCCGCGCCATCTTGAGCGGTAAGGTTTTACATATCTTCCCATCCACAAACTTATCGGAACCCATCAGCTTATCGAAAGATTCCAGAACATCCAGATACATTTCGCCCGTGCGGATAAGCACAGTAGAACTTCCGTCCTTTGACCTGGCCAGCACCTGAGACAGGAAAGGTTTATCGATACCCTGATACATATTCAGCGTCACGCCCCGCGCCTCCCATCCATCCGGGATCACCATCCGGGCCAGAACCTGTCCGGTCGCATCGTCAACGATCTCCGTTCGGGGATCTCTGTTCCCTCCGGCCGAAGAACTTCCGCCCTGCTCATAGTCAATATGCAGCTGCGCCCCACACGCCGGGCACTTTGCGAACTTCACATTCTCACTTAGGTCCGAAAGCGTCAGCGTCTTCGCACAATTCGGGCAACTCAACGATTCGATCTTCATACCCCCACCCCCTTTTCCTATAACACTTTCATTGTAAGAAACGAATATAGAAGCACTATTATCAATATGAAAACTTTCTTCTCTGTGAAGAACACGCACTTTATTGACAAAAAGAAAAGGACCCGGCCATTACTCATAGCCGGGTCCTTTCACATCACACATTATTTTCGCTTAATAGCCGCACTCTTTGAGTATCTGTTCGATCAGAGCTTTCGCATCATCCTGAGCACCGAAGCTTGATGCTGCAATTACGATATCCCCATCCAGGATCATGATGCCGTACAATTCTCCGTCCTCTTCATTTCCCTTCTCGTATCCCTGAATCGTCATGCGGTTTCCGTTCACCTCGACCGTTCCGATCAATTCTCCGGTGTTTTTCGCTTCCTGCGCTTCTTCTAAGCTATCGTTGAAATACTCCTTCGCTTCTTCCTGGTCAATATAATCATCGAACATGACAGCAACTCCGCCTCCGTCATTTGACTCGAGATAGGCGCCGAAAGTCTCATCGCACCAGTCATCCTGTTCTTCAAAGATCATGAATCCATGTGCTTCCAGCACTTCCCGAACCTTCCTGCTTTGCTGGGATACACCGGTCTGGGCCGGCTCCGTATCCTTAGAATCAGACGAAGTATCCGGAACCCCTCTTGTCGACGATCCGACATCCGGAGTTGTCAGCGATGCCAAAGTCGTGCTGGAGTCCGGTTCTGTCGTAGTATCCTTTGTCGGTGCCGGCGTATCTTCGGTAGAATCCGAAGGTTCATCCGTCTCATCCGGCTCGGTTTCTTCCGTCTTCGTGGTCTTCTTTGTCTTCTTCTTTTTCTTCGTGGTTTCCTCCGTCTTACTGCAGGCCGAAAGGACCATCAAACCGGACAGTAAAAGCGCCATCCATTTACATGATTTCTTCATTTTCCATTCCCTTCCTGCGGCAAATGCACTGTCGCCGCCCCATTTCTTTTTTCTTGCAGTATATCAGATATTTTTGAAAAAGAAAAAAGACTGACCCGTATGAGTCAGTCTTACTTGGAGGCACCACCCGGATTTGAACCGGGGATAAAGGTTTTGCAGACCTCTGCCTTACCACTTGGCTATGGCGCCAATTTCGCAATCAGCGAATAAGATAATACCATCAAACCTACTATGCGTCAAGCATCTCGGCATGATTTAGATATAAGGAAAAATGATCGCTCATCAAAGAGCGAAGGAAGAAAAAGCGCACGAAGGACAATTGAATCCCGTCGGTCCTTGGCGACAAACGAGCTTCGCGAAGTTTGAGCCTAACTCAGCAGATCCCCGCGATCTTGTCCGGAAGATTTGCCATGGCTTCCTGAACTGTCTTATACTGCCGCAGTTTCCCGATCACCCCTGCATCCGGCCTTGGGAAAATAAACGGCAGATCCGTCTCCCCAAGTCCCGGTCTTACCGGAAAAGCCAGTTTTTCTTCTTCCACAGAGAACTGCGCATCCACGCCGGGTTTATTTCCACGGGCATCGAGCCGGATCCATCTTCCCAGAGAAGTAAAATATACGAAATTCAGTCCGTGCAGGATAAGCGGAGACTCCTCATCATTCTCATCCAGCCGCAGATACTGATATCCCAGTCCCGCCGGAATTCCCGCCGCCCGAAGAAGCGCACAAAGAAGATGGGATTTTCCAAAGCAAAGGCCGGTCCTCTTGTCCAGGACTTCCGAAGCCCGAAGGCACAGTTCTTTTCTGCCCACATCATTACTGTGGGAGATCTCATCTCTTACAAAAGTAAAAGCCCGGAGCGCAAACTCCATTTCCGGATCCGGATAGGTCATCTCTTTTCCTTCATTTAGATCCTTCATAATGGTCTCCATGAAGTATGTAGACAGATAGGCCACCTTAATGTGGTTGTGGTTGATATATTCACTGACCTCGAGATATTCTTCGAAGTTGTCGGCTTTTGTAAAGAATTCCATGTTCCGCTCCTTGCGCTGCTTAAATCTCTTCTTTCGGCAGGAAGATCTTCTGTCCTCTCTGCTCCACGATGTCGAAATCCACTTCATATACATCACGCATAATGTCCGGAACAAGCACCTCATCCACGGTGCCTTTCGCGGCCACGCATCCGTTTTTCAGAAGGATGGCCCGGTCACAGAACCTTTGGACCATGTTAAAATCGTGCATCACCACTACGACACTGTCAAGTCCCTGGTCCACTCTTTTCTTTAAAAGGTCCAGTATCCCCAGCTGATGCTTGATGTCCAGATTCGATGTGGGCTCGTCAAGAAGGATCCACGGCGTTGTCTGGGCAAGTGCCCGCGCAATCAGGGTCCGCTGCCTTTCCCCTCCGGACAGGGACGCAAAAGCTCTTTTCCGAAGCTCCCATACGCCCACGGTCTTCATGGCATCTTCGGCGATCTTTCGATCTTCTTGTGTATCTTTGTCCCAGGTGCCTTTATACGGGTATCGGGCCATCAGGACGACATCTTCTACGGCAAATGCACTGTCGCCGTTATTATTCTGCGGTACCCAGGAAAGGATCCGGCTTCTTTCTCTCGGAGAATAAGACAGCGCATCTTTTCCTTGAAGAAGCACGGCCCCTTCCGGGCTTTTGATCTGAAGTAAAAAGTGCCTAAGAAGCGTTGTCTTTCCGGAACCGTTCGGTCCTAAAAGGGCCGTCATGTGTCCCGAAAGGAAAGAATAGGAAATATCCGAAAGGATCGGTCTTTGAACTCCGCCCGGCTGATAGCTTAAGTTTCTGACTTCGATATCGACAGGTCTTTTTTCGTCGCTCATGACTGTTCCCCCTTTCTTCTTTCTTTCCAAAGAAGGTACAGGAAAAACGGCGCGCCGGTAACCTGGGTGATCGCGCCCACGGCGATCTCTGTCGGAGGTACAGCCGTACGGCTGATCATGTCACAGAGGATCATGAAGATCGCGCCGCCAAAGAAAGCCAGCGGAAGAAGCCGTCTGTTTTTCGGGCCCGCCAGAAGTCTCATGATATGCGGAATGATCAGGCTGACAAAGCCGATGATCCCGCTGACGGAAACTGCCGCTGCCACCAGAAGAGACGTCGCCAGTACGGACAGCGTACGGGTGCGTTTCACTGAGACACCCATGCTCTGGGCTTCCTGATCTCCGAAAGAAAGAAGATCCAGGTCTCTTCCCAGAATCCCGAATGCCAGAAGCGCACCTGTCAGCACGATCGCCATAAAGCCCACTTTGATCCATGTGGCGGAAGAAAAACTTCCCAGCATCCAAAGATAGATCTGTTCCAGCTTCTGCCGGTTCCACATCATGAGAAGAGTAATGGCCGCCGTCAGCATAGATGAGCAGGCGATACCGGCCAGAAGGATCCCGGTAACAGAATGGGATGTGGCCACCCTCGCTACCCGGAATACCAGAAGCATGGTCAGGATCGCTCCGCCGAAGGCAAACATCCAGATGCTGCTGATACCCATAAACGAGAAAGTGATCCCGCATGCCATAGCAATCGCTGCGCCAAACGCCGCACCGGAAGAAATGCCCAGCACCTGCGGATCCGCCAGTGGATTTCGGAATAAAGCCTGCATGACCACACCAGAAGCCGCAAGCCCTCCTCCCACCATACCGGCAAGAAGCACACGCGGAAGTCTCACGTCCCAGATGATCGTCTGATGCGGACGGGAAATGCCCTCCAGAAGTTTTTCTGTGTCCACAAACGGCAGTTTGGAAAATACGATCTTCGCACTTTCCGAAAAAGGCACTGAAACCGAGCCGACAGCCGAAGCCCAAATAACAACAATGACCAGAAGGAGCGCAAGGCTCCCTCCGGCCATAGTTAAAGTTGAAGTTTTCAGCGGTTCTTTTTTCATAAGAATCCCTTTAATTCATCTGCGCCAAAATACCGGCAGAAGATCAAGCTGCTTTTTCTTCTGTTCCCTCGAAGCACTCCGGGAAGATCAGCTTCGCCAGCATCTCGACCGCGTCTGCATTTCTTGCACACTGACGGTCCAGCATATCTGTGCTGTCCAGAACGATAACATTGCCTTCCTTAACAGCGGTCAGTTCGGAATACGGAGCGGTGGTCTGGAATGTGCCATCTGCCCAGGACGGGATGATGATGATCTCCGGATCCTGTGCGATCAGATCCTCTGCGTTATAGGCCCAGTTGGAACCGGACTTCGCTACATTTTCAGCACCAGAAAGCTCGATAATATCGTTGATGAATGTATCACCGGTAGCAGTCCAGTCGCCGCCTTCACCGAAAGAAACCACATAGTAAACAGACGGATGGTTCTTCACATCCTTCAGGGCATCCTGTACGCCATCGATCTTCGCCTTCATTTCAGCGATCACTTCATTGGCCTTATCTTCTACGTGGAAGATCTTACCCATGTTCTCGATCTTGGTATAGACACCGTCTACGACCTTTTCCTGGTTGAGGATCACGACATTGATGCCAAGACCGGTCAGCTGATTATATGCATCTTCCGGGAAAATGGAGTCTGCGATAACCAGATCCGGCTCCAGGCTGATGATCTTTTCGACGTCCGGAGCATTGATGTCACCGATGGTCTCGATCGACTGTGCCGCTTCCGGATAGTTGCAGTAGTTGGTGCGTCCGACCAAAGTGTCTTCCACGCCCAGAGAATAGATCAGCTCTGTGCAGGCAGGGCTCACGGATACGACCCTCTTCGGCTTGGCGTTTACGACCGCCTTGTTGCCGTAGATGTCTGTCAGTTCAACCGGATAGCCTTCCTCAAAGGTCTCGGAAGCAGTGTCTTCCGAAGTTGCCTCGGTAGCAGACTCACTTTCCGACTCACTTTCCGACTCGCTTTCCGACTCGGTTTCTACTGTCGTAGCGGATGTCTTTTCCTCTGTTGTTTCGTCCTTCTTACTGCAGGCGCCGAAAGAAGCAACACACAGAGACAGCGTCAGACCCAGCGCCAGCGCCTTCCATGATTTTTTCATATGAAACTCCCTCCTGTTCTTTCCCCGTCCCCGGAATGAACAAAAAACAAAAACTCACCGGCAGGTCTCCTGGCTTACCCGTCTCTCCTACTTTCCCTCGCCTTCTCAGCCATATCTCTTTCCCGTTAAAAAGGGAAAACGGCCAATGACCATTATCGGGATTTCGTACCGGGTTACAGTAGTGGGGGCTGCTGCGGATCTTCACCGCATTCCCTATTCTCCTCTGTTACGAGGCACCGGCGGCCAACATTTATTATACAAAAATCGCCTCCTTTTACAACAAAGGAGGCGATTTTCTCGATATTGCACAATTCGTTTCCGAAGGGACTTCGGAGTTAGGATCAAATCGACATACCGCAAGCCTTAAGAAGCTCATCAGCCAAAGCAGCATCAGAAGCCATGCACTCACACATATAGCCGTTATCCAGATCGAATACTACTATGACAACTGTACCCATCATGTCAGCAGTAAGCGTTTTGATATTGCCGTCTTCCTTGATATCCACTTTTGCGCCGTTCGTGCTGCTGTTCGAAGCCTCGGTCTTCATCTGATCGAAAGCTTCTGCCATGCTCTGTGCGTCGCTTTCAGCGTACATAAACAGTGACAGTCCGGCATATTTGCCGCTATCTGTACCGCTTCCCATAAATCCGACATAGTCACCTTGCAGACCGTCAGTAGTGAACCCTTCTGCCGGAAGCTCCATGATCTGGCAGCCTTCTGCAACCAGTTCATCCATCAGTGCTTTTGCCTTCTCGTTTTTGAAAGTTACATCCGGCGCTTCCTGCGGCTTTGTGGTCAGAGGCTTTCCATCCGGATATTCCGGATCTTCTTCAAAAGATGCCCAGCCGTTCATCTCCGGGATGATTCCCAGTTCCATAGCGTAAGCATTGCAGCGTGCGCCTCTTTCTTCTGTACCCTTGTAGAACAGGAGCTGCTTGGTGTTCGGATTGAGGATCAGGCACTGGAACTGCTGGTTAGCATCATCCATATCATAGTGCCATGTAACCTCACCCACGCCGACTCTTGTCTTGCCGGCAGCCGGCAGCGGCAGGCCCTTTTCATCGATAGCCTTGATCTCATCTTCTGTTGCATACTCGAGGTAGTAGATCTCTTCCTTGTCGTTTACGGCAGAGAAACCGGCGGTCGCGCCCTCAAACTCTCCAATCGTTACATCAGTGGTGTCGTTGATTTTGAAACCGGAATTTTCCAGGTCCATCTTCACGGCATCGACACCGGTCGCATCACCGAAATCCTTCTTTCCGGCAGTACCTTTGGTTGCTTTAGTTGTATCCTCAGTGGATTCTTCTGTTGTCTCTTCTGTGCTTTCAGAAGTTTCTTCAGTAGTTTCCTCTGTGGTCTCATCTGTCGGATCTTCTTCAGAAGTCTCTTCTGCTGTAGTCTTCTTGGTCTTTTTGGTCTCATCCTTGTCGTCCTTCTTACTGCAGGCACAAACAGAAACAGTGAGCGCCATGGCCATGAGTACAGCCGCGATTTTCTTCTTCATTTTTCCTTGTCCTCCCTATGTTGATACATTGAAGTAAAATGTGCCCGGAAAGCGAAACCTTTCGGGCACATACTACTATACTCTATTTCTCTTTGCTTTAATATGTTGCGGACACTGGTTTAACTGCACATAAATCGTTACATATGCGTCCTCATTTGCCGTAAAACTGCCTTTGGCGCTTTTTTATTTCATCTCCTCGGCCTTTTCATCCTTGGCATCCGGCTGGGCAGGATCGGACTCATCACTGAACCTATCGAGGATCTCCTGCACTTTTTCCTTCGAATCACTAAAGGCCTCTACCACCTGCGGATCGAAATGCTTTCCGGCGCCCTCAGTAATAATGCTCATGGCTTTTTCCAAGGTAAAGGGAGCCTTGTAGCTTCGTCTCGAAGTTAAGGCGTCAAAGACATCCGCCACGGCCATGACTCTTGCCGAAAGCGGGATCTCTTCTCCCTTCAGTTTCAACGGATATCCGGTACCGTCCCACTTTTCATGATGGTAATGCGCCATCTCCTTGGCTTCATGAAGATAACCGATATCATCCAGATTGGCGATTGCCTTTTCGATGATCTCATAGCCGGCCTGCGCATGGCCCTTCATGATCTCATATTCCTCGTCCGTCAGTTTTCCGGGTTTGTTCAGGATGGCATCCGGAACATTGATCTTGCCGATATCGTGAAGCGGTGCCGCCCGGACCACATTGGAGATATATTCCTTCGAAAGGATATCCGGAAATGCTCCCTTCTCCTGAAGGCGCTTCAAAATGAGCTCGGTATAGGCGGCCGTCTTTCGGATATGGTCGCCGGTGCACTGGTCTCGGCTCTCGATAATATCCGCCAGGACCATCAAAAGGCCACCCTGCATCTTATCGATCTGACGGGATTTCTTTCGGATATCCGTCAGGTACTGCATACTTTCTTCCGTCGTCTGGGAATAGGCCCGATACAGGTTTTCGATCTCATCACCGGTACGGATCCCCAGGGCTTTGATCCGTTCTACACTGGCATTTCGCTCCGCCGTTGAGGTGTAGGCAAAAGCACTGGCCCCGTAGGACATGGAATTCAACGGGTAAATGATCTGGAAGTCCGCCAGCCATACCACCAGGCACAAGACTACGATATACACGCCCAGGAACAGGGAGATCTGCTTGGAAAGATATGTATACATGTCTTGCTGAAGCGTATTCATGGAAATATCCACGCCGGCATAGCAGACACATTCTCCATTGTGGTTATAGACCGGCTCGTAAGCGGTCAGCAGCCATCCGTACATACCGTTATTGATCGTCGGATCGATGGGTTTTCCGGCCAGAAGTTCATCTTTATATTTCTCGAAATCTTCTTCAAACGGAATGAATTCTCCGGCTTCCGCGCCGGTCACCTCTTCAGTATCCAGATCGAAAACCACATGACAGCCGTCCTCCCGGATCTGATATACATACATGAACTTAATATTTGTGGATGAGTCCAATATATGACGCAGCCGCTCTTCCGTCTCCTTATATCCGGGCGCCTCTTCTCCCAGTTCCAGGAATGAATCGACCATTTCCGGATCGATGGCATCCCGTTCGTATCTCGCGATTCCCTGTCCGAATTCCGAATGGTCATCGATGGTCTCTTCCCGGTAAAGGACATATCCGATACTGATCGCCACCACGGCAATGATCGTCATGGCCACAGTTACCAGGATGATCAGCTTGGAACGAAGGGAGATCTGCCGGACCTGAGTACGGTTGATCTCTTTCAGTTCTTTTGAATTCAGCGGATTTTGGCGCCAACCATCAGTATGCAGAAGATTTCTTATTGTTTCCGGCACCAGAAAGGCGATAAGATAGGCAGCCACAACAGAGATGGCCTTATCGGCTATATCGAAAGCAAAGTCCGCCATGATCTGGGAAAGGAACCGGCTCGGGATCGTGTAGTGAATGCTCTTGGCAAATTCCGCGCTGATTCCTTCCGTGGCAAACCCGAAAAGGAACCATGTCATAATGCCGCCTAAGACACCACCGACAAAACCTAAAGAAAGGATCAAGGGAATAATGTGACGCTTACGAAGACCATTCCGTGCAAAGAGCGCCGTGACAACGGCAATCATTACATTTATGCAACCATAGTAGATCGATGGAAAATCCGATATGGACTTAATGAAATTCGTAAATAAGCCCACCACTACACCTGGGATCGCGCCGCCGATCAGAGTAACCAGTATCGTGCCAATGGAATCCAGATAAAAAGGAAGGCCCAGTTTCCCGCTAAGTGAGGAAAAACCTAAGTTTAGAAAAATACCGGCCAGGCAAACTATAAGGAAGCCGAGTGCATGTCTCGAAGACCATTTTCTCTCCTGCCGTTTTTGCAAGTCTTTCATTCCCGCTCCTCCAAATCGAATAGATTCGATCCCCCCATGGAAGATTTCCCCATCTGCCCCGGATGCCGGCATTTCTAACTCCTGGGAAATGTGCCATTCCGACGCCTGAACGAATTTACTAAAAAAAACCTAATATCATTATAACAATGGCGTCTCCCAATCACAACCATGCAATCAGGAGACGCCATATTATTTTCAAAAAACGATTACTTTTCGTATTCCTTTTTAGTTAGCCTTGGCTGACAGGATGTAGATAAACGGTGAATTCCAGTAGATCGCCACCTCGTTGATGGAGTAGCAGCTGTCGTTATCTACATAGCACTTGGCCTTCGCCATGCCGTACAGCACCGTAATGGCATACGGATCCGCCGGCTCTCCGTTCGGGCCGCCGACTACCATACCCGGCACCGCATGTCCCTTCGCCTGGGACGGACGATGGTGCGGATGCTCTGCCGCGTGATCGCCATAGCAGGTCAGGAAGCTGTAGCCGCAGCAGTTCATACCGAGGATGTAGTCCACCTGATAGCCGGAAAGTGCCTTATATTCTTCATTTCCGGACAGGAGATATCCCAGGTAGTAGAGGATCCCGTTGTTGCTGACTGTCAGGTTACTGCCCCACGGATACGTCGCGCCCATGCGGTTATAGTAACCTTCACTCTTGGATACGATCAGCGCAAGGCTCACTTCGTCCAGGACACGCTTTTTTAATTCTTCGGTAAATTCACTGTCGTTTCCGGTCACGTCGGAGCGCAGGTAGGAATAGACGCCATAAAGGCCCATTTCGATCCAGCCCAGACCCAGTTCCATCTTCTCGTTATAAAGTTCCTTGGCACGGTCGAGATATGCCTGCTCGCCGGTAGCGATATAAAGCTCAATGGCAGCCCAGAACCACTCGTCCTTATTTCCGGCATCCGGATATTCACCGGTAACCACATCTTCCGGGTTCAGGTATCCGGTGGTATCGGCTTCTGCATTTTCCTCCATATAGGCATAGGCCTTCTTGGAGGCTTCCAGACACTTTGCTGCGAACTCTTCATCGAAGTTCTTATACACACCGTAAGCCTTGGCCATAACGGCGGCAAAGTCACCTGTAGCAGTAGTGGAGATCGGCATTACGAGAAGCTGCTCGGTCTCTTCTTCCGGCATAACTGTCGCCGGGAAGTTGGCGCAGGTCACCTTATGGTACACGCCGCCGTTTTCCGCCTGCATCTTAAAGAGCCACTCCAGCTCATAACGGGCTTCATCCAGTACATCCGGAACACCGTTTCCGCTTTCCGGAATACCTAATTCATCTGTATCGTAGCCGGTGTCAGAATAGGTCATGAGAAGATCTGCCACCGTCTTGGCGCCCGGTACCACATAACGGCCATAGTCACCGGCATCGTGCCAGCCGCCGCTGACATCGATCTTTGTGTCGGTTCCGTAGATCTGGGCCTCACCCGTATGGCAGGCCGGATGGGTAAAGTCTTTATATTCTTCACCGATCGCATCGGTCACTTCGCAGCCGCAGCGCTGGGTATAAAGCATCAGGACAGATGCCCGGAGTGCTTCGGCATAGACATCTTCCTTGATATCAAAGGGGAAGGAATCGCCACTGACATCAGTACGGATGATATAGGAACCCGGTTCATTGAAATCGGAAAAATCACCTTCGACTACCGAGCTTCTGGAGCCGCGGCAGATCTTCGGATCGGAGAACTCTCCGGAATAGACGACTTCATCGGTTTCCGTGTTGATAATATCGAACTTCGTGTCAGTCTTACTTTCGACAAAGACGACCTTCGGATCTCCCGGCTGATAACCCAGCTGGTTCAGCGCTACCGGATTGGCCGGCGGAAGAGGTTCGATCTCAACTGCATTGGAGCTGTTCAGGACCTGCATGGTCAGGTTATCGATATAGACCGTATGGCTTTTATTATCGGGCAGGTCACCCTGCGGACCCAGGTTAAAGCAGAAACGCGGAGCCGGATCGGAAGGCTCATACATGGTAAAGACGGCGGTGATGTGAGTCGGCTGTGTACCCATATGGGCGGATTCTTCCACATAGTAGGCGTGATAGTCGCCGCCGTTTACCTGAATACGCCATTCAAAGTCGCGCTCTATATCGCTGTAGATATCAAAATCGATCTGGTATTCGGCATTCTGGTAGATCTGGAATCCGTCACGATAGATCTGACAGGCATGCTTTACAAAGCCCGGTGTCTGGATCTTCGCCACCATCTTGCCATCCTCATCGGAAAGCGCGTAGGAACCGTTTGATTCGGTATATACATGCCAGGCAAAGTTATCCGGATCGTTAAAGCTTTCATCCAGTGCATATGCCCCGTCAAAAAGCTCCGATGTGGCACGGGTTCCGATATCCGGATCCTCCGTGATACTTGCCTCGGTACTTTCCTCTGTCGTTTCGCTCTGAGTCGTGACCTCGATCGACTGATCGGTCCCCATACTTTCCGTTGTCGCCGTGGTACTCTCTTCGCTCTTCTTACAGGCACAGAGACTTAAGACCATCGACGAAACCAGCAGTGCTGCCACCAATTTCTTCATATGACACCCTCCTCAAGATGTGTTTCCCCAATGCACGATCTTTCTCGCACATGTCTGTTTTCATTATAAAGAGATTCCCGAAACTTGAAAAGACAAAACGGATAAGCCCCGTCGGTTCTGAAACAAAAATATCCGAAAATGAAAAAAGACTGTTTCTCTGGAAACAGTCTTTTTCTTGGTGACCCGTAGGAGAATCGAACTCCTGTCTACGCCGTGAAAGGGCGTTGTCTTAGCCGCTTGACCAACGGGCCATGGAATGTGGTAGCGGCAGTGGGATTTGAACCTACGACCTGCCGGGTATGAACCGGACGCTCTGGCCAACTGAGCTATGCCGCCATATTCCACACGTTTTTTGACGCCATTAAATATTATCAGCAGAAAAACTCATTGTCAAGCATTTTCTTTGAATCCGAAGAAAGAAAAGGGACTATCTTACTTTGGTAAGACAGCCCCTTTCTGTTAAACTTCGTTTAGAAGAGAAACTCCAAGGGTAAGATTACTTAACCTCAACCTCAGCGCCGGCCTCTGTCAGCTTAGCAGCAGCAGCATCGGCTTCTTCCTTGGAAACGTTCTCCTTAACAGCCTTCGGTGCGCCATCAACGAGTTCCTTAGCTTCCTTCAGGCCCAGACCTGTCAGCTCACGAACAACCTTGATAACAGCGATCTTCTGAGCACCAGCGCTCTTCAGAGTTACTGTGAACTCAGTCTGAGCGGCAGCAGCGGCACCAGCGTCACCGCCGGCAGCAGGAGCAGCAACTGCTACAGCAGCAGCAGATACGCCAAATTCTTCTTCGATACCCTTCTCGAGCTCGAACAGTTCCATAACGGACAGTGTCTTGATTTCTTCGAGAAGCTTTGTAATTTTTTCACTAGCCATTGTTATTTTTCCTCCATTAAGTTTTGTAATCGCCTTACGGCGTAACTAGCTATGTACTGAGATTACTCAGCAGGTGTTTCTGTTGCTTCTGCAGCAACGGCGGCAGGCTCTTCTGCCGGAGCAGCCTCTGCCGGTGCTTCTTCTGCCGGAGCAGCTTCAGCGGCCGGAGTTTCTGCAGCTACGCCACCCTCAGACTCGAGCTTTTCGGCAGCGGCCTTGGTGAGCATAGCAAGCTTGGTGATAGGGAAGAGCAAAGCATAGACGATCTGGCTGAGCAGTACATCCTTGGACGGAACAGCTGCAAGAGCCTCGACCTCTGCGACAGTAGCCACTTTGCCTTCGATGATACCGCCCTTAATGTCGAGCTTCTCAAAATCATCAGCAAACTTCTTGGAAACCTTTGCAGGTGCCATCATGTCTTCCTTAGAATAAGCAACGGCTGTCGGGCCCTTGAACATATCGTCCAGACCTTCGATACCGAGTTCCTTGAAGACAAGATTCAGAGTCGTGTTCTTTACGACCTTGTACACAACACCGTTCTTACGCATTTCAGAACGAAGAGCAGTATCCTGTTCAACAGTCAGACCACGAGCGTCAACGAAAACGAAAGAAAGAGCTTCCTTGTAATCTGCTACCAGATCCGCAACGATCTTCTTCTTTGCTTCCAAAATCTTTTCACTTGGCATGATCTTTATACCTCCTTATATTGATTACTAAAATACCCCACGCTGTTTCGCGAGGGGTATCAAGTACTCAATACAATTGATTCCTCACCTCGGCGGGACGACTTAACGTTTACGATCGCTCTCCCGCTGTCTTCAGCAGTGGATATTTTATTAAGTTGTGGTATCCATCCGGAAAAGCACTTTCCGGTTCGGAGTGGATACGCCCCTTACGTTTCAGATCCTGCTTAGCCGAGCTTAGCCGGATTTACACGGATACCAGGACCCATGGTAGCGCAGATGGAAACGTTCTTCAGGTACTGACCCTTAGCGGCAGACGGCTTAGCCTTGATGATTGCGTCCATGATGGTCTTGAAGTTCTCTTCGAGCTTCTCCTGGCCAAAGGAAACCTTGCCGATCGGGCAGTGGATGATGTTTGTCTTATCGAGACGGTACTCGATCTTACCGGCTTTGATATCTGTAACAGCTTTTGCTACATCCATGGTAACTGTGCCGGCCTTCGGTGTAGGCATCAAGCCCTTCGGGCCGAGGACCTTACCAAGACGGCCGAGCTTCGGCATCATGTCCGGTGTCGCGATGAGAGCGTCGAAATCGAACCAGTTCTCATTAGCGATCTTATCGATGTACTCTTCAGCACCTACATACTCTGCGCCGGCAGCCTGAGCTTCATCAGCCTTCGGGCCCTTAGCGATAACGAGTACGCGCTTGGTGCGGCCTGTACCATGAGGGAGAACTACAGCACCACGAACCTGCTGGTCAGCGTGACGGGAGTCAACACCCAGACGAACGTGAAGTTCTACCATCTCATCAAACTTAGCTTTACCTGTTTCTACAACCAGACGAACTGCTTCAGAAGGATCGTAAGAAACAGATCTGTCTACGAGCTTAGCGAGCTCTGTATATCTCTTTCCTCTTTTCATAGTAACTCTCCTTCAAATCAGTCCTCAGTAACAACGATACCCATGCTTCTGGCAGTACCAGCTACCATACGCGCACAAGCGTCAATGTCTGCGGCATTTGTATCAACGATCTTGATCTCAGCGATCTTTTTGCACTCCGAGAAAGAAATCTTTGCTACCTTGTCCTTGTTCGGCTTACCGGAAGCCTTCTCAATGTTGCAAGCTTTCTTAAGCAGTACCGGTACCGGCGGAGTCTTTGTGATGAAAGAATAGGAACGGTCAGCATACACTGTGATGATAACAGGAATGACCAGACCTGCATCCTTTGCTGTTCTTTCATTGAACTCTTTAACAAACTGGGCAATGTTAAGTCCGTGCTGTCCAAGAGCTGGTCCTACCGGCGGCGCAGGTGTTGCTTTGCCTGCAGGGATCTGAAGTTTAACGTACCCTACAACTTTTTTAGCCATTTGCGGCCACCTCCCAAAATAATTTCTTTTCAGTCCGTCTTATCCCGGACCGATATCTTTGTTCATCTCCGAAGAGATGTGATAAGCATAAAATCTTTGAAACGGATCTCCGTTTCCTTCTTATACCCGAACGACCTGAGCGAACTCGATCTCTACAGGTGTTTCGCGGCCGAACATGGAGATACGTACACGAACCATGTGCTTCTCCAGGTTCATCTCCTCGACCTTGCCGACACAATCGGCGAACGGGCCGGAAATGATTCTTACAGAATCGCCGATCTCGTAGTCCACGGACGGAACCCATCCGGATTCCAGACCCATCTTTGCCAGTTCCTCATCGGAAAGAGGCTGGGGCTTGTTGGCATTCGGACCAACAAATCCGCTGACGCCACGGGTGTTGCGCACAATATACCAGATTTCCTCTGTGTAGACCATCTTGATCAGGACATAGCCGGGAAAACGCTTCTTCTGGGTCACCGTTTTCTTGCCGTTCTTCACCTCGATGCTCTCATCCATCGGAATGTACACATTCTGGATCATCTCCTGAAGACCACGGTTCTCGATCACTGCTTCCAGTGTGCTCTTCACCTTGTTCTCATATCCCGAATATGTATGTACGACATACCATTTCGCTTCATATGACTGTTCTGCCATTTTCTGCTCCTTGCTACTATCCAACGTAGGAGTCTTCCGGAAAATCCCGGCCGACTCTTCCCTAAACTTCAGTCTTATGTCTCAGACGGTGCGTTCTCTTCAGAAGTCTCGGCTTCCGAAGCGCTCTCGGACGGAGCCTCGGAAGAATCCGACGGCACAGTCACACCATCCGGCAGGGACGGTACAGTTGTCGTCGCGGAAGTCTCGATATTCTGCTTATAGAATCCCACCTTCTCCAGGACCCATCCGGCACCCTTACCGATCGCGGTCAGGAGGATGGCGCACACGGCGATGACCACCAGAACGACGGCAGAATTCTGCGCCAGTTTCTCCTTGGTGGGCCAGATCACTCTCTTCAGTTCAAGGCGAACATCATTGAACTTCTGTGCTATACGCTTGAAGATGTTCGGTTTCTTCTTCTTGTCAGCCATTGGTCATACCCTCAACTTGACTTTCTAAACGAAAGCCGGATTACTTTGTTTCCTTATGTACAGTATGCTTATGGCAGAACTTGCAGTACTTCTTAATTTCCAAACGATCGGGATCGTTCTTCTTGTTCTTATATGTCTGATAGTTTCTCTGCTTGCACTCTTCACAAGCCAGTGTCAGCTTGTCACGTGCTCCTGCTTTGGTTGCCATGTTCGAACACCTCCAAAAATATCCTGCTTATCCGCGTCTCTTCACGCGGTTTTTCGCGCATAAAAAATAGACCTAAACGGCGATAGCAACGGATATGTTATCACAGAGTCAAGTATATGTCAACGAAAAAAGTGCTTTTGCCAGGAAAAAACATTTCTGCGGCAGATATCCCTTTCCATCGTCGGAAAAAGCACTGCCGCAGAACGTATTATATCACTATTCGGAAAGAAGGACAGACTCATCATGTTCCTGCATCATATGGCAGTCCAGGATCGACCAGTAAAGATTTCCATCTACTTCCACAAGTTTCATGGTGTACGATCTCCATACTCCATCCCGCACCGGATCGAAATCCGGATCAGTTTCCATTAGAAAATCATCGTAGGAAGAAGTATAGATCGAATAGTATTCGCCATCAAAAGAAGCGGAGAGCACGATCGTAGATTCTGTGTTGCCGGTACCGCCCTGCCAGAAGTAGAGGAAGTCATCTGTTCCGATATAGGCACCCTGCTTATTCGTGGGGGACTGCACCACAACTTCAAACCGCTCTTCGGCATTGATCCTTTCCCGGTCCTCTTCAGATATATTCAGGATATGTTCCTCTGCCCATTCCACAAACGGCATATAGATCCGGCCGCAGTACATCTTATCGAAATTCCCATCCGGATCTGTAAAACCGGTTCCCCGCTCAAAGTCCATAAAATAGTATTCGAATGGTAAGCGTGCGCCATACTCCGAGGTAACAAGCTCGCTTCTTACAAAGTCATCCGGAATATCCGTATGGTCATACTCGCTTTTGAAGATGCTTACCAGCCGAGAAAGCTGTTCTTTCTGCGGAAGATCAGAAACAGCTACCTTCCCAACCTGGTTATATGTCTGCACCGCTGTCTCCCCCGCACTTTCCGTCTCACCGGAAAGTCCCGGATCTCCGGAAGCCACTGCGCCGCTGTCCGAAGAAGCTCCAGCCTCAGATCCTGCCGGGCCTTTTGCACCCGTATCTTCGGAAGCGGCTTTTTCCTCTTCCGGCAGTTCCGTTTTTTCTGTTTCTTCTGTCTCTTCTGTCTCTTCTGTTTCTTCCGTCTTCTCTACGATCTTCGGATTCTTTTTCTTCTCCTCCGGCGCCTTTTTCATAAAAGACTTGATCAGAAATCCGCCTCCGATCAGGATGGCAATGGCTGAAACCAGCACTACGATCTTTCCGGTAACAGTGGACAGGAAAGATGTTTTCGCGGCTCCGGCCACGCTAACTGCAGAAGCACCGGCTACCGAACCTGCTGCGGCGGATCCGGTTGCGGCTCCGGATGTGGTTCCGGACGTAGCTCCGGACGTAGCTGCTGTTGCAGCACTTGCTGCCCCGGACGCTTCCGAGGCGCCGGTTACGGCTTCGACTCCTGCGGCCGCGTAGCTTTCGGCCGCACGGGCCAGGATCACGGCCGGATCGATCGGAGGAAGCACCAGCTGCTTGAATTCTTCCTGGAAGAATCTTCCCAGGAAAGGCATTGCCATCGCGACTTTCATCTTCTCGCCAGTCTTCTCTTCATACATTTCGACACCTTCCTTGATCTTGATCCGAGCAGATTTCAGCCGCGTCTTCACCGTTCCGACAGGACACTGCATCACGTCCGCAATGGCTTCTACGGAAAGTTCACTGAAGTAATAAAGTAGGATCGTCTGGTACTGCACATCCGATAAGGAAGAACGAAGGATCGAACGGAAGACTTCCCGCTCCGATTCCTGAAGTATCCACGTATCCGGAAGATTTTCCAGATCGTCATCGCCGATGATCGTCTCTTCCGTCTCAATGGCATCATCATATGAGATGTCACCGTGGTTTTTCTTATATAAGTTCAAGGATCTTGTCGCCGCGATGCGTTTAAGCCAGGAAAGAAACATCCTGTCGTTTTCCAGTTCCCCGATCTTCTGATAGCAGACCATATAGGTCTCCTGCATAGCGTCCCGGGCATCATCTTCATTTTGAAGGATCCCGTAACAGGTTCCGTAGACGAGCCTTGAGGATTTTTCGTACATTTCGGAAAATGCACTGTCGTCTCCTGTTTTGATCCGTTTTGCCAGTTTTTCGTATTCCTGAAATACCGCTTCGTTGTCCATCGTTTTTCTCCTTGATCATCTCGCGTCGCCGCTTCATTATACAACCATAAGACAAGCGGATTTCCGGAAAGGTTCATTTCTGGAAGAAAAAATTTCAAAAATTTTTCGCTGCAGCAGAATAAAAAAGAAAAAGCGGGAAAAGACGGCATTCCGCTCAATTCCCGCTTTGAAAAATTTGTATAAAAGAAAACCCGGAAAGATTATCTCTTCTTCAGTTCTTCTTCCACTTCCTCCAGTGTGATGCCCATCTGGACCATCATGACCATGGTGTGGTAGTAAAGGTCGGCAAGCTCCTCGATCGTTCCCTGCTTATCGCCCTTGGATGCCGCGATGATCGCTTCGATGGCCTCTTCGCCCACCTTCTTGCCGATCTTCTCGATGCCCTTATCGAACAGATAGTTGGTGTAGGAACCGTCTACCGGGTTTGCCTTTCTGTCCATGATGATCGCATACAGATCCTTACTTACGTTTGTGCTATTGTTGTCCATAATTTATGTTCCTTTCTCTTCATCCAGCGGTATCTCCGTAAAGAAGCAGCTGTGGTTTCCGGTGTGGCAGGCCGCACCATCCTGGTCACAATAGAATAACAGTGTATCCCGATCGCAGTCAAGAAATGCCTTTTTCACATGCTGGAAATGCCCTGAAGTCTCTCCTTTCAGCCAAAGGCTGTTTCTGGATCTGGAGTGATAATGCATAAGCTTCGTCTGAAGTGTTTTTTCCAGAGATTCATAATCCATATAGGCCATCATCAGGACTTCCCTGGTACTGTCTTCCACCACGATGGCCGGAACCAGACCCAGCTTGTCCTTTTTGAGGGACTGCCAAAGTTTCAGGGCCGGTGTCAGAGTCCGGACCGGAATACCTCTTCCAGCTAAGTATTCCTTCAGATCCTCGATGCGGATCTCTCCGAAGTGAAAAAGACTGGCCGCCAGGACCGCGTCCGCACCGCCATCCACGATGCCGTCATAGAAGTCTTCCATTTTTCCGGCTCCGCCGCTGGCAATTACCGGGATATTGACCGCATCGGCCACCATCCGGGTGATCACGTTATCAAATCCGCTCTTGGTACCGTCTTTGTCGAGGCTGGTAAGAAGGATCTCGCCTGCTCCCAGTTCCTCCACCTTCTTGGCCCATTCCACCGCATCGAGACCTGTAGCCTTGGTGCCGCCGGCAACCACGACTTCGTAGCCGCTGGGGAATTTACTGTTATCTTCTTCATTGGCCGACTCATCGATTCCGTTAAAGGAAGTATCCGTGCTGGCAATACGGATCGTGCCGCCGGATCTTCCGCGGACATCGATGGCCACTACCACGCACTGGGAGCCGAACTTTTCACTGGCGCGTCTGACCAGATCCGGATCTTTCACCGCGGCGGAATTCAGTGAGATCTTATCGGCGCCGGCATTTAAGATCTCCCTTATATCTTCCAGGGAACGGATCCCGCCGCCTACCGTAAAGGGAATGAATACCTGCTCGGCTACGCTCTTGACCATGTCGACCACGGTACCTCTGCCTTCGACTGTCGCCGAAATATCTAAGAATACCAGTTCATCTGCTCCGGCTTCGTTATAGGCCTTGGCGCATTCCACCGGATCTCCGGCATCTCTGAGCGCGATAAAGTTGGTGCCCTTTACGACACGGCCGTTCTTAACATCCAGACAGGGAATAATTCTCTTACTCAGCATGGTCATCCGTCCTTTCTCTGTTTCGCCTGTTTTCCCAAACGGTCTTCTTACTTCGTCTTTTTTGCCCACCGGTCAAGGATACGAAGTCCGGCTTCGCCGCTCTTTTCCGGGTGGAACTGACAGGCAAAGACATTCTCTCTTTTTACGCTGCAGCAATATTCGATTCCATACTCGACTGTCGCCGCAATATCTTCCTCTCTTTCCGGCACGCAGTAATAGGAGTGCACGAAATACACATACTGGCCGTCCGGCAGGATCTCATTTCGGGACGAGAGGGAATTCCATCCGATCTGCGGGATCTTCAGCCCCATATCCGACGGGAAACGCACTACCTTACCGGGAAGGACGGAAAGTCCCTTGACCGGCTCTCCCCCGAAAGATTCTTCCGAGGAATCGAAAAGCATCTGCATTCCCAGGCAGATCCCGAGGAAAGGCTTTCCGGTGGCGATATATTCGTGTACCACTTTGTCGAGGCCTTTCGATGTCAGCGCTTCCATGGCCGCGCCGATGGCGCCGACGCCGGGAAGCACCACGCCGTCCGCATCCATGACTTTCTTTGGGTCATCTGTAATTTCACTGCTATAACCCAGGAAGGCCAGCGCTTTCTGCACTGACCCCAGGTTCCCCATTCCATAATCGATAATGGCGATCATGCAAGTTCCTTTCCGGTCAGGAGGCGGTAGCACTCTCTGTACTTCTCAGCGGTCTTGTTGATGATCTCCTCCGGAAGGGTCGGTGCCGGATAGGTCTTATCCCAATCCAGTGTCTCCAGCCACTCACGCAGATACTGCTTGTCGAAGCTCTTCTGGGCACGGCCCGGCTCGTAATCGGAAAGATCCCAGAAACGGGAAGAGTCCGGAGTAAACATCTCATCGGCAACCACCAGTTTTCCGTCGATCTTACCGAACTCGAACTTGGTGTCGGCAAGGATCAGGCCGCGGGTCAGGGCATACTCGGAAACCTTGGTATAAAGAGCCAGAGCTGCATCCTTCAGTGCTTTTGCATCTTCCTGTCCGAGAAGTTCGACCAGCTGCTCGTAGGTAATGTTCATGTCATGGCCTTCATCCGCCTTGGTGGACGGGGTGAAAAGCGGCTCCGGAAGCTTATCGCCCTGACGGAGGCCCTCCGGCATCTTCATGCCGCCGACAGTACCGTTTGCCTTATACTCCTTAAGAGCAGAACCTTCCAGGTAACCGCGGACGATGCACTCGGCCGGAAGCATCTTGACCTTCTTGACCAGCATGGAGCGGCCGCGAAGTTCCTCTTCGTACTTACTAAGGCCCATCGGGTATTCCTTCGGATCGGTGGTGATCACGTGATTCGGGATAATATCCTTAGTGAAGTCGAACCAGAAAGCGGAGATGGAGCTTAATACTTTGCCCTTATCCGGAATGCATTCGTTAAAAACCACGTCAAATGCAGAGATTCTGTCAGTCACGACCATCAGGAGCGAATCGCCCAGGTCATAGACATTTCTCACCTTTCCCTTGATAAATACCGGAAGATCGATAAAATCCGTGTCTCGTAATGTTGCCATGTGATCAAACCTCACTTTTTCTTATTTCCCAAAGTGCTTTTCGCGCCGATCCTACGGCAAAAGCACTTGAGTTGTCTTATTCTTCGTATTCTTCCTTGACCTCGCCCAGGAGTTCAAGATTGCCGAATTCATCGGCAAAAAGACTTACATCCTTTTCAATACCGCTGGCGACGATGGACACCACCATATCCAGCGCGATGCCGTCTTCGGTCATCTCCGCGTAGCACCGGCTCACACAGATCTCCGCGGGCCTAAGCTCGATCTTGGATTCGCCGTCCAGCACCGTCAGGTCCGACTGGGTCAGAAGATCACAGAGTGCTTCTCCCTGCCCGTTGAGCCAGGCGATCTTTTCCGTAAGATCGGATGCCCGCCGGATGAACTCTTCTTCGTCTTTTGCCTGAGCCAGGACCGTCACTGCCTCATCGAGGATCTCGGTCTTCATTTCCCAGGCTTCAAATTCTTCGTTATACGGGTACTTTTCCAGCATGTCTCAGAGCACTCCCTTGGTAGACGGGATCTGGTCTTTGAACTTTTCGTCGATGCTGACCGCAATTCTGAGTGCGCGGGCAAAGGCCTTGAACATCGCCTCGATCTTGTGGTGATCGTTGGCGCCGTATTCGCACTTGATGTGCAGGGTCAGTCCGGCATTAAAGGAAACCGCCCGGAAGAATTCCTCCACCAGTTCTGTGGCAAATTCACCTACATATTCGCCGCCGAACTCTGCCTGAAGTACCAGATACGGTCTTCCGGAGATATCCAGACAGCAGCGGGCCAGTGCTTCATCCATGGGGACGAAAGCCGTGCCGTAGCGGTTGATGCCGCGCTTCTCACCCAGGGCCTCACCCAAAAGCTTACCGATCACGATACCGATATCTTCTGTGGTGTGGTGTCCGTCCACATTCAGGTCGCCATCGCAGCGGATCGACAGATCCATGCCGCTGTGACGGGCAAGAAGGTCCAGCATGTGATCGAGAAACCCGATGCCGGTACTGATATCACTGATACCGTTTCCGTCCAGGTTCAGAGAACCCTTGATCTTCGTCTCTTTGGTATTTCTCTCTGTTTCTGCTTGTCTGCTCATGCGTCTTTTCCTTCCATGATCTCCTCCACAGCCCGGAGGAAGGCATCCATCTCCTCATCCGTACCGATCGTGATACGCAGATACTGATTGATGCGCGGCTTATTAAAATACCTTACCAGTATACCTTTCCCGCGAAGTTTTGTGTAGACGGATTCCGCCGACATTTTCACCGGAGAGGCAAACAGAAAGTTGGTCTTGGACGTAAGCACATCCCAGCCTTTTTCCGAAAGCGCGGAGGCGATCCGGTCACGGGTGGCACAGATCTTTTTCGTGTTTTCTTCCACCCATTCGTTTTCACAGACCGCTACGGACGCGATCTTCTGGGCGATGGTATCTACCGGATAGGAGTTAAAGGAGTCCCGGATCCGGCAAAGTCCTTCGATCAGTTCCTCACTTCCCACAGCAAAGCCCAGACGAAGTCCTGCCAGGGAGTGGGACTTACTTAATGTCCCGGTCACCAGAAGGTTCGGGTACTTCGGAAGAAGATCTCTGGCGGTCTGGCCGGAGAATGCCGCATAGGCTTCGTCCACCAGTACCACGTGATCCGGATTGGCCTTTAAGATCTTTTCCACATCGGAAAGATCCAGAAGAAGCGACGTCGGTGCATTTGGATTGGCAAAAGCGACGCCTCCCTGTTCTTCCTTACAGAAGGCTTCCACGTCAATGGAAAAGTCCGGAAGAAGCGGGATCTTCTTAAGCGGAATATCGTAAAGCTCTGCATAGACCGGATAGAAGCTGTAGGAAATATCCGGGATCAGAAGGGGCTTTGCGTCTTTTCCGGACTCGAAAAAAGCCTGGAAGGAAAAGGCCAGTACCTCATCCGATCCGTTGCCGCAGAATACCTGCCCGGGCTTTACTCCCAGAACTTTTGCCAGTTCCTCGCGCACGATGCGGCTGGAGGTCTCCGGGTATCTGGCCAGATTCCCGATGTCCACCTGATCCAGCACTTCCCGTACCTTCGGGGATACCGGATACGGATTCTCATTGGTGTTCAGTTTAATGATCTTCTGCCCCGGCTTCGGCTGCTCGCCGGCCACATAGGGCTCAATGTTTCTCGTCTTTTCATTCCAGAAACGACTCATATTCTTGTCCTCAATTCTAATTCCCTTTTTCGCCGGGAAATGCACTTTATTTATTCTCGAAACGCACCCGTACGGCACTGGCGTGACACTCTAATCCTTCGGCGTCAGCAAAGGTGGCCACATCCTGATAGCAATCCCGCAGAGATTCTTCGTTATAACGCAGTACCGAGATCTTCTTAAAGAAGGCGCCGGTATTCAGTGGCGAGAAGAATCTTGCTGTACCGGAAGTCGGAAGCGTGTGGTTCGGGCCGGCATAGTAGTCGCCCAGCGGCTCCGGTGTGTAGTTGCCGACAAAGATCGCGCCTGCGTTATTTAAGCGGTCGATATAGTTGTCCGGCTCTTCCACGCAAAGTTCCAGGTGCTCCGGTGCCAGCTCCTCACTAAAGGCGATAGCGGCTTCCATATCGTCTACGATCAGGATCGCGCAGTAGGTCGAAAGGGACTTACTTAAGATCTCCTTACGAAGGCTCTTTTCCGAACGGCGGTCCACAGCTTCATAGACTGCTTCTGCCAGTTTTTCAGACGTGGTCAGAAGGATCGCCGAAGCCAGCACATCGTGTTCGGCCTGGGAAAGAAAATCTGCCGCCACGAACTCCGGCACAGCGGAATCGTCTGCAATGATCAGGATCTCACTGGGGCCGGCAAACATATCGATGTCCACCTGACCGTATACGAGACGCTTGGCGGTATTCACGTAGATATTTCCCGGACCGCAGATCTTATCCACTCTCGGGATGGATTCGGTTCCATATGCCATCGCGGCGATCGCCTGGGAGCCGCCCACTTTATAGATCTCTGTGGCGCCGGCAATGCTGGCCGCAGCTAAGATGACCGGACTTATGGTTCCGTCAGAGCGCGGCGGCGTGCAAAGCACGATACGGGGGCATCCTGCTGCCCGGGCCGGGATCACGTTCATCAGAACCGTGGACGGAAGCGGTGCCGTACCGCCCGGTACATAGATACCGGCAACGGAGATCGGACGGACACGCATACCGATCTCGGAGCCCTTTGCCACATCCATCTTAAAGCCGGTCTCCACCTGCTTCTCGTGGAAAGCAAGGATATTGGCGGCAGACTTTTTCATCACATTGATGAGGTTCGGATCCAGTTCCTTCATGGCCGCTGCGATCTCATCGTCGGTAACACGTACATTTGCCGAAGTGATATCGGCCTTATCGAATTTCTTTGTATAGGCGAAGACTGCCTTGTCTCCGTTTTCCCGGATATCCCGGATCACATCGTTGACCACGTCAATGATGGGGCCCAGGTCCATCTTTCCCCGCATGCCGAGGTCGGAGCAGATCTTCTTCAGTTCCCCCTGAGGGGCTTTCAGCATTTTACACTTCATGATTAGCCTTCTTTCTTTTCTGCGTTTTTAATGGCTACCTGTTTTCTTAAGGCATCCAGCATCGGAACGATCTCGGATTCCTTCATCTTCATGGACACGCGGTTTACGACCACACGGGCGCTGATGTCCGCCACCACTTCCAGCACATCCAGTCCGTTCTCCTTGAGGGTACGTCCGGACTCAACGATATCCACGATCACTTCTGCCAGACCGATCAGCGGTGCCAGCTCAACGGAACCATGGAGTTTGATGATCTCCACGCTTTCCTTCTTTGTGCCTTCAAAATACGCACGGGTAATATTCGGATACTTGGTGCCGACCCGCTTATTCGGGATCTGATCCAGCTTGTCTTTCAGGGAAGCCGGGCCGCAAACGCACATACGGCAGGCGCCATAGCCAAGATCGATCACCTCATAGAGGTTTCTTCCTTCTTCCAGAAGTGTGTCTTTTCCTACAACGCCGATATCGGCAGCTCCATATTCCACATATGTCGGTACATCTGCCGGTTTGGCCATGATGAACCTAAGTCCCGTTTTCTCATCCTGAAGGATCAGTTTTCTCGATTCTTCTCTGCCGGCAGTCACGTCATAGCCCGCCGCCTCCAGAAGGTCCAGTGCTTTTTCCGCAAGACGTCCCTTCGATAATGCAATCGTAATCATGTGTTTTCCTCCTGCTCTTCTTCCTCTTCCACAAATACCACCTGGTCGATGCCGCGCTCTTCCGCATAGGCATCCAGTTCTTCTTCACTGAGACGCTGGGTATCCACGATGACCTTCAATCCCGTCTCACGCAGTGCTTTTGCCGTAGCAAAAGCAGCCTGGCGCATGCCTTCTCCGTCCTTGTAGCCGACGATGGCATCGACTTCCACGAATTCCGGAAGCTTATCCTGACGGCGCAGTGCAGTAAGGATCAGGTTGATCCCCAGTGAGAATCCTACAGCCGAGAGCTCTCTGCCGAATGTGGAGATGACCTTGTTATAACGGCCGCCGCCCAGGATCGGGAAGCCGACTTCGTAGGTAAAGCCCTTGAAGATCATGCCGGTATAGTAATCCAGGCTCCGGAGCATACCCAGGTCAATGCTGACATACTGGAGAAGTTCATAATCCTTCAGGATATCCAGGATCTCTCTCAGATTCTGAAGTGCTGCCCGGGATGTTTCGTTTTTCACCTTCGCTTCAAATGCATCCAGTACATCGTAGGTACCGAAGCGGTTACTGATCATGTCCAGAAGCTCCTTGGCTTCATCCGACAGTCCCAGACGCTCTGCGATCTTTTCGATCCGTACCAGATCCTTCTGGTCGATGGCGGTGGAAAGTTCAGCTTCATCTTCGGCGGAGATTCCCCACTCTTCTACCAGACCACGGAAGAATTCGATCTGACCGATGGAGATCTGTAGATCCGTAATGCCGGTCGTCAGTACAGACTGGATGCCCAGTGCGATGACCTCGGCATCGGCTTCTGCATTATCCAGACCCAGAAGTTCCACACCTGCCTGGGAGAACTCGCGGAGCTTTCCGCCGCCGCTCAGCTTAAAGCGGTACATATTCTCCACGTAAGAAAGACGAAGCGGCGGTTTCTCATCCTTCAGAAGCGTAGCGGCAAGTCTTGCCACCGGCACCGTGCCATCATAGCGCATGGCAATGATACGGCCGTCTTTATCCTGCATCTTGAACATATCCTCGGTAGCGACGAAGTCACCGCTGGAATATACATCGTAATATTCGATACCCGGAGTCTCCACCTCACTGTATCCATGGCTGGAGAAAAGCTCCCGGATGTCTGTTTCCAGCTTTCTCTTCACGCTTGCTTCCTGCGGCAGAATATCGATCACGCCGTCGGGTGTATGGAACCGATAATTTCCCATGAGGTAGTCCTCCCTTTGTTTTTCATATATAATACTTTTATATGGTGTGAGGTGAAGCCTCGAATCGGGTACGAGCTTTCCTCTTAATGCTTTATCACTTTACTTTGCTAAAGCGCTAAACACCATGTGTGTATTGTATTCGAGAGCACCCTGTTTTGTCAAGGCACTTTCGGATATTGTCAGTATAATGTCACGGAGGCAGAAATGACTTTTCCTTTTCGTTTTGTGTACGAGCACGGACTTCCATTTGCGATCTTCTTTGTGCTCCTAAACCTGATCACCTTTGCCCTTTTTCACGAGGACAAGCGCCGTGCGGAAAAACACGCATTCCGGATCCGCGAACGTGAGCTTCTCGGATTTGCTGCCTGCTTTGGGGGACTGGGCGGGATCCT
>CADCLV010000023.1 GCA_902802325.1 Oscillospiraceae bacterium | reverse complement strand
ACCAGTTCAGCCTTGGCTTTTCCGGATACATACATCTCAACATCACGGTAAACATCACCATAAGCGTGACGGGCCAGCGTGATCGGTTTTTTCCAGCAGGATACAAAAGGACTAATTCCCTTTACTAGGATCGGCGCACGGAAAACCGTACCATCCAAAATGGCACGGATAGTGCCGTTCGGGCTCTTCCACATCTGCTTGAGATGATATTCATCCATTCTCTGGGCATTCGGCGTGATGGTAGCGCATTTTACGGCTACTCCGAGTTCTGCAGCACGATTGGCGGCATCGATCGTAACCTGATCGTCGGTCTCGTCACGATGGGGAAGTCCCAGATCGAAATATTCTGTTTTGAGATCGATAAAAGGTTCAAGCACGATTTCCTTGATCTGTTTCCAGATGATACGAGTCATCTCGTCGCCATCCATCTCAACTAATGGCGTTTTCATTTGAATCTTAGTCATGCTTTCCTCCCTATATTAAAAAAGTCTCATTGATTCTATCTTAATTCGCTTTTTCCGTCAACGGAATATTAGATCTTCCCTGCGGCAGAAAGGAGAACCTCAAGAGATGTCCGATCCTCCATTCTTCCCGTCTTGACCCACTGATCAGAGTCAAAACAAAGGCCATAGATCCGCTCCAGCTGCTCAATCGTAAATCCTCTGGCCTGAGTAATCAGATTACGGGCAACAAAAGGGCGAACCTTTAATTCGTTGATAACTGCATTGGCATCTCCCAGTTCCTTGGCGCAGATCAGCTGACGGAAATGTCTTGCCAGCATCAGACGGATCTTTGGTACCGGTTCTTTTAAAAGGATCAGATCATTTAGGATCAAAAGAGCGGATCCTGCGTCTTTCATGCCGATTGCATCTGTCATTTTAAACACTGACGCATGCACATCGGGAATACTGAGCTTGTCCAGAAGTGGCATATCCACTCTGGTAACACCCTTATTCTCACAATAAAGTATGATCTTCAAAACTTCGTTTCTAAGCATCCGCATAGATGAATCAACCCGGCTGATCAGACTGGACACGCAATCCGGAGAAATGCTGATATTGGCAGAAGAAAGCTGTTTTCGGATCCAATTGCTCAGATCTTCTTCACTTTGAATCATAAATTCAAAGACTTCACCATTTTGCGAAATTGCGTCAATAAGCGACTTTTTCCTCTTATCGACCTTTTCTTCCAGGAACACCACACAGGAATATTCCGGAATGGAGGCTATTTTTGCTTTCCACGCTTCCTGCTCCTTTGCATTTGATGGAGCACGGCTTCCCCACCAGCCGGAATTTCGGATCACGGTAACTCTGGCCTTTGAAAGAAACGGCGGTGAACCGACAAGACTTGAAAACTCTTCAAGGTCCAATGCCGCGTTTCCCTGGTCTTTCATATAGAAATCAAAGCTCTCTGCTCCTTCAGCCAGATAAAACTTCTTCAAATGAGCCAGAGCCATCTCCATCAGAAAGTGTTCTTCTCCAAAAAACAAATACAGCCGCGAAGTTTTCCCCTGTTTAAAATCTTTAACAAGGTCGGTGAAATTCTTATAAAGTTTTGTTTTTTCAGCAGTGGCCATAATGTCCTCATTCTTCGAAATAATACCCGATCTTCCAGGAGTCTCCGGAGATCTGAAGTAAAATACATCCGCCTTTATCTGTACGATAATATGGAATCTGAAAGCCGGATAGACGTTCCAGCACTTCTCCTGACGGATGTCCATAATGATTATACCCCACACTGATGACAGCCGCATCAACTTTTTTGTCTGATAAAAAAGCTTCTGAAGTAGAAAAACGGCTTCCGTGATGAGCGACTTTCAGTACCTGAATATCATTGATTTCCGGACTGTGGAGTCTTTCCTCCGTTTCATGTCCGATATCTCCGGTAAATAGCACATGCACATTATGGCATGTGAATAACAGGACCATGGAATCTTCATTTCCACCATCATGCGGCAGATCCGGCCAAAGGCAGGATAGTTTCACATCATAGTCCAAAAAGATCTCAAAGCCGCCATATACGGACTCGACTTCATCAGGAAGAAATGAACAGACTTTCCGAAGTTCATTCATTTCCTTGCTTTCTCCCCAATACGGCGCATAAAGATTATGGACTCTTCCCATTTCCCATAATTCAAGTATTCCACCGGCATGATCAATATCCAGATGACTGATCAAAGCCATATCGATCTCGGAGATGCCAAGAAAATCCATTACTCTGGAAATTGTCTCACCATTTCCCGGTTTCCCGCCGTCGATGAGAATAGTTCTGTTTTCATAACACAATAGAGCGCCATCTCCCTGTCCGACATCAAGAAAGTAGATACGGCAGATTGGAACACGCACCCAAAGCCCGTTTAGAACAAAAGCAAGCATTCCGAATGACGAAATGATTGCAGCACTCCTTCTTCTGATCCCCGGTGAAAGAAGGCAAACCAGAAATAATCCTAAAACGGAAGAAAGTAACGATAATGGAACACGTGCATACGAAAAGCGGTCAAATGTGCGAAATGAACCGACTCGGGCTAGCAAATTCAAAAGACGGATAAGACCGCTTACCGGAATGAACAGAAAACGGCCCATTGCCGGAAAAGGAAAAAGAACACAAAAGAGCGTCAAGACAAGTCCCAGGGAGCAGATACACTCCGAAGGAAACCCTGAAAGAACGACAACGAATATATTCAGAAGTGACAAAGAGTTTCCCATTGAAATCATTACAGGCATCATGCCAAACTGAGCACACAGGAAACAGGAAAAGGCACAAATCATCTCATCGGGAAGAAAATGAAGGATCTTTTTCAGACCGTTTTCCACGCGATGAACGAAGATAGAAATCGAGATCGTAGCACCAAAAGACAATAAAACCCCATAGGAAAACATGGCGAAAGGATCGATCAGGAGTATGAGAAAAGCACTGAGGGAACAGGCAGAAAGCCGATCCGAGACTTTTCCTTTCAATACAAGGATCGATGTCAGGATATATGAAAAGATACTTCTTGAAACCGAACCACTCCAGCCGCACAAGAATCCGTACGCAGTCAGTATTATTGCCAAAAACAGAAACTTTTTCTTTCGATTGTGGGAGTAAACGGAAAAAAGTGCAGATAGAGTTGCCGTAAGATATCCGATATGTGCCCCGGAAACAACAAGAAGATGCGCTAAATTACTGCTTTGAAAGAGGTTCTTCTCCTCTTTTTCAAGATAACAGTCATCACCTGCAATCATGGCAGAAAGAAAACCGGCTGTTTCCTTTCCTGTCATATCTTCCCAAAGCTGGTGAAATGTACGGGAAAGCCTGGCACCAAGACGATATCCCCAATCAACCGGGTTCCATGTATTCGAACTTTTCAGCCTGACATCTGTAGGATCCAGATAGCGGACAATGCCGTTTCTCCTATAATATCTGGAAAAATCCATATCTCCGGGGTTCCCGGAAGAAACTAAGTTACTTATCTTCCCTTCAATTTCAAGTGTGCTTCCGTACTCGTAACATTGATCTGTGAGATAAATAACCGATTCTCCGTCATCAGTCTTCAGGCGGATATTCTTATATCCTTCAGAAGCGCAGTTGGCCGAACAGATCCTGGCCGTCCCGATATATTCTGTTTCATCTGAAAGACGTGACACATGTTTGTTCCATAAGACAAATCCGCAAAAAAATCCACTAAATGCTGTTATACCAAGCAATAGTGATATGAGGCGCTTCTTATCTTCAAACCAGTGAAATGCCAAAAGTCCGGAAAACAGACTAACAGCAAGAGCCAGAGAAAAACGGTATTCGAAGGAAAGATTAAAGCCTGCATATCCTCCCAAAAGACTCATCAGAAGGACAAAAACCATCGGACGGAGAAACAGGGACTCCAATATCGTATTGACCCAGGAGCACATCTGAAAAGGAGCTGTTTTAACAGTAGATCTAGTAGCAGTGGACAGTGGCTTCATGGAAGATGAGCTCCTTTTTCAGATTGCGGAGTCATTTTACAAACAAAGCCGGTTGTTCTTCAGTATTAAAATTCGACATTTCCCGACAATTCACGACAAATTGTCGTAAAAAGACGGAAAAGTCTTTTATTCGTTTGATTTGTTTAATTCATCTTGAAGATATTCTTCGATCGCCCTGCGAAGATCATCCAGGCCGATCTTTTTTTCCGCAGAAACAGCGAAACAGTGAGCATCGTCATGAAAATCCAGAATCTTGGAAAACTCCTGAAGCTGACGATTCATCTGGGCGCGGGAGAATTTATCACATTTCGTAAACACTAGAAAATAAGGGATATTGTTCTGGTTCATATAGTCCAGCATCTTTATATCGTCAGCAGACGGCGCATGACGGATATCGATCAGATGGAGAACCAGCGAGAACTTTCTGCCGGAAACAAAATACTGATCACAGAGCTTATTAAATTTCTCTTTGACATCCTTTGCCGCTTTGGCATATCCGTATCCCGGGAGGTCTGCAAAATACAACTTGTTATCCACATTGAAATACACCACCATCCGTGTCTTACCCGGGGTGGCACTGACACGGGCCAGTTTCTTGTTATCCGCAAGTGCATTTACCAAAGAAGACTTTCCTACATTGGATTTTCCGGACAAAACGATCTCCGGACGATCCTGCTGAGGACATCCCTTCAGATCCGAGGCCACGCCCCAGAATGTCGTATTTCGAAACTGAATAGCCATATATTCCCTCCTTGTGCCCTATTATCATATCATATCCGCAAAATCTTCCGGAAAGGAAAAAAGCCACAAAACATTTTTATATGCATTTTAACCATTTACCCTAAGATTTTTAGGAATAATTCTAAAAAGATTACAATACAAAAAAAGAAAGATTAGCGTTATACTTAATCTGTAGCGATTGGCTATACTGACTTTTGCGGAGGTGGCTATGCCGGAGAACGTGAATACACCGAGTCAAACAGGCGTTTTTGATTATCGGGGCTATCTTCTTGAACCGTTTGGTCCGATTGGAATAATTTCCCATACCTCTAACGAAGCCTTCGTCCGACAGGTCAATGATATTTTATACGAAAAGAGACTGCTCAAGCAGCAGAATAACTATAGTCCTTATGTAAACAGCGCCGGCTATTTGCGTAGGGATTTTACGATTTCAGCCAATATTACCCGTTTTGCCACAGGTGAAGGAAAAGTGACTTTGAATCAGACCGTTCGCGGCCATGATATCTTTATTATTTCCGATGTGCTTTCCCACGAAGACACGTTTACGCTTTCCGGCCAGGAACATCACTATAGCCCGGATGATCATTTCCGTGATCTTCTGCGTATTATTATGGCTGTCAGCGGCAAAGCCCGTAGAATCAACGTTATCATGCCATTCCTTTATGAAGGAAGGCAGGACCACTGCATTACCCGCGAGTCTTTGGATTGCGCGCAGATGCTGAAGGATCTTTATAATCTGGGTGTTGCCAATCTGATCGTATTTGATCCGCATGACCCGAGAATCGTAAATGCGGTTCCTCTGATGGGCATTGAAATGCCGAAGTCTGCTTATAAGATCATCAGTACTTTGATTTCCAAGAATCCGGGTCTGCACATCGATAAGAACAACATGATGATCATCAGCCCGGATGAGACGGCTGTATCCCGTGCGATCTTCTACTCTTCTATGCTGGAGTTGCCGCTGGGTATTTTCTACCGTGATCGTGATTACACATGTGTTGACGAAGACGGAAACTATCCGATCAAGTCTTTCCGTTTCCTTGGTGATGACCCGCATGGTAAGAACGTGCTGATCGTTGACGATATGATCAATTCCGGTAACACCATGATCCGTACTGCCACATATATGCATGACCGCGGTGCCGGCAACATCTTCTGTGCCGCTCCTTTCGGACTGTTTACCGACGGTCTGGAGCCTTTTAACGAGGCCTATGAAAAGGGCATTATCAAGCAGGTATACTGCACGAATCTTACCTACAGATCCAAGGAACTGCTTTCTGCTCCCTGGTATGTGGATGTAAATATGACTCCTTTCGTTGCCCGGATCATTGATGCATTAAACGTTGATGAATCCATCGGCAAGCTTATAAGTCCGATCGAAAAATTTAATTCCCTGCTCGGACAAGTACGTATTGAAGAATTAATGGAATAATTTAGGACAGATAATACATTAGAGAGAGGCACATTATGGAATCTTTTATGCAAATACCAGACGAAGGCGCGTATTCTCGTTATAACCAGTATGGCGATAATCCGATGGCTCCTGTAGGACCGATCGCTCTTGTACCGCTGAAAGGCAGTGTAGAGTTTACGGATAAAGTCAACTGGTACCTCAATAAGCGCAGATCCGAGTATCAGGAACAGGAGTTCATCAGTAAATACCCGGGCTTCTATCGTCAGGACTACCGTATTGCCGTTGAAAACGCCCGTTTCTCTTCCGGTGAAGGTAAAGCTGTTATCCAGAGTTCCGTTCGTGGTCACGACTTGTTCATTATCAGTGACGTGACAAACTTCTCCTGCACATATAAGATGTTCGGTCAGACGAACCACATGAGCCCGGACGATCATTACCAGGATCTGAAGCGTGTTATTCTCGCCTGCTCCGGTAAAGCCCGCCGTATCAATGTCATCATGCCGTTCCTTTATGAAGGACGTCAGCACAAGAGAAATTCTCGTGAATCTCTAGACTGTGCTTTTGCCCTGGAAGAGATCTACGGTCTGGGAGTTGAGAATATCATCACTTTCGACGCACATGATGAGCGTGTTGCCAATGCAATTCCGACATCTGGATTTGAAAGTCTGTCTGCTACTTATCAGATCATCAAGGAAATGTACCGTTCTATTCCGGATCTGCACTTTACCGAGGACAAATTCATGGTTATCAGCCCGGATGAAGGCGGTATCTCCCGTGCTATGTATTTTGCTTCCATGCTTGGTGTTCCGCTGGGAACATTCTATAAGAGAAGAGACTATACCCGTGTTGTAAACGGCAGAAACCCGATCGTTGCTCATGAATTCCTTGGTGATTCCGTAGAGGGTCTGGACATTCTGATCGTTGATGACATGATTTCTTCCGGTGATTCCATGCTGGATATTGCCCGTGAAATGAAGATGCGTGGCGCCAGAAACATTTACTGCGCCGTTACTTTCGGACTTTTCACAGAAGGCATCGAGCACTTTGATAAGGCTTATGAAGAAGGAATCATCTCCAAGGTATTTGCTACAAATCTGATCTACAGACGTCCGGAACTTCTTGCAGCTCCCTGGTTCGCCGATGTAAATATGAGTAAGTTTGTCGCGCTTCTGATCGATGCGATCAACCATGACTCTTCTCTGTCGAACCTCATTAAGCCGACAGACAAGATCAAGAAGCTCCTTGCAAGCAAGGGCGATCTTAAGGAAGAAAAGTCCTGATCGAGGAATCTATGGCGCAGAAAAAGACCACTTCGTCAAACCGATCCGGTTCCCGTTCCAAGGCGTCGTCTGGTACGACGTCTACTCGTCGCGCGCCGTCTAAAGCAGCTTCTACACGACGGACTCCCCCTCCGCCGCCGGTGGAAAAGGATCCCATCTGGGTTGAGATCTGGTCCTATTCCTGGGGAAAAGCACTGTATCTTCTGCTTGCCATTCTAGTTCTGATCGGTCTGGATCTTCTGATTGCCATGAATAAGTACAAACTGTTTTTCACCATCCTTGGTGTTGAGATCATTGCCGCAATGATTATCGGATGGCTTGTATTCCTGATCCTGGAAAGAAGAAAAAACATCCTGGATCAGGCGGATACGTCTTATTCGGACGAGGAATGATCTATGCCACTTGACGGAATCTCCACCCATCTTCTCGCCCGTGAACTCAAGGATCGTCTGGTGGGTGCAAGAATCGACAAGATCTACCAGCCGACACGTTTTGAAGTATATCTGACAGTTCGGACAAATTCGGAGAACCTGCGTCTTCTCCTTTGCTGCGATCCGCAGAACCCGCGTGTGCAGCTCAGTTCATCTATGCGTGAAAACCCGCAGATGCCGCCGAATTTCTGCATGCTTCTCCGTAAACATCTCTCCGGCGCCCGGATCCTGGATGTCGCCTGTCCGAACTATGAAAGAATTCTTTCCATCACCGTATCCGTTACGGATGAACTTCACGATACGACCACAAAGCGCCTGATCATCGAGATGATGGGCCGCTACAGCAATATCGTGTTCCTTAATGCCGAGGACCGGATCATTGACTCTCTTGTTCATGTAGATGCAAGTAACAGCCGGGTACGTGAGATCATGCCTGCCAGAATCTATGAAGCCCCGCCGCAGCAGGGAAAAATCACTTCAGAAGAAGCACTTCGTTCTTGCGAAGCGGGAGAATTACCGATCCTTCCTGACTCTCTTTCCCGTCCTTGCGGAAAAGCCCTTTTGGATTCACTATTAGGATTTTCGCCTCTTCTTACAAATGATATTTGTTATCAGGCCGGAATCGAACCTAGAAAAGGATTGAATACTCTTTCTGACGAAGAGAAGAATTCTCTTCTTTCGGTTTTGACCCCGATCCTTAAAGATATCTGTAACTACAACGCAAAACCAACTGTCTATTACATAGATGGACAGCCTTCGGATTGGCATGCCCTTTCTTTAAAAGATGCCGGCATTCCGCATGCGGCAAAAACACTGTCGGAAGCCATGGATGAGGTCTACTCTTTCCAGGAAAGACAGAAACTCTTTGAAAACCGCAGAAGACGGCTTTTAAGTATCGCCAATACAGCTTTGACGCATGCAAGTAAAAAACTTGCGATCCATGAAGATGACATCCGTTCCTCTTCAAATGCCGAAGACTATAAAAGCCGTGGCGAACTGCTCCTTGCTTATCAGTACCTTTTGAAACCGGATGATACCGTATTAACTATTCCGGATTATCCGGATTTCGGCGAGACCACGACCATAGAACTGGAAGCAGGGATGACGGCCTCTTCTCAGGGGCAGCTTTATCTAAAGCGTTATAGAAAAGCCTTGAGCCGTAGAGAAGCCGCTGCGCGTTTCGTCACCGAAGAAAAAGAAGAAGTCAATTATCTTCAGTCTTTAGTGCAGACGATCCAGACAGCAACAGAAACAGAAGATCTGGATGCGTTGGAATATGAGATCAATAATCTTCTGAACGAGAGCAAAGAAAATGAATCTAAGAAAAGTAAGGAGCAGGTCTATCATCCGGGGAAATCCAAATCCGGTAAAGCCTCTTCCCGCGCGCTTCGCCAGGCTGCACTTGCTGCCCGTTCAAGAAAGAATAAAGAATCTTCCAAAAAGAAGAATCAAGACCCGTCCACTCCCCGCCGCTTTTTCGTAGATGGTGGTTTGGAAGTCCTTTCCGGACGCAACAATATTCAAAATGATCAGCTGACTTTCCGTACTGCCGACAAAGATGATCTGTGGTTTCATGTCAAAAATATGCCGGGAACCCATGTGATCCTGCGTCTTGACGGAAAAAAGCCTTCAAACGAGGCGATCGTACAGGCAGCTTCCATTGCGGCCTACTACTCGAAAAGTAATAAAGCTTTCTCAAGGGAAAGATCCGAATCCCAGGCGGAATATGATATTCGCGTGGAAATCGATTATTGTCCGGTAAGTCACGTTAAGAAAATTCCGAAAGCACGTCCAGGCATGGTTATCTATGAAGAATATTCGACTCTGCTCGTCAGCGCGAAGCTTCCCAGCCTTCCGGAAAATCACGAATGATCTTCTCTTTCCATTCTGAATCATCCAGAGAAAAGATACATCCGCAATATTTCTGTCTGTATAGTCCGTCTTCACGAGCCATCGCCTGCCCCTCACGGAAATGTGGACGCCAGTCATAATAGGCAAATTCGACATTAT
Organism: Oscillospiraceae bacterium; assembly: GCA_902802325.1. Taxonomy (GTDB): domain Bacteria; phylum Bacillota; class Clostridia; order Saccharofermentanales; family Saccharofermentanaceae; genus Scatonaster. Next base: position 19,308 of record CADCLV010000023.1, on the reverse strand, counting down.
TCCGTCTGGCTGCTTCTTCCGCGATCTTTGCGATCTTGTCATGCTGCTGATACGGACTCACCAGAAGGCTTGTAGAAAAAGCTGAATAGCCAAGTTCCCTCGCGTACGAAGCAACATAATCCATCCGGATGGAATAACACATTTCACATCGGGAATCATATTTTTCTTCCCATGCATGATCAAGCCAGTCCTTCATCCGGAAATCTTCCACACGAGAAGCAGAAAGATTGCGGATCTCCCCTAAACGGATGACCTGTTCCCATCTTCTGTCATATTCGAAACGAGGATGAATATTGGGATTATAGTAAAGAAGATCAGGATGAATCCCCTGTCCCAGAAGATCCGCTACAGGATACTCAGCACAGGGCGCGCAGCAGGCATGAAGAAGAATCGTATCCACGCTCATGATCCTGCCTTCTCCCCGTTATCCTTATCTTTCATCATCTCATCGATAGAGATCTGTCCATCGGCGATCTCTTTGGATGACACACCAAGGCCTGAAAGCTTACGATCCAGATCTTTCGGGCATTCTCTTCCTAAATGTTTCCAGCCCGCCGCAGCAAGGACACGGCCGCGGGGAGTCTTGGCAATAAAGCCGCACTGCATTAAGAACGGTTCATATACATCTTCAATGGTACCCGCATCCTCACCGGTACAGGCAGCCAGAGTCTCCAGACCTACCGGTCCGCCGAGGAACTTATCCGCGATAGTTTCCAGAATGCGGCGGTCTGTAAGATCCAGACCCATTTCATCGATAGAAAGCTGATCCAGTCCGAATTCGGCGATCTTCTTATCGATCATTCCCTCGCCACGTACCTCAGCAAAGTCACGAAGCCGTTTTAAAAGCCGGATCGCAATACGGGGGGTACCACGGCTTCTTCTGGCAAGGCAGTCCAATCCTTCCTCATCTATGCCGATCTGAAGAATATCCGCATCTCTTTTTAAAATCGATTTCAACTCTTCCGGCTTATAAAGTTCCAGACGATGCACCATTCCGAACCGGTCACGAAGCGGAGCAGAAAGCATACCTGCACGTGTTGTGGCGCCGATCAGCGTAAAACGCGGAAGATCCAGACGGATCGATCTCGCCGCCGGTCCTTTTCCGATCATAATGTCAAGTGCAAAATCTTCCATAGCCGGATACAGTACTTCTTCCACGCTCCGGTTTAGACGGTGGATCTCATCGATAAAAAGCACTTCTCTCTCCTGAAGGCTGGTCAACAGCGCTGCAAGATCTCCGGCTTTTTCAATAGCCGGTCCTGTAGTGATACGAAGATTCACTCCTAATTCGTTGGCAATAATGCCGGCAAGTGTGGTCTTACCAAGGCCCGGCGGACCATAAAGAAGACAGTGATCCAGCGCCTCTCCCCGTCGCATTGCCGCTTCGATAAAGATCTTCAGATTATCCGTAACATGCTTCTGGCCGGAATAATCTTCCCAGGTCAGTGGCCGAAGACCCTTTTCATCGCGATCTTCCGGGAGACGCTCTCTTGCGATCATACGCTCATCATGATCAAAATCGGTAAAATCCATGTTTCTTACTTACTCCTTATCCGAACCATGTTTCCTTGGTAAATGCACTTTACTTTGCCAGGATCCGAAGAGCTTTCCGGATCAGCTGTTCGGCATCCAGACCTTCCTCATAGGCCAGATTGGCGGCTCTGTTGGCATCTGAAGCCGGATAACCAAGTACCACCAGTGCCGATACGCAGTCTGCCAGCTCCGATCTTCCGGCATCCGAGCTCACCTGTGTCACTTCGCTTGAGGCCGTAATGCCGGTCTGATCGAAGCCCTTCAGCTTATCTTTTAACTCCAGTACGATCCTCTCGGCAGACTTCTTTCCCAGTCCCTTTACCGTGCAGATCTTCTTCACATCACCGGAAAGAACAGCCATAGCCAGATCAGCAGGCTGAAGAGTCTCCACAACGGCAATCGCAGTCTTCGGCCCGATACCACTGACGGTAAGCAGAAGCTCAAACATATCCTGGTCTTCCGGAGCAGGAAAGCCGAACAGAGCAACCGCATCTTCTCTTACATAATGATAGGTATATACACAAACCTCATCACCGATATGTCCGATCCGTCCCTGTAAAAGCAGCGGCATATAGATCTTATATCCGATACCGTGATTCTCTACGATGATATTCTCACCACGAGCTGATACAAACGTGCCTTTAATATATGCGTACATAACTGATTACTCTCTCTTTCCGTATCTTCCGTACTGATATCCGGCTACTGCCTCAAATGCCGAGTTAATACCGGTATGGGCCTGACATATTGCGATTGCAAGCGCATCCGTCACGTCATCCGGTTTCGGCATCTCTTTCAGGTTCAAAAGCATCTTCACCATGGAAGATACCTGATTCTTGTCTGCCCGTCCATATCCGGTCACCGCCTGCTTGATCTGCATCGGGGTGTATTCATAAACGGGAATATTGGCTTCGGCCGCGGCAAGGATCTCCACTCCTCTTGCCTGAGCTGTACCTATGGCAGTAGTGGTATTTCTTTGGAAAAACAGTTCCTCAATGGCCATCACATCCGGATGAAACCGGGTAATTACGGCATCCAGCTGCTGATGCAGAGTCAGAAGACGCTGCTCAAAAGGAGTGTGCGCCTTCGTCGTAATGGCTCCATAATCCAGTACGGAAAAATGATTCTTCTCATAAGAGATCACGCCGTAACCGGTAATGGCATAGCCCGGATCGATGCCTAAAATGACCATTTCGTCTGTCCTTTCTCAAAATCTGAACATTCGTTCTTTATGCATTATAACAATCAATTTTCCTCTTCGCAACCTTCAAAGCTCAGGAAATCACATCAAGAATTTCCGAGGGTGCATTTACCGGAGAAGAAGAAATAGAATACGCTTTTCCCATCTTCAAAAGGGCCTCGTCGATCCGGTCTTCCGAAACCGGAGAATGCGTTCCCGTATAAAGTGTGTACAGTTCTTCACCGCGCGAAACCTTATCTCCGATCTTCTTATGAAGCTTGATGCCGGCGCCCATATCAATGGAATCTTCTTTCTTCATTCTTCCGGCGCCCAGAAGGCAGGAAGCTTCGCCAACCTCCAGCGCGTCGCAAGTCTCTACATAACCGTCTTTTTCGGCATGAACGGTCATGACTTCAAAAGGCTGATCCACAAATACCGGAGTTCCGTCAGAATGAAGTTTTCCACCCTGTGAAAGAATAAGATCTCCGAATTTATTAAATGCCTCGCCGTTTTTCAGTTTCTCAAGGCACCGGGATTTCAGTTCTTCCGACGATTTTCCTTTTCCGGCGTCCGTCATCTTCAGCATTTCCGCTGCCATAGTCAAAACAACTTCCTTGACATCATCCGGACCTTTCCCCGAAAGGACTTCCACCACTTCCATCATTTCCAGTACATTTCCTACCATATGTCCCAAAGGCTGGACCATGGATGACATCACGCAGCAGACCGGTTTACCGGCGAGTTTTCCGATAGCGATCATCCGGCGGGCCAGTTCTCTTGCCGATTCCACATCTTTCATAAATGCACCGTTGCCGCAGGTAACATCTAACACGATCGCATCTGCGCCACCGGCGATCTTTTTACTCATAATGCTGGAGGCAATAAGCGGGATCGACGGCACGGTACCGGTCACATCACGAAGTGCATACAGGAATTTATCCGCCGGCGCCAGATCAGCAGTCTGTCCGCCCAAAAGCATACCGCAAGTATCGATTTTTGCTTTAAACTCAGATGGCGACACAGAACAGTTAAATCCGGAAATGGATTCGAATTTGTCGATCGTACCGCCTGTGAAACCCAGGCCTCGTCCCGAAAGCTTTACACATGGGACACCAAAAGACGAAATGATCGGAAGAAGGATCGGCGTAACTTTATCACCGACACCGCCGGTACTATGCTTATCGACCTTCGTGCCCGGTATCTCCGAAAGATCACAGATCTGTCCGGAACGGGACATACAAAGGGTCAGTTCTGTCGTCTCCTCATCCGTCATCCCCTGGAAAAGCACTGCCATCAGGAATGCCGAGATCTGATAATCAGGAAGGCTTTGATCAGTGACACCGGATACAAAGAAAGCGATCTCTTCAGGTGTCAATATACCACCGTCTCTTTTCTTCTCGATAAGCTGAAGCATATTCATGGCTATACCCTCCTTTGACCTGTTATGTATTATTGTATCATTTAATGCCAGAATCATAATCATATGTGATAGAATATCGGTAAATGAGTAAAAAAGAGGGTATGACATGGAACAGCAATCAGAAACCACAAGACTCAAAGTCGCCATTATCGGCTGCGGACGGGTCAGCGCCAAACATATTCGCGCCATCTCGCGGTTAAGTGACAAAATGGAACTTTGCGCACTGGTGGATACCAATCCGGATGCGCCTTCCTCCCTTCTTCATTCCTGCAAAAAGAAAATCAAGAATTACAATTCTTTCTGTGCTTCGATTCACAATTATATCGACTATAAAGAGATGCTTTCAGATATTCATCCCGATATAGTCGGCATTACAGTTCCTTCCGGGCTGCATTTTCAGGTTGCCAAGGATTGTCTGGAAGCAGGAGCAAACCTTCTTCTGGAAAAGCCGATGACCATGAGCAACAAGAGTTCCCGTGAGTTATATGAACTTGCGCAGAATCTGGGACGAGTGATCGTTATGGGCCACATTTACCGGTATTTTCCAATCGTTTCACTGCTTCATCAGGACATGGTGGACGGAAAATTCGGCAAAGTCGGACATGGTTCTGTCATCGTACGCTGGGGACACGATAATGATTACTATCATTCCGCAGCATGGCGCGGCACCTGGAAAAGTGACGGAGGCGCTTTGATGAATCAGTCGGTTCACGCCTTAGATCTTATGTGTTATCTGATGAATGCCGAGCCGGTATCGGTCTCCGGCATGATCGCCAACCGTTTCCGGGATATGGAGGCGGAAGATACGGCTCTGGGCGTATACACCTTCAATAATGGTGCCTTGTGCCAGGTAGAGGGTACGACTTCCACCTTTCCGAATGATCAGGAGGCCTCTTTCTTCATTAATGCGGAAAAAGCATCCATCCGTATCGGTCTTAGAAAAGGAAAGCCATCCTACTCTGTCACCACTCCGAAGGGAAAGAATCTGGCTTTTAAATACCTTCGCCGGTACATCAAAGAAGTGGGACTTTCCTATCTGATCCAGGTTGCCAAGAATCCGCATTACGGGATCTACTGCGATCTTTATCGTTCCATTACTGAGCATAGCGCGCCTGTAGCCGATGGCCGTTCCGGTTATGTCGCCGTGGATATGGTTTTGGGCTTTTATAAGTCCGTACTGAAAAAGAGTGAGGTCGGCTTACCTCTTCCTTCTGAATTTAAGATCGAAGATATGACCAAGGTACAGCTGCGGTAAAAGTGCATTTACATAAGAAGAATAGAAAAGTACCACCGGCCATGAAAGACTGATGGTACTTTTTCTTTTCCTTATATACTAAAATCAGGTGTTGGTGTCGTCACCGGTCTCGTTCTCACCGTTTCCGGGCGCCTGGGTGTCAGCAGGTGTTTCGCTCGGAGCAGGCTGTGTGGCCTCTGTATCCGAAGAAACTGCCGGAGTTTCTTCAGAAGACGGGGCTGTGTCTGACGACGGAGTCGTATCAGATGACGGTGCGGTATCCGAAGAAGGTGTCGTATCGGAAGATTCCGGAGTGCTTTCCGATGTTGCTTCAGAACTGCTCTCGGATGTTTCTTCCGATGTCATCTCCGTGTCCGAAGTTTCGCTGGACTCGGTCGTATCTTCCGATGTCTCTTCAGGTTCTGTGTCATCCGAGATCTGCGGTGCAGTCGGCTCGGTCGGCACAGGTGTCGGATCAAAGAAATCTTCAGGCATGGTCTCCCCTGCGGTCGGATCTTCTTCTGCGATCATTTCCAGCGGGACATAGCCCATCAGGCCATTTTCTTTCTTAACCTTGGCGAAAGTGTCATTCATCGCCATCAGTGTGACCGCCTCACCTCGGGAAAGGGTATCGATTGCCTGGCTGTCCAGGGATTCCTCTACAAAGAGAGCGGTGTCATCATACAGAACGTACATGACCTTTCCTGCCTCTTCATCGTTCATTTCATCTGTTTCTTCCGTTTCCGGAGCCTTAAGTTTTCCTGTCCAGTGACCGGCATTAAACAGGATATACATTCCGCCATAACCGATTAACGCACAAAGCAGGAAAATAAAGAAGCAGATCAAAAAATAACGTAGTTTAGAAGGCTTCTTTCCCTTCTTATCCTTATCTTTCTTTTCTTTATTCTTCACTTTCTTCGCATTCTCCGGAGTATTCAGAAGTTCTTCCTCTTCCGAAAGCACTTCTTCATTATACTGATCCATATCGATCGGATCAGAAAGCTGCTGATTCATCTGATAACGAAGTTCATCAGACTGAATGGTCGGAGCCGATTCAGGAGATGAAAGCGGCGTATAAGTGGATGTCGCATCAGATACAGGCTCTACAGGAGCAGCTGCCGGGCTGACCGGGGCAGCAGGTGTCGGCGGGATCACCGGCTTCGGTGCGACTGCAAGATCATTTGTGACCGAAGATGCTTCGATGTTCGCTTCACCCGGCAGGATCAGCGTGCTGTCAATGTGAATGACAGTTGCTGTCAGACCGAATTTCACGCCATTTTGCATGGCACAGGCGATCATTTCTTTCGCTTTTGTTTCAGGCTGCAAAGGACGGGCGATCACTGTACCCATTTTCTGGATCGAAACGCCCTGGTCCAGACCGGTACCGAGAATGCAGATCTCGTCATCGTTCAGAAGCTTAAGGTGAACTTTTTTATCCGGAATGACATCTCCATCCTGAGCAAAACGCCCAAGGAACTGGGTCAGTTCATTTCGGCCTTCATGAGTATTCTCAGAAGACTTATCGATCGCCCCCATCTGAACATAGCGGTGGGCCACTGTCTGGTTCTCGGTAAGAGAAATCAGTTTCCCGGAACGGAAAAGCCAGATATGGGTATTACCGATATTCATGACACGAAGAGTATCACCTTCAATGATCACCATCGACATGGCAACCCGGACCGGTGCACCGTTATGATCGATCGATGACTGGCATACCGTATGATTTAGGACTTTTACGACCTGTTCGGTGAAACTCTCATAGTCCAGAACACTCATCTGCTGTGTGGTTTCGGTCAGTTCCTGCATCTTCTTAAGCACATCCTGGAGCGTCATCGCAGCAAGCGTATCGTCTCCCTGAGCAGAAAAGCAGGCAAAGATCTGGATCGGAGTCGTTGATTTTGCCGAACGGAAATAAGTGGAAGAAAACTCTTCCGGTACACGGTAAAGACCGTGGAAGAAAACATTTTCCTGGTTATGGCCGGAAATCTGATTGGTTTCGCAGACTACTGCTGCTGTCGTCTTACTCATTTTGATTCCTCCCAGATAAACTGATGGAGATCTTCAAGCTGACTATCCCAATCCACGAGCATGATCCACGGATCTTCCTGAACACGGAACATGCCATCTGCCGGTGCACGATACTCTCTCACCTCATCCAGAACTTCGATGGCGGAAAGAGTAAGACGCATCATATCCATAGCATTCATATTGGTTTCGAACATACCGGCTGAATCCTCAAGAAGCGCTGCCTGTTCAAGTTTTCCGAGGCCTGCCACTTTCTTCATCAGTGCCAGGGCCAAGGTTCTCTGTCTGCCGGAGCGGACATAGTCGGAATCCAGATAACGGATACGTGCCCAGGACGTCGCCTGTACACCATTCAGGTTCTGCTTTCCGGCATGAGTCAGATATTCCACATCTTTACCGAGAAGCTCACGCTCCTCATCGATATTCTTGTTGCAGTAACGGACTTCACCTGCGCTGACCTCGATCTCTACGCCGCCGACCAGATCGATCAGATTGGAGGAACTTCCGAAGTCGAGCATAACAAAGCGCTGGATGTCCAGACCGAAATTGTCATTAATGGTATTGATCAGAAGGCCGACACCGCCATATGCATACGCATGTGTGAGTTTATCTGTAGCCGAACGTCCTTCGATCTTTACGCCGGTATCACGCATCAGAGAAATCATCTTAATGCAGTCATGACGATGATCGATGGATACGACCAGGATCGCATCGGCACGGCAGTTTACATCGCTGGTTCCACGAGAGTCAACGCCAAAAACCAGGATATTCTCGATCTTACTGTCTTTCTGGGAGACTTTCTTGATCGGATACTTCTCATTGACGTATACGCGGGTATGTCCTCCTTCCGCCCAGGAAGACGATACATCACCTGAATTGAGATCAACATCATCAAGATTTTCAAAATCGATGGTGTCGTACTGCTTCTGATTTACAAACGGGGTGTTAACAAAGCCGACGGCGCCCATCAGCTTATATATATACAGAAAAATACCTGTTCCTAATCCTAATAATCCGCAAAGGATATAGCAAAGAATACGAATAACTAATTTTCCTTTGGATTTCGGCTGTTTAGCAGGCTGATTTCCATATGTACGATTATCTAAAGTATTCGAAGACATATATACTCCCTCTCTTAATATCAACCCATATTACCCGATTTTACATTACATTTCAATGACATGCTTGATATTTAGAACGTTATGTTACAATAGAGTCATATTATCGAAAAGGAGAGAGAAGATGAAAACACAAATCAAGAAAGTAACAGCCCTTGTTACTACTATGTTGATCATGGCTTCACCTCTTGCAGCCTGTAAGAAGGAAGAAGAAACCACATCTTCATACACGATCCCTGAGACCACTACCACACAAGAAGCCACAACCGAAGAAGCGCCCAGTGAATCTTCAGCCAAAGCCACTGAGACAACGCCTGCTCCGATTGACCCGAATGCTTGCATTCTTAACCCTTTGACGGGTCTTATGGAGATGGATCCGGCCAATAAAGGCAAACACGGCATTGGTATTCCGGTAAATAATACGATTCAGGCGAATCCTTCCCGCGGTACCAGCGAAGCTTCTGTAATTTTTGAATATGAGACTGAAGGCGGTCAGACCCGTCTTCTCTGCGTCTTCCCTGACGTATCCCGTATTCCGCTTTTAGGATCTCTTAGAAGCGGCCGTGTTGGTGCAGTAGATATGTGTGCCGGTACCGGATGCACATTCATCTGCTGGGGTTCTGATGAACCGACAGTACCGAACCACATCCGTAATCTGGGACTTCAGTGGATCGACCTGAACAATCACATTTACGATTCCACTCACGCTCACGATGCCGATGAAGTACCGGAAGGCCGCTACTGCTGGCGTGACCGCGAATGGATGAGCGAACCGAACCATCGTGGCGGTCTGGAGCATTGCGGTGTTACACGTGGTGACTTCCTGCTGAAAGCTCTGGAAGCATACAATATCGACATGACCGGTGAGATTCCGGAACTTTTCCGCTTTGTTGATGCCGGTACGGCAACAATGGTAGACAGCACCTCCTGCACGGAGATCAATGTATATTTTTCCAGCTGCAACGATGATGCACTGTTCGTTTATAATCCGGATGAAAAGGTCTACTACAAGAGCCAGTACAACGGCAAACCGCAGATGGACCTGAACACCAATGTACAGATCCATTTCACCAATGTTTTCGTACTTTATTGCCCGATCAATCCGAGACCGAATGATCCGAGTACGGAGCGTCACAAGGACATTCACATGGAAGAAGGCGGCACAGGATACTATATCTCTTACGGACAGCTTGAGCCGATCACCTGGACCAAGCCGAATGCAACTGATCCGATCAAGTGCTTTGATTCCAAGGGTAATGAAATTCAGGTCAATGCCGGTAAATCTTACATCTGTGTGGTAGATGAAGATTATATGGATAAGACTACAATGAAAGAATAATACGTGGTAACAAGATCAACATAAAAGGAGCGGCCGTTTGACCGCTCCTTTTTTACGCAAAAAATATAAGGAAAGAATCACTTCAAAGAAGCCAGCTCTTTGATCTCCGCATAGGTCAGCGGACGAAGCAATACCTCTTCTTTCGTCTCATCATTCTGAAACTTCTCTAAAGCCTTTAACGCTTTATCATAAGGCAATTCCCCAATGATCTTCTTATCTGTCGAACTGATCAGGATCAGAATAAAACGATCCACGTCGTCATAATACTCCTGCGGTTTTTTCAAAAGCCGGGTAGATATTCCTTCATTAAGTGCAAACGAAGCCGCCGGATTTCCCGAGGCATCGGATATAAATGAATATGTCGGGACATAAGCCTGCTGCCAGGCAGGAGAATCACTTTTTTCCTTATCACGTTCTTTTCTCTTATCAAAGATCCCCATGATTAAATCTCCTCTCTATGCGACTCAACAGAAATCGGAGCAATCTCTTTTTTCGTTTTAACATATGCGTAAATGGATACAACTATCCGGATTATCATCATCAGCACAAAAGCGCCTGAAAGATCCAGGAACACATCCAGAAGACTGGCAGAGCGGCCTTCCACAAATATCTGATGATACTCATCTGCAGCAGATGCTAAAGATGTGATCCACAGGGAAACGGCTATATAGATCTCATTATCATTCTTGAAACGGTCCAATGCGTCCATTACCGAGGTTTCTTCCCGCACAAGTACATGATTGGTAGCAAACATGGCAATAAATGTGAGTGCGGAAAGGATCAGGTACTCAAAAACATGGGCGCAGTTACGTACGAACCCTTCTGTCACTTCCCAGTTAAATCTGCGGCTTAACCGGGAAACCAGGTCCTGGGAGCGGAGTGTGGAAACATCAGCAGTCTCGGAAGACAAAGAAAAAATCACTGCCAGCCAAGCGATCACAATGACCCACATAATGACAGCAAACAAAAAGTATAAAGGATTTAATGCCTTTCGGCGCTTCTCCTGTGCCAGACTCATCCAACGCGTCTCCCAAAAAAGTCTACTTATCAAGTATACTACAAAAGACCCATTTTCTCAAAAAAATTAGCAAAGACTCAAAGATCAGACCGGTTTTTTTGATTTTTCATCGCCCGGTCAATATCCCGTTTCGCGGATTTTTCAGCGGCAGAATCACGTTTATCGTAGTTTTTCTTACCTCTGGCCAGACCGATTTCGAATTTTACTTTTCCGTCTTTGAAATAGCACTTTGTAGGAACGATCGTCAATCCGTCCTGTTTTACGGTGGAAAACAATCGGATGATCTCACTTTTATGCATCAGAAGTTTTCTGGTGCGCATAGGATCCAGATTGAACCTGTTTCCCTGTTCGTAGGGACTGATATGCACACCGACCAGGAAGATCTCTCCGTCTTTTACCTGCACATAACTATCCTTCATGTTCACTTTTCCCGCGCGAAGCGATTTGACCTCGGTTCCGGAAAGAACGATCCCCGCCTCAAATTTCTCATCGATAAAATAATCGTGGAAAGCCTTCCGGTTCTCCGCTATGATCTTGATGCCTTTCTTAATGGCCATATTCTTCTCTCCATTCCAGTGAAGGATACGCATTCAGATCCAACTGGTCCCGTACCCCACGCATATAATCATAATATCCGGCAGAGGCGATCATTGCCGCGTTATCTGTGCAATAAGCCATCTTTGGAAGACAAAGTGCACACTTCTTCTTTTCTGCCAGTTTCTCGACTTTTGAACGAAGGCAGGAATTCGCCGATACGCCACCTGCCAGACAGATCTTCTTCATTCCGGTCAGGGAAATGGCTTTTTCAAGTCGGTCACATAGGATCGAACAGATTGCATCCTGATAAGAAGCGGCGAAATCACTGATCGCTATCTCTTCTCCCTTCAGTCTGACCTGGTTGATCGTATTCAGCGCCGCTGTTTTAATGCCGCTGAATGAAAAATCCAGAGAGTCTGAAATCTTCGGAGACGGGAAAGAATAAGCATGAGGATCGCCCTTTTTGCTCTCTTTGTCAAGTTTCGGACCACCAGGATAACCTAATCCAATGACTCGCGCGATCTTATCAAACGCCTCTCCTGCAGCATCGTCACGTGTAGCGCAAATGCACTCAAGCTGCGTATAATCTTTCACCAGCAGAATCTCACTATGTCCGCCGGATACGACCAGACAAAGGAAAGGCGGTTCCCAGGAAGGATCTGTCAGATAATTCGCCGCGATGTGACCGGCCATATGATTGACACCGACTAATGGAAGGCCCTTCACTTCACAAATGGCTTTCGCGGCAGAAACACCTACAAGCAGGGCACCTACAAGTCCGGGGCCCTTTGTAACACAAACTGCATCCAGATCAGAATAATCCACACCTGCCTGTTTCATTGTTGTCTCAAGGCAGGGAACGATCGCCTCCACATGCATACGGGAAGCAAGCTCAGGTACAACTCCGCCATACTGGCTCTGAAGATCTGCTGAGCTTGCAATCATAGAAGATCTGACAATACGTCCGTCTTCAATTACAGCACATGCGGTCTCGTCGCAGGATGATTCTATTCCTAAAGTCAGAATGCTCAAATCTCGGCCTCCTAAGAATTAAAAATACGTCTTCAGAAACTCACGTAATGTCTCACGGTATCCTTCCGGATCGATCAGGTAGGATTCCACATAACCGGCGCCCGGGAACATGCGGGACATGGTGGTGTTCGGATTCAAACGCTGACGCTCTGTAACGATCTGCTCGATCTTTTCTGCTCCGATAAAAGTATCACGTCCGCCATATATAATGCAGACCGGAATCGGAAGACGGGAGATCTGGGTCGCCAGGTTAAAGCTTTTCGTTTCACCGGCAGATACACGGATCGCGTAAGGAACAAAGTGCTGCGTGACAAAGGCGAATTTCGAGCTTTTAATAACAAAAGGAGTGATATAATCGTCCGAGTTTTTGGCCGGAGAATCCAGGATCAATCCGGCAATATAAGTCACATCAAAGCCCAGATCAACGATCTTCTTATTATAGTTTTCCAGCACTTCCGAATCAGATGACGGCGGAAGTTTCTCGATTGCAAGAAGACTTGCGCTGCATCCGCATCCGATTCCGTACAAGACCACATCAGTTGTAACGGAAATCTGTTTTACATGCTTGATCGCGCCCAGTACATCCTGCCATTCCAGATATCCGTAGCCGCAGATCGCACCATCACTTTCGCCGGAATTCCGAAGGTCGAAAAGGAACACATTAAAGTGCATGTTCAGGAAATCATTGATCATCTCAACCATGGAAACATTAAACGGAATACGGTTCGACTGGGTATCATGAACAACGATAACCGTACTTATCGGATCGTCTGTCTTAAAAAACCAGCCGTGAAGGATGGTCTGGTCATCCGCTGATGTAAAACTTGTAGCCGAATAACTGGGAAGGATATTCGAAGGAATATTCGGCATCGGTTTTTTCTCGATACTCATCAGATCATTAGCGGTCGAGGCAGTCATGACGATAACCGTGATCGTAATGAATGCAAGAACACTCAGAACCAGCGCCGCACGCACGATCAGTTTTGATACCGGAAGCCTGGCTCCCTTATTTTTTACCAAACCACGTCCCATAGCCGATTAAAGATCTACAATACTCTTCCCTTCTTCAGAATGCTCCTATTTTAACACTCAAAATTCAACTTGAACAGAAACCGCAGGTTTCACCCGTTACGGACGGACACCGGTAGATCCGAATCCACCCTGACGGTCAGAACCGATCGATTCGACTGAATCCGTCTCCTTAAAAACCGCTGTTTCATACCGTGCAACCACCATCTGTGCGATCCGGTCTCCCTTACGGATCAGGTAAGGTCCTTTCTGATTTCCTTTGTCCGACAGTGTTTTTTCAGAAGAATCAGAATAACTCTCCGGAGAAGTGTTCTCCAGGATCACACAGATCTCTCCACGATAACCGCTGTCAATGGTACCCGGCGCATTCGGGATACGAAGCGGAGTATTAAGGGAAATACCGCTTCTCGGACGGATCTGCACTTCCAGCCCCTGCGGGATCGCAAATTTCAGACCTGTATGTACAAGGATCGTCTGCCCCGGTGCGATCGTATACTCATCGATACTGCAAAGATCCATTCCGGCATCGCCTTCATGGGCATAAAACGGAAGCACGGCCTCCTCACAGATCTTTTCCACAAAGATTTCAGAACTCATACCAATCCTCCTCATCTTCAGTTACGTCTTCCAGATCCAGAAGCGATTCCATGATCATTCTTCTTTCATTCTTGTCTTCATTGATAAACCTTGCAACCGAAGCTACAGGAATATCGTTTTTCTGAAGGATACTTACGGTTTCGGAACTTACGATGTTTTTGGCATTTCCAAACAGGTCACTTCGGCACGGACCCGGATAACAGACCACATCCACCTTCGTTTCCGAATGCATTTCTTCTTTATTGCCGGAAAGCTCGGAAAGAGTTACTTCCGGATGATCTTTACACATGTGACAGTGCTTCTGGTTTCTTCCCAAAGGACAGAACTCCGACTGCATCCATTCCACCGGACCATAGCGGTGAAGCGTCATATATGCCTTCTTATCTTTCTCATCCAAAGACTCGGCCAACCGCTGGATCTGCTCATTGGAAAGCTCATAGGAAATGCCGATATAAGGAGTATTCAAAGTGCAGGCATACTGATATGTATAGTGGTTATACACATTACTTCCGCTTAAAAGACCTACGGTGCCTTCCGATGGACATGTCCCGAAACATCCGGCAAATCTGGAACCCGCATGACTCTTCATGAGAGAGACAGCCTTATTAAGAAGTTCCAAAAGTGAATCCTTATACGCACCTGGAAGCCGCAGCCCGACTTTCGCATCCTTTTCCTGGGAAAGCAGTTCATCTATACGTCCGATCATGCCGGATCTTGTGACCTGTAATGCGGAGAAAAGATACAGATCCGCACCGCAGGCATATCCATCTGTAATACGGGAAGCATCGATATAATCCGCAATCGTGATATGGGCCTTTTCCGGTTTTTCAAGGTTACAGCCCTTCTCTTCCGCTTCGATATAATGGTCATTTCGTCCTTCAATACTCTTATCCAGGATCGCTTCCGCCAGAAAAGCCATTGCCTCGCGGCGAAGAGCATTGATCTGGGAGATACGAAGGAGGATCGGGAAATCCCCGTCACGCTTGATCTTCACGAAATGAAACGGTGTCTGGCCGGTCTTTTCCAGCTGTTCTCTGGTTCTTTCCCAGGTCAGCGGTTCACCGTCACCTAGATTCTGCGATTCTGCCCTGGCAGATGCCGATACGCTGGAAAAAACACCGTCTTTCACTCTTACTGACAGAACAAAGTCCGAACCTTCCTGCTTAAAAAGCCCTTCGATCGGAGTCCGCCGCATCATTTCCTTCGAAATCTCGATTTTTTTACTCATGCGGTATACTGCCATCCCCGTTCGGAGTTTGGCGATCGCATCCGGGTGAAGTCCCTTTACGATAGCAGAATTTCTGGACACTTCGATCTTACCGATAGGAAAACTGCATGCTTCCACATTCTTATCCCGGATCGAGAGGAAATCGCCCTTTTGAGGCACATCCTGCTGCCAGGAACGGACACAGATCGTACCGGCCTTGGCATTCACGGAAAGGATCTCTCCCCAATACAGACCGAATTTTCCGACATATTCACCGGAAAGATAATCCGGGCTTTTCTGATCTGCCATATACTGGCTTGTAAAATCACCGCCACGGTTAAACGTTACCAGAAGATCATTTTTGACCTGCTGCTCAACTTCTTCTGAATCTTTTCCTTCGCAGATGGCATCGATCATGGTGCGGTAAGCCGACACAACGGCTGTACAATACTGTTCGTCACGCATTCTGCCTTCGATCTTCAGAGAATCCACCCCGATATTCATAAGATCTGTAAGATATGGTAAGGCAGACTGATCCTTCGGGGAAATCAGTTTCCCGGAAAGAAGCACTTCTCCGCCGGCATCGACCTGACGGTTACCTTCGCGGATCTGGTAAGACTGACGGCATGGCTGGGCGCAGGAACCGCGGTTTCCGGATCTGGAACCGGAACGGTTCATGCTGCTGAAAAGACAAAGACCCGAATAGCAGACACACATAGCGCCATGCACGAAAACTTCCACTTCAATATTTCTCTCGTGCCAAAGTTCAGCACGGGCACGGATCTCATCTAAAGAAAGTTCACGCGGAAGCACGATCCGCTGCATATTGAGATCCTGCATCTCCTGTCCCTGAAACAGAGAGAACACATTCATCTGTGTACTTGCATGAAGCGGGATCTGCGGAAAATGTACTGAAAGATAAGACGCAAGACCTTTGTCCTGCACAAGAAATGCATCTACGCCGAGTTTATATGCGGAAAGAGCCAGCTCCACCGCATCCATAAGTTCATCCTCATCCAGAAGAGTATTCAGTGTCACATAGATCCTGGCATTACGAAGATGGGCATATTCCAGAGCTTCCCTTAATGTTTCCAGCGTAAAATTCGCCGCATGGATACGGGCATTATACTGGTTTAATCCAAGATATACGGCATCGGCACCGGCATCCACTGCCGCCCGAAGCATCGTCATTGAGCCCGCAGGGGCAAGTAGTTCCGGTTTTTTCATAACTCCTCCATGGGAATATTATTCTCTTTGCAGTATTGCTCTAAAGGAAGAAGCGGAGCAGGTTTCTGCGTTTCTTCTTCACGCTGGTGCAAAAGGCTCTGCCAGCGGTAACAAGCTTCCATATAAGAAAGGATCAGGGCCTGATTTGTGGGAATCATCGGATTCTCATTCAGTGTTTCCGTAAGAAGATCATTGGCCACCTTCGCACAATATAGCGTCTTCGCCTTCTCCTCTTCCGAATCCACCTGGAAACGGTAATTCATTCCGGCGATCCGCACGTAAAGGCTCTGCGGATAAGGTTCATTTTCAGACTTTTTCGTCTTTTTCTTCGGCTTTCCTTCCGTTTCCCGCGGAAGCTGTGTATACTCGGCCAAAGCCGCCTTATCCTTCTTACTCTTCTTCGATTTCGTTTTCGGCTTCTCATTTCCCGAAGTGTATTTCTCGAAAAGAGAATCCGACAGACGTTCGTATGCCATGATGTTTACTCGTCCTTTCTTCCCTGAAGGAACTTATAGATTTCAGTAAAGTTTTCCGGCAAAAGCGCTTCGCTTCGGATCGTTTCCGGAATCCCCGCATGAGAGAGTGCCGAAAGGATCTGGTCTTTTCCATACTTTCCACCGGAAGAAAGACTGTTTACCAATGTCTTTCTTCGTAATGCAAATGCACTTTCCACAAATCCGATCCAGGAAGGATCGAAAACACTATCCCCACGCTCGATCCGGATCACCGCCGAAGTGGTGTTCGGAGCAGGGAAAAAACTTGCTCCATCGACCCGGAAAACTTTTTCCTTCTCTCCGTAAAGAGACGTCAATATCGAAAGCGGCCCGTACTGCTTTGAATTCGGTTTGCCGAAGATCCGGTCACAGGCTTCTTCCTCAACCATATAAACCATGCGCGGGCAAGAAGGATAATCCTTCATGACCTTAAGCATGATCGGTGTCATAACGTAATACGGCAGATTTGAAAGAATCACATCCGGAACAAAATCCGGTACTGTATCCGGAGAAAAAGACAGATAATCCTCAAACAGGACCTTCCCGCCTTTTTTCCCGATACATTCTTCCAGTCGTGCCTGAAAACGCGTGTCGATTTCGATGGCCACATATTTCCCGCATCGGGATACTAGTTCCTCGGAAAGAGCACCGATTCCAGGGCCGATCTCAAGAACCCGGCTTTTTGGTCCCACCTCAGCCAGGCCGAGAATGTCCGAGATCACGTTCTCATTACACAAGAAGTTCTGCCCCAGGCTCTTTTTGGCCGAGAGGCCATACTGATCCAGTATCGACAGAACTTCCTGCTTATTCATCCAACAAAATACCGTACGCCGGCTTCAAAGATTTTCTGATCCTTTTCACCCGGGATATTCTTCGCAATACCGTTACCAATACGTTCACTATGACCCATCTTACCGAGGATACGGCCATTCGGAGAAATGATACCCTCGATGGCGCACATGGAACCGTTCGGGTTAAAGGCAGTATCCATAGTCGGATTGCCATCGGCATCCACATACTGTGTTGCCACCTGCCCCTTGGCGAAGAGTTCCTTAAGAAGTGCTTCCGATCCGCAGAAACGGCCTTCGCCGTGGGAGATCGCGATCTCATAGGTGTCTCCTTCGTTAGTGAAGCTGAGCCACGGAGAATTATTGGAAACGATCTTGGTAGAAACATATGCGCTCTGGTGACGGCCGATGCGGTTAAATGTCAGCGTCGGGCCATCGTGCTCCAGCGGCAGGATATCACCGTACGGCAGAAGTCCCAGCTTCATCAGAGCCTGGAATCCGTTACAGATACCCAGCATCAGACCATCACGGTTAAACAGAAGATCACGGACCGATTCGGTGACAGCTGCATTTCTAAAAGCTGCCGCGATGAATTTACCGGATCCTTCCGGTTCGTCACCGGCGGAGAATCCACCCGGGATCATGATCATATTTGCCTTCTTAATGCGCTCGCTCATCTCACGGAAAGATTCTTCAACTTCCTGGGAGTTGCGGTTTCGGATAACCATCACATCCGGTGTGGCACCGGCTCTGGAGAAGGCAAAAGCCGTGTCATACTCGCAGTTTGTACCCGGGAATACCGGAATGAATACCTGTGGCTTCGCACCCTTCAGGAGTGCCGGAGCAGTGATGGCATTCTTCTCAACATTGCCCTTTTCATAGGAAACAGCCTTACCTTCATCAACGATCGTCGGGAAGATCGGCTCCAGCTTGCTGACATAAGCTTCGATGGCATCTTCAATGGAAATGCACTGGGAACCCAAAGTAAGCTTTCCGTCGGAAGTAGTCTTACCTAAGAGCTTACCGCCTACCTGCTCGATCTTATCAACGGCATTTCCATCGCTGACCGAAAGGAGAACGGTGCCGAAAGAATGCTGGAACAAGGAAGCCATATCGATGTTATCAGCAAATGCAAAGCCCAGCTTGTTACCCATGCACATCTGCGCAACACGGGCGGCAATACCTGCGGAGCGTACAACACCGGCGCAGCGGAGCTGGCCACGATCCTGGATCTGGGTCAGGCACTTCATAACACGGATCGCGTGATCCTTCACATAGCGGCCTGTAGAATCACGGCGGATCTTGATCATATAAAGCTTATCGTTTGCGGCAGAAAGCGTCGAAGAGGTGACCTTATCTGTCGTGGTCATACCAACCGCAAAAGAAACCAGCGTCGGCGGAACATGCAGTTCATTAAAGGAACCGGACATACTGTCCTTACCGCCGATCGAAGCCGTTCCGAAGTCAAGCTGCGCCTGATATGCACCAAGGAGTGCGGAAAGCGGCTTGCCCCAGGACTTCTCACCGGCC
>CADCLV010000022.1 GCA_902802325.1 Oscillospiraceae bacterium | reverse complement strand
AGCCGCTGGGAAGCCGGAACCGTCATGCCGGATATAGATAAATTATCAGATATTGCCGCAATTCTAGGTGTCAGCTGTGATTATCTTTTAAAAGATGATATCGGAATCGATGCGGAAACTTCCGCACCGGCCGCTTCAGCCATCCCCGGTAAAATTCTTTCCGGGATCGTCGGCAAGAAAGTAAAACTGAATTTCTGCGATGATGAAATTGACGTGGACCTTTACGACATGATCGTGACGGTAGACTGTTTTGAAGGCAACTGGATGAAAGTCTCGGGCCAGAACAAAAGAGGCGCAACGATCGAAAAACTGGTCCCGCTTGCCTCTGTACTCTCATTTGAGATCGTGGAGGAGTAAGGAATATGGATGGACTTGTATATGTGGCACTGGTTTTCAGCTTTATGGGCATGATGGCTTTCTGCTCCCAGTCTGAATTAAAGAAGCGCATCAAGCGGCTGGAAGACGAACTTGCTTCAACGAAGGGATCCAGCTATGCTTTATCGAAAGAATCCCTTTGCAAATTCGCAAAAGACAATATCGGACAGCAGGTGAAGATCTCTTTTAAGGAGGACTGCTGGGATTCAGATGTGATCTCTTACGGCAATACGAGAGGAAAGAATGTCATTCTGGATGCAGATGAGAACTGGATCCTGGTTGAGATCACGACTCCGAGAAAGAAAAGACACTTCAGAAACTTTTCCGTATCGATTCCATCGACGGATTGACACTGGTAAAGGAATAAGAATGGTACAATGAATCCGATAGTTAAATACTTCGGAGGAATTTATATGGGCCTTTTCGATTTTCTTTCAGATTTAGCATCCTCTTCTGTAGAGGCGGTCGAATCAACAGGATCAGAGACTTATGGGTATAAGAAATTTAAAAATACTGACGGCTGGGATAACGAGAAGATGCTCGAGCTTCTAAAAAAAGAAGAGACCGGGTACGGGACCCCGAGAATGGGATGGATACGTGCGTTCGGAAAGGAGCGTCAGGTGATCGTGTATGACCGGGCCCATGATGTAAACTATGTGTATGTGGATGCCCAGCCCAAGAAGATCATCGTCAGTATGGCACCGAAGCCGGGACAGATCGGCGGCGCGAAGGATCATGTTGAACCCGGAGAAGAAGGAGAATTGGACCCCGATACCATCTCCGCTACACTGGATACCATGACGGCAGTAGATGATATTGTCTCGATCGTAAAGAAGATCCTCCAGGAAAAATGATATAATCGCATCTATATCTTTGATTAATCATTTATTTCAAAAGAGGAGAGACCATATGGCTTTCGATTGTTATCTGGCGAAAGAAAACTTCTATTTCCGATATCGTACCGGCGCGATCATCATCCGGGAACGGAAGATGCTTTTTGTGAAGAATGCTCTGAGCGGGTATTACTACATGATCGGTGGAGCGGTACATCTTGGCGAGACTTCCAGAGATTGTATCGAGCGGGAGGTATTCGAAGAAACCGGCGTACACTGCAAAGCGGTCAGACCCGCGATCATTTGCGAGAATTTCTTTTCCGGAGACCGCCTGGACGAGCGGATCTGTGACAAGTTCTGCCATATCCTGGAATTCTATTACCTGATGCAAGCTCCTGACGGAAGTGCATTTACCGAAGAAACAGATACATATGAAAAACTGGTATGGCTGCCGCTCGATGAGCTGGATCAATACGATGTCCGGCCTGTTATGCTGAAAACAAAACTGAAAGAAGCCATTGACGGCGGGCATGTCCTTCACGTCATCAATAACGATTTTGACGGGATCATTTCATGAAATATCGAATTATCAAATGTTCTTCGAATATTTCCGTATTGGTATGTGTCTTATAGGCAGATGCGGAAATAAAGGAGGCACAAAATGACAAATCAAGAACTCGAGAAACTTTACAATGAAGCGTACAAAGCGGTGTACTGGACGGCGTTTTCCATCCTTAAGAATGAGGAAGATGCGGAAGACGTGGTCCAGGAGACGTTTATTACCGCTTTTGAACGGTACGACTCCCTGAACGATAAATCGAAGGCAGTGGCGTGGATCAAAAAGATCGCGGCGAACAAGAGCCTGAATATCGTGATGCGGAAAAGAACGATCAATGTCGGCGATGAAGTCCTGGAAGAGACGGAGGATATCGGCGAGGACTTCCTTCCGGATTCGATCATAGAATCGGAAGAAAAGCGAAAGATCATTATGGATATCATCCGCAACAGTCTTTCGGAAGATACCGCGATGACGGTCATTCTCTTTTACTTTGACGAGATGTCGATCAAAGAAATCGCTGAAGCTTTGAATATCCCTCAGGGAACCGTCCTTTCTCGATTGAATTATGCCAAGAAGAAAATCAAGAAGGAGGTTGAAAAGTATGAAAAAGAGAATAAGGATAAACTGTTTGCGATGGGTATCCCATTCCTGACCAAGCTTTTCGAAAAGGAAGCCGAGCAGGTGGTTTTCAAGCCGATGCCGGCCTCGCTATTGAGCCTTACTACCGCATCTTCGAAAGCAGCAGGCGCAGCTGCGGCATCTGCCGCGGCGACAGCATCCACCGCAATCATCGTCCGAAATGTTATTATCGGAATCGTGGCGGCAGGAGTCATCGGGGGCGCCGGATATTTCGGATACCAGTCACTGATCAAAACGAAAGACAAGACACCGGAGTCTTCTGTTTCCGGGGAGACTTCGGTTGAAGAGGAGGAAACAGAGAATTCTTCCGGAAAGCGCAAGGATACGAAAAAGCCCGTTAATGTACTGGGCATGACCCCGGATCAGCTGGATCTTACAGGGGGATATGTGCGGACCGGTACTTATCACAACTATTCCGATAACACCGACAAGGCGGAGCATCAGCAGTATTATAATTCGGACGGACTTCTGGTCCTGGAATGTGATTTTAACGAAGATGATGATGTGATCTACTCGGATTACTACATCTATGATCAGGACGGCAGGGTTACCCGTGAAGAACACTGGGATGCATCGGACAATACTTCCGGTGACTATAAAGAATACACTTACGGTGCTTTTGGTATCGAGCGTATGGACAGCGGTTACTTTGAAAGGGATCCGGAAAAGTATTCCGAATATGAGTACGATGACCAGGGCAGACTTATCAAAGTGACCGAGTACCAGATCACTTCCGGGAATTCATACTGGTACTGTGACTACGAGTATGCGGATGATGGTACATATATGACGAGAATTACATCGTGGGATGTAAGCAAGCAGAAAATGGTACAGTCCAAGGATTACTGCCAATACAGTTCCGACGGAAAGATACTGGAAAACTATCGGGATTTTCAGGCAGAGCGCTACATCTACACCTACGATGACCGTGGAAATCTTATCTTGAAAGAGCATTATTACGGCAAAAAGCGCAATTCTTCTACCACGTATGTATACGATGCCAACGACCGTCTTCTCTCGGAAAAGACTGCCTCGGACAATGGGCAAGAATGGTGGGACACTACCTACGAATATAAGGATCTGTAAGCCCCCCAAAAAATTTTTCGGAAAATATTTCAAATCTTTCGAATAAAATGCCTCCTGTTTGTGTCTTTAGTTATGAAACACGGACAGGAGGTTTGATTTAATAACTATTTAATAAATCCCGTATTATAATAAATACGGTAAAAATTAGCAGGGCGGCGCACCTGCAGCAATTTGAGGAGAAAGAAATGAAGAGAAGTAAATTAGTAACTGTTTTAGGAATTTGCCTGGCTGTATCCATGATGGCTTCAGCATGCACATCCAAAAAAGATGAGAATAAATCAAAGAAAACGAAAAGAAATGATTCGGAGACCTCGGATGTAGAAGAAAAAACGAATGATACAGAACCCGATCGGCAGGAGACGACGGCGGAGCTTCCGTCAGGATCGGAAAAGGAGACGGATGTGACAACCGATCCTGCTACTACGTCTGAGACGGACACCAAAGGAGACGATGACGCGCCAGGTGAGAAGACCCTATGGAAACTGGATGATTCCCTGAATTTCGAGGACTATATCCCGGCATTTACCAGCATGAATGCTGAAACCGAAAGCGGCAAGAGTTTCACTCTATATACGGCACAGATCGGCGATGGGTATGAGACAGTGATTCCTGCCCTGAAGGAAGATGCCTGGATCCAGAGCTTAGGTCCGGTCACCGATTACTATAAGGAGACCGGTGAATGTGCAAAAGGAGATGGAGAATCTCCCTGGCGATTTCAATATTCAATCGGAATGAATGCTGCGGCCCCGATAGACGAAGGCAGCGCGGGTTTGCATCTGGGTGAACCTTTTGAGGTACAGTACCAGTTTAATACTGTCCAGTTCACAGGAGCATCTTTCGTGTCCGTTCAATTTTCTAATATGGATTTTTCCGATCCGTCTGTACAGGAAAACATTTTCCGTGTGGTAAAAAGTGTCTATGGAGAAGAACTGGGCAATGTGCTTCTTTACGGGAAGGAAATAGATGCGGATAAGGCGGCAAAGAAGCCGAATAATATGAATGTAACAGTAAAAAAGGATGATATGAGTGTCCGGTTTACCAGATCGGCATCCGACCTGGGTACGGATTATGCCAACCTGTATTTCTGTGTACATATGAACCCGGGAAAAGCACCGTCGATCTACTATCAGGGCAACTACTCTCCGATTGCAGAAAACTTTGGCGGACTTCCGAATGAAGTTTTGGGAGGAAACATCGGAAACGAAAATATTCTTGATCCGTCCACATTTGGAAACACGTTTTATAACGGTTCCTCGGAAGCCGCGGAGAGCAGTGTGGACTATACATTTGAGCGCTGGATCAGCCAGGATGGCCGTGACCTCTATAACATGGAGTTCAATTTAAATCATCTTCACCTTTCCTATTCGGCAGGCACGGTGAATGGAAAAACGGATGCGTATACAGTGGGGACATACGGTGACACTTGTGATTTTCCGGCCGTAAGTGAGAATGGTGTAATTACAGATGAACTCATGAATGAGATGAACCGCCGTCTGGAAGTGCTTTCCGGTGTAAAGCAGAATATCACGCTCGATCAGTTGGAGCAGGCAAATAATAATGATGCCCACTATAACGGACGGGTGCGACTGACATTTATTGTTATGGGAATCAATGTGGAAAGAGATTATATCATCAGTGCGGATGGGCATGCGCATGACCCGAACTGTGGTCACTGGAGAGCAGAATGATTCTGACATAATAAAAATGTATGGGGAAGACATTTTATAATATCAGGAGGATGAAGGATATGGGATTTCTAGACAATTTCAAGGCAGCTATGCAAAGAGGCGCCGAAGCTGCCAACGCGAATATTGAGAGACAGCGCGCCGAGAAAGCGGCGGCAGCGAATGCGGCAAGACCGCAGGTGCAGGCGAAACAGCAGCCACATCCGAATCACAAACTCCCGGAGGGAGTCGTCATGGCTACTCTTTCGGATATCGGACCGATCGAACTAGGTACCGACTCAAAAGGACAGAATGTGGTCATGAACATCGGCGGTACCATTCTGGCGAAACCGATGGGACAGAGCACCCTGGATGCCAATGCGCAAAGAGAGGAGATCAAGCGCATCGCACGGGATTCTCTTTCGAGAGAAATGGCTCCTCAGATCGAGTCGATGGGAGACGTAAAATTCCTGATGACATTCGCCAACAGAATGAATCGGGTGGTCTGCGAAGACTTAAAAGCATATGGTTATGAAGCGGCTTTCCGGATCCCTCTGATGATCACTCCGAAAAGATAAAAACCGATTTGAGTATGACTTAAAAAAGTCCGTTCAAGATACGGGTATGACATCACTGTCCTGATCACGTCGGATCTTTAGACCTGTGGAAGTGGTGATTATTTCGTTCAGCTCATTGAATCCCGAAAGTCTTACCCCATTGGGAAGAGGTGTATTCACGATCTTATCGTAGATATATGGTTCAGTACCGTCATCCGGGCTTAAGTGATCGAATAGGGTCTCGGCATAATGCGTGAAAACCGGGATATCCGCATCTTCCAAATGAGCGGTTTGCGTAACCCAGATATTACAAAAAACCAGGACCCATGTCTTGCCTACGGGTTTTCCATAATATAAAGCTTCATGGGAAGGTTCTTCTTTTGAATTCCGGATATGGACAAGCACGTGGTCTTCTGTACTTTCAATGACGTTGATATCAAAATCTTCCGAATAATATCCCATTGGCCCGACGAATTTGTAGGGAAGCTCGCTAATTACCTGATCAGACGATGTGCAATCTATGGTGTCCAGATCGAGGAAAGTGGCATTTTCTTTAAGGATCTCGCCGCTTTGGTCCAAACAAATGAGGCCGTTACTGTTTACGAATAGATGGCTTCCATAATCCACACATCTAAAGCTGTGACGCATCTGAAGTTCCTCGCAGGAAGTGTAGATCAGTGTTGTATAGTTCACGATGAACGCGTATTTTTCCGCTGCCTCTTTCGGGGAGTATTCCGGCTTAAGATTCCTTTGCGGATCCCAGTATACGATCTCTTCCGGAAAATCCGGTTCGTCAGAGGTTACACGGGTGCCAGTCGGCGTTGCCAATTCATATGGACCGGTATATTTCTCTGTGGAGATATCTTTCCCGTTTTCACGTCCCGGCTTACATCCTGCTGCGAACAGGCTGATGGAAAGAGTGAACGCAAGCATCGATTTTATACTGTTTTTCATAACTGATTTCCTCCGTATATCTTTGACTGATGGAATGTTTTATGACCTTTACTATATTAGTTGCGAAAAACAGCCGGATATTTGAAAGAAAATGAAGACAAACAGACCTATCTGCACAAAAAACCCGGAAGCAAAAACTTCTGCGCGCCCTTATGGATTCTACATTCCCCTTTTTTATGACGGGAATGTCATTTATTTTTCAGAACAACTGATAATATGAAATTGGCATTTGGGGTTTTGGTTAGTGTTTTCTATAGTCAGAGGATGCGTAATTGTTTTGTATATGAGGGTTATATGAAAAAGACAGCACGCATTGTTTCCGTTTTACTTAGTCTGATCCTTGTTTCAGGCACGATGACAGCATGTAAAAAGTCAGCTGGTTCGACAAAGAATAGTAGTAGTACGGTAGAAAAAGATGATCCGTGGTTTGATTCTTCCCGGTTTGCGCTTTTGACAGACACACCGGTCACGGCTATGCTGACGGCCAGTCCGTCTTCGGAATATATCGACGGAAAGATCTACAACATCTATTCGACATACGATCTGGAGACATATGAAGAAAAAATACAGCTGGATGTTTACAGCGAGACCGGGACGAAGGAAAAAGCACTGCAGATGACTTTCCCCGACGGAAAGATGCAGGCGCAGGATGTCTATGCCCTTGTTCCCAACAAAGACGGAAAAACGGCACTCGCCGTGTTAGGTGTTTTCAACGGGGGATTCGAGTGTTACTTTGCCAATGTTAACCTGGAAACAGGTGAAGCCACTGATCTTACGCCGATACTGGATAAAAACGGGAATAAGATCACTATGGTTTCTTCTGCCACCCGTGTCGGCAACTATATCG
This sequence comes from Oscillospiraceae bacterium, assembly GCA_902802325.1. Classification (GTDB taxonomy): domain Bacteria; phylum Bacillota; class Clostridia; order Saccharofermentanales; family Saccharofermentanaceae; genus Scatonaster. The sequence continues at coordinate 24,773 of CADCLV010000022.1, read as the reverse complement.
CTTTGACGAGTTTAGTGATGGGAACTGGGGATTCGCAGCTTCATTTCTTCGAAGGTACGGACCTGTTCTGCGAAATGGACATGACGACTTTGCCCGGAGGCGGATTTATCGATGCCATCACGTATAATGAGAAGACGAAAAAGGCCTACGCGAATGTAGAGAAGATGTCGGGTGAGAAATACACCTGCGAGATGGATCTGTCTTCCGGGAAATTTACGAAAACAACTTCCTGGGTCACCGGAGGCGACAACGAAGACAGCCTTATCGATTATCAGTGCACGGGACAGGGCGATCTTCTCCGGGTGGATACTCTTGGGAATATTTATAAATATGATGTGAGTACGAATTCTGAGGAAAAAGTACTGGACAATAACTGGTATTCTCCGTACTTTTATGACTTCAATCCCGACAAGAATTTTGATATCAGCATTCTTTACTACTCGGAAGATAAGATCGTGCTGAGTTTTCACGGAAGTGAAGGATTTCAGACAGCAAAGATGGATTCAGAGAGCTGCACGGTCACGGTATTGACGAAAGCGCAGACGAACCCTCACGCAGGAAAAAAGATCATCGAGATCAGTGCTCCGCTGGACGGGTCTTTTTCAGACTATCTGTCTTCGGCGATCGTTTCTTTCAACGAAACGGATCCCGAGTATCTCATCCGTATCTGGAGCAAATATAATGAGGGCATCAAGGCCGGAAGAGGATTTCCGACCCTGGATCCGCAGATCGAGCGTGCCTACACGCTGGTAAGAGAAATCGAAGGTTCAGATTGTCCGGATATCGTAGTGAACATGGACAAGAAGGAAGCCATGAACGATAAGACCCTTCTCGACCTCAGTTCTTTCCTCGATGACAGTACAAAACAGGGGCTTTTCGATACGATCCTCGAAGCCAGCAAGGTAGATGGAAAACTGTATTTCATTCCGGTCACGCTTGAGGTGGAAGGACTGATCGTGAAGGAGGACGACGTTGGAAAAGACAAGGTCGGTATGACTTTCGAGGAATACGGAGATTACGTTACGAACACTCTGTCCGGTGTACAGCCTTATGACTATCCGGAATCCCCATACAACTATCGGGAAGTTTTCCTGATGTCCTGCATTGATATAAAGTCCTCTGTAGAAGGAGAAAAAGTGGATTTTGACTCCGAGCAGTTCCGAAAAGCGGCAGAATATGCCAAAGCGAACTTTATGGAAAACAGGGAAGATCCGGATGTCAACGTCCCGTTTTCTGAAGAGGAGATGCGTCCGAGACCGGATGGAAGATATGTGCACATGACGAATTTTATCGACTATGTCCTCAACTGTTCCGGCGAAAAGGATGCCTGCTCGGTAATCGGAACACCGTCGGTAACGGGACAGGGACCGAGATTTAAAGCACAGGAAAGTATTTCCGTGACGGCAAAATCCAATCAGCAGGAAGGATGCAAAAAGTTTATCAATTTCCTGCTTGGCGGTAAGTTTATCCCTGAAAATGAACTGTCGATCAGCTCGATCTGCATTAACAAAGATGTCATGAAGAAAGAGATCCCCCTTCTTGCGACATACTATAACGAGATCTACGATAACGAGATGACATACGGGGTCTTCGATAAAGGCCAGCTGAAGACCATGGGCTATAAAGAAGCCACGGATACGATGCAACAGAAGTTCTACGATATGCTCTCGACACTCTCTGTGTACTACTCGGAGGATATCGAGATCAAGAACATCATCAACGAAGAAATGGCAGCTTTCTATGCAGGAGATAAGACGATCGATGATACGATAAGGATAATTAACGACCGTATAGGTAAATATGTCAGTGAAGCCAAGTAAGCGTCGGGACAGGTTTTCCGAAACTTATGGTCTGACTTAATCGAGGAGGAGCTTTCGAAGAGCGGATACATCTTCAGCAAGGTGTGTCGCGCCGGCTTTCGTAAGCTCCTCTTTGCTGCCGTATCCGTACAGTACACCGATGGAATCGATCCCGACTTCCTGTGCCCCTTCGATATCGTAGAATCGGTCGCCAATCATTACGATCCGGTCACGGTCGTTTTCTTTCAAGGATAGAGCTTCCATTGCTTTGCGGATCAAAACAGCTTTGGCGGAGTCTTTTTCATCGAGACCGGGACCGATGATCCCGTCGAAAAGATCGAATATCTCATTATTCTTTGCCACGGTGATCGCCATTTTATACGGCTTGGAAGTGGCCATCATGATCTTTCTGCCTTCTTTTTTCAGGTCGGAAAGAAGAGCAAAGATCCCATCGTACAGTGGTGCCTGATAGACACCTTTCTCGGTATAATATTCGCGGTAAATGCGGATCGCTTCTTTCGTATCTTCCTCTGAAAAACCATAGTTATCATGAAAAGATACATAAAGCGGCGGGCCGATGAATTCCTTCAGTTTTTCCGTATCGGAGCAATCTACGCCAAAGTGAGTCAGTGCCCGCTTTGCTCCTTCAAGGATACCGAACTCCGACTGTGTCAGAGTGCCGTCGAGATCGAAAAATATATAAGAATACATGAGTGTGGTTCGTCTTTCTTTTTCTGTTTATTTTACCATTTTCTTAATTCGTGTGTGCTTTTCGATAAAAAAGTCGAAAATCCGTAAAACCTCGAAATCGGTTTAGAATATACTCTCCTCGATAAATGTTTTGGTTTTTTTTGAGTTTGTATGACGATTAGTTAGATTATTCCCATATTTAAAAAGCACTTGTCGATGTCGGAGCGTCAGTGATGGATCGTTTTCGGTTTTTTCTGCATGTTTTGATGAGCAGCTGAAACATCAGCACATGTTCTTGTGGATTCAGATATTGAGGTAGTAGTATGAAAAAATCTATGTTAAGTGTACTTCTGGTGTTTGTAATGCTGATCAGTATGATGCCGACTTGCGTTTTTGCAAGTAGCAGGCTGCCTTCGGATGAGTACAGAAGTTTTATTGATGGCGATCAGCTTATCAACGATATCATTGAAACAAGCGGCATGAATGCGCATCCGAGAATCATCATGTCAGAAGAGAAGTTTGCGGCTCTGAGAGCACAAGAAGGAAAAAATACGGTGACGGGTATTCTTCTTGAAGAACTCCGTGGGGAAGCGGACAATATTCTTAAATCCAGAAAAAAGGAGCCCATAACATATAAACTAGACAGCGAGGGTCACCTTCTCGAAACATCGAAAAAAGTGCAGCGCGGCGTGGCGACCCTTGCTTTGGCATATAATATTTTCGGAAAGGTAGAATATGCCGAACAGGCTTACGCGGACCTGGAAGCTGCCTGTGGTTTCTCGGACTGGATGCCGGAACATTTCCTGGATACAGCGGAAATGTGTACAGCCTTTGCATATGGTTATGATTGGCTCTATCACTGGATGAAGCCTGAACAGCGGGATTTAATCCGAACCAACTTGATCGAAAAAGGCTTAAAACAGGTTATGGTGGATTATACGAATGATGAAACTGAATTCTCTCGCACATACTACTGGTATCTGGCTGATGAAGGAGACAACTGGCAGTTTGTCTGCACCGGGGGGACGAATCTGGCGGCCCTTGCTATCGGAGATGAAGGAGATGCAAGAGAGACTTCTGCTTCGGTTCTGACTTATGGGTTTAAGAGAGCGTATTCCTGTGTCCGTATCGGATATGGCAGATCGGATGGAACGTATAAAGAGGGACTCGGGTATTGGGATTATGCTACCTATTATGTCGGACTTCAATCCTCCGCGCTGAAAAGCGCAGCAGGAACCGACTATGGTCTTGCCGATTATGAGGGCATAGCAAGATCCGCCGATTTTGTACGCTATATGAGCTCCAACACACCGACATCTTTTAGTTTCGGGGATGACCGTGTGGACCGCAATACCGGGTGGGCAGTCTTTCTGTGGCTCGGCGAGCAGCTCGATTCGCCGGAGTTGTCTGCTATACGCCTTCGATATATTCCCGAAGATCCTGACTTTAATTATCTGGATGTTCTGTGGATCGACGAGAGTAAACAGACCGGTGAGGAAGTCAATAGAGAAACCGATTGGGGATTTGTAGGCTCGTCGAATGCAAGCTTTAGAACGACATGGGATAAGAGCGGTCTTGTGGCGGCACTTCATTCCGGCGAAAATGATTACCATTATCACGGGCACTTCGATCTGGGCTCGTTCTATATCGAAGCAAACGAAAAACGGTTCTTTACGGATGTGGGAAATGAACCAATCTATAATCTTAAGGACCGTAAGTATTCATACCGGATCAAAGCGGAGGGACACAATACACTGGTCATCAATCCGACAGAGGGAATTGACCAGGCGGATAATATAACCTGTCCCATAACCGGGTACAGAAGTGGAAATGAAGCCTACGCCATCACGGACCTGACCGAAGCGTATGCGCCGAGCGGGGCGAATAAAGTGGTCCGCGGCATGAAGATGATCAAGGATAAGGAATGTGTGATCATCCAGGATGAGATCTCTCTGGATTCTCCGGGTGAGATATACTGGTTCGCGCACAGTAGGGGACAGATCGATGTTGCTTCTGACGGAAAAAGTGCGATCGTAACCGCCGGCTCCGAAAGATTATGGGTGAAGCTCTTAAGTGAGGAAGGTCAATTCACCGTAATGAAAGCAGAACCGCTTCCGACTTCCAAGAATGTGCCGGGCGCTTCGGCGAATAACGATTTCAGGAAACTTTCTGTGCATCTGACGAATACGAAAGACACAACGATCTCTGTGGCGTTTATCCCGCTAAGAAACGGCGAGACTGCTCCTTCCTGGACACCGTCTGTGACTTCTATTTCCGAGTGGTCTTCCGAGGAGGAGACGGTGGATATGGGCCTCGGCGCGCGCCTGTACGGCTGTACGCTGAGTCTTTCCGGTGATATCGGAATGAATTACTATATGGATCTTTCTTCGGCAGATCTTTCGGAAGATGCATATGTGGAATTTACTGTTCCTTCCGGTGACAAGACCGAGACCCAGAAGGTCTATGTTCAGGAAAAAGCAGGAGAGGATAGAAACATCGCGAAGACTGTTTCCAAAGAAAAAAAGACCTATTATGTATTTAAGTGCCAGGTAGCCGCGAAGGACTTCGCGCCGATGATCGATGTACAGCTGGTCGATGGCGGAAAAACCGGCAAGAAGCATTCTTATTCCGCGAAGCAGTATGCCGAGTATATCCTTTCCCATGCCAACGATAAAACGGAGTATAAGAAAGCAGAGCCTTTGGTAAAAGCACTTGTCTGCTATTGTACGTGGGCCCAGTGTTACTTTGAAATTGACGACACGCTTATTGACCCGTCATATAAGAACTACGATGTTCTCGATTCCGTTACCGCACAGGAATTGAAAGCAGAGGCACCGGCAACTTCTGTTTTTCTGGATCAGATCCCGGGGGTAACGTATGAAGGTGCGACGCTCTCTCTTAACTCGGAGACAACGCTCTCTTTGTACTTCAAAAGCAGTGAGAAACTGACCTTCTCCTGCGATCACAGCAATAAGCTGGAGATCTCGAAAGTGAATGGTTACCAGGTCGTGCGGATCCGCGGGATCCGGGCTTCCGACCTCGATGAGGTCTTCGAAATGAAGGTGATCTGCGGAGAAAACGAGGGTATGGTCAGATATAGTGCTTTGAACTATATAGCGAATTGTGTCGGCAGAAATCATGAGGATGAAACACTGCCCAATCTGGTAAAAGCACTGTATTTGTACTACAAAGAAGCAGAGTCATATGCCTGATGCGGGAAAGAGTAGCCGAATCGTGGAAGATAGGTTATTATGTGCCTAGAAGGCGCCGTGAATACTAGCGGCCGGGGTTGGTAAACATAGAGGGCATAGGTATGAAATTCCGAAGGAGACTTTTCTCGAGCAAGGATCCGTATGATGTGTCGAAGTCGGATCTGTTTCTTCGTGCGGCGAAAGAGAATTTCAGTTATCTGTACGGTCACTGCGATGACTATAAGAAAATAAGCGACGGGCTGTCTGTGAAATCACCGGATGATATCAAAGAAGTATCGGATATTCCGGTCCTTCCGACGATGCTCTTTAAGCAGCATGATTTCCGTTCCGGGCGTTATATGGTAAAAGCAACGTCTTCCGGCACCAGCGGAAAAAAGAGTACGATCCGCTTCGAGTTCAGCGCCCTGATGGCCGCGCTTCGGATGTCCATCAAGATCACCCGCTATCACGGCATTATGACGATCAAGCCATGCCGGTATATCGTTATGGGATATAAGCCTCACAGATCTAATCAGATGGCAGTCGCGAAGACAGCATATCTGACTACATTTCTTGCTCCTGCGGTCAGCAGAAAGTTCATCCTTAAGCATACCAAAGACGGGTATAAACCGGATTTCGAAAGTATTGTAAAAGCACTCCGGAAATATGAGAAGGGAAGGATTCCGGTTCGTTTTATGGGTTTCCCGGCCTATACGTTTTTTCTGTTTCGGCTTCTGGAAGATAGGGGACTTTCTTTTTCTCTTCCGAAGGGCTCGAAGATCATGCTGGGAGGAGGCTGGAAACAGTTTTATCAGGAAGCCGCCGATAAAGAGACCTTTTATAAAATGGCGAAGAAGACTCTCGGTATCGATGAGGAAAATATCGAGGAATTTTTCGGCGCCGTGGAACATCCGATCCTATACTGCGACTGCAAGAATCACCACTTCCATGTCCCTGTTTACAGTAAAGTGATCATCAGAGATCCCGATACGCTGGAGCCACTGGAAAACGGGAAGATGGGACTTGTGAATCTGGTCACTCCGATCTGTAAAGCTACGCCTCTTCTTTCGGTCATGACCGATGATCTTGGCATCCTTCATGACGGGGAGAAATGCGGATGTGGCGTCACCTCTCCCTACCTGGAGATCGTAGGACGAGTCGCGCCGGAAGATATCAAGACGTGTGCTGCAGGAGCTGCAGATATTCTGAAGGGGGTGAAGATATGATCCTTTTCGACGGGAAACTGTATGAAAGCTCGGAGCAAGGAAGACTTCTTGCTGAATTAAGAGAAAAGATCCCCCATACTCTTCAGACAAAATCACTGGATCCGGAGATCGTGGTCGAAGCGGTCGATCAGCTCCGCAAGGATACACTCGAAGGGAAGTTCGATGATCTGCTGACTTCGTTCCCGAAAGATATCGTCGAATCTTATAAGAAGCAGGCGGAGGTCCTTCTTTCAAAAGAATATCTGCACCTGAAGATCCGGACGGAACTTGGAAATACGGAAGAATATGTCACGGATAAGATGGAAGGATTTTCGCAGATTCGGGTAAAGAAAGTTCCGCTCGGCGTGATCTTTCATATCGCGGCGGGGAATATGGATTTTCTTCCTGCCTATTCTCTGGCAGAAGGCCTTCTTGCCGGAAACATCAACATCCTGAAACTTCCGTCTGCGGATAACGGGCTTTCTCTGAAACTCATCATGCAGCTCATCGAATACCGGCCGGAACTGAAAGATTTTATCTATGTGTTTGATACCTCCTCCACGGATATTCAGGGAATGAGGACCATGGCGGAGCTATCTAACGGCATCAGCGTCTGGGGAAGTGACATGGCTATCGAGGCCGTGCGCGGTCTGGCGCCTACCGGCGCGAAACTGATCGAATGGGGCCAGAAACTCGGATTCTGCTATATCTCGGATCCGGAACATGCAGAGAATTTCGAGCAGGACCTCGAGGGACTGGCGAAACATATAGCGTTTACGAAGCAGCTTCTATGCAGCAGCTGCCAGGTCATCTATCTGGATACTAAGGATACGCAGGAAGTAAGAAGGTTCGCGGAAAGATTCTTCCCAATTCTCCAAAAAGCCGTGGATGCCCATGCATCAGGTGAGATCGGGATCCGGGCCAGAGATACGCTGGTTGCGTATACACATCGGCTGAAAAGATACCTTGGCGAAGAAGAAAAAGCGGCGGATACGATCCGGGGAAGAGGAATGAGCCTGATCCTATCTTCCGACAGCAATCTCGAATTATCGCCCATGATGTGCAACGTACTGGTGAAACCTCTTCCAAAAGAAAAGATCACGGAGGTGCTTTTCGCGTCGAGATATTATCTTCAGACGGCAGGACTCATCTGTCCGATGGAAAAAAGAGAAGAATTGGTCGAGATCTTCGCAAAATGCGGCCTGACGCGTATTACCACCGGATCAGACATGAGTGTGTTTTTCCCGGGAGAGTCCCACGATGGCGAATATGCGCTCGACAGGTATATGAAAGTCATCAACATCGAAGTTCCGGACTTGCGGTAAAATAGTAAAGTAGAGGAAATGAAAAGAAGATTCGGAAAAATCATTGCACTTCTGATGGCGGCGTCAATTCTGGCGTCTTGCAAAAGCGCGTCTGAAACTTCTGCTGATCTTTCCTCGTCCGATCAGATGACATCCGAAACCGTTGAACCAGAATATACCGATCCCGGTTCCGACACGAGTGATGGCGCTTCTTATTCCTACGAAACCATTATCCCGGAAGAAAACCCGCTGGCAGGAACCGAGCTCGAGAAGTACTGCTCGGACAACTTTGTTGTACTTGATAACAGCAACGGCTTCGTGAACGTATATGAAATCGAACCGCAGGACCCGCTGCATCTGACAAGGCGATGGGCCAGCGATCATCTGAATGTGGAAACAAATATGACCTTTTTCGAGTCCACCAACTGGGTATATGAGTATGACCGGCTGTGGGTGTTGTGGTATTTTATGGGGAAACCCATCAACTGTTACTCCGGAAAACCGGATCAGATGAATGAACAGGATATGTTTGAAGATACGGTCACCTATGAGGCTCCGGAAGGTGCTTTTTCCAATGTGGTCAGCGCGATGAAGGTATCGAAGATCGGTTGTATCCCGGGATGGATGGAGTTGCCCTTCAGTACATCTATCGGGCGTATAGATCCGGGAAATCAGATCCTCGTATTCGATATGGAGAGAAGTGCTTTTCCCGAAGAAGCAAGCTACGCACAGGGGTATCCGCCGTATTTTCCGGAAGAATATGACACGTTGCATTTTATCAGCCTTACAGATAAATACATCGACGATATCCCGGTCTACGGATCGCTGTACTGCATCGCGGAGCCATGGGGCGTTTACGACTACGAGGATATTCTTCATACGGCGCGGGGATCGAACCTGATCACGACTATGACCGGTACCTATCAGATCAATGATACTGTGGTGCAGATGGTCCGCACAGACGGCTTTACGGTGAAACAAAAACTGAAATCGGATCTTTCTGTCCTTCCTTTGTCCGAGTGTGTCGAGGGGATCAAAGAATCTGCTGAATACTTTAATATCGCACCCGAGTACTGGACGATTGATCAAATGACTTTCTACTGCGCGGAGCTTTCCTATCTTCCGCTTACGAACTACGACCCGGAGACCTATGACTATACCGATGAGAGAACTTACCTGATCCCCGTATGGAACCTGTATTTTTATGTTGATAAGGGAGCTCCGGGATTCTGCATCACCGTCGATGCAACGACCGGCAAGAGCCTTTATTCCAAAGAGTATTCCCTCTATGATCAGCGTCTGGAAAAACCGGATCCAGAAATGACGGGCGGCCGAGAAAGACGAGGGTAGAACCGATCCTGATCATTGAGAAGACAGAAGGAAGGATGGCAGAAGATAAGTTCTGGATAAGAATAGAAAGGTGAGAGAATCTCCACTTGGCGTTCGGATATGACGAAGTGGAGGTAATCGTGGGAAAAGCAGACGTCTTATATAGTAAACGAATCGTAGAATGCCCCTGTTTTCAGACGTTTCCGAAGGTAAACGATACATCGGTTGTGATTCGGGGCGGGATGGGATAGAGTGCATTTGGAGGTGAGAAAAATGGATGCAAACAAATTCGGTTGCTTTGTAGCTGAGAGAAGAAAAGAACTGAATATGACACAGAAAGATCTGGCTGCAAAAATACAGGTAACCGACAAAGCTGTCAGCAGATGGGAAAGAGGATTAGGATTTCCGGATATTAATACTCTGGAACCTCTGGCCGATGCTTTAGGTGTGTCCATGATGGAACTCATGAAATCTGAAAGAATCGTTGATAATGTCTCTTCCAAGGAAACGGAAGATATCGTAAAGGGTGTCGTGAATGTAGCGAGTATCGAGGCCGAGGAAAAACACAAGATCATAATCTATACGTTCGCTACGACCACATGTCTTCTCTCGATCATCGAGATGCTCTTAAACTTTAAGTGGGATGCCGATTCACTGTCGATGTCGGCCAATATCCCTTATGTCGCGATCATACCGGGGATTCTGCTGGTCATCTACGGTTTGATCCTGCGGATCAGAGGACGGAACACACACGGAGTCTGGGCGATCGGCATTTGCCTGCTTCTTGTACCGGTGATCCTTTTCGGTGCGGCCTTTCTTATCTGCGGTATTTTCAATTCATGACAGTGAGTAAGGTCCGTCTCAATACTATGTTCAGACGGACCTTGCGTTATGCCTCAACTGCGACCCAGATCGCCGGACGGATTCCCGTACCTTCCTTATCGCATGGGTGGTAAAGATTGTTTAATACGTCGCCGGGCTCCCAATAGTAATTTCCGATGGTAGAACCCATAATGCTACAGAAAGCGCCAGTCTCACGAAGCCACCATTCACATGTGACAACACCTTTGAGTTCAGGGTGTTCTGAGACCGTTTTCTTCGCGCTCTTATTGTTCAGGGTGATATTAAAGGCGCCGTGTGCTTCCGCATATGGTGTTGCGGAGGTCATCAGATAATAGCAGTCGCCGCCTACTTCGTATGTTTCGTCCCAGTAATCCATTTCGAAATACTTGCCAAGGTCAGCAAGGGCCAGGAGGAAGATATGATCCCTTGTGGTGATGTTACGGGCATAGCCGGGTTCTTTTGTCTCCAACTCGACCTCATAGATGGAAGCCTTTTCACTCTCGTCAAAGGCTTCATTGTAAAATTCTCCGTTCATCCAATTCCGTATGTCGCTCTCTTCCCAGGCGATATCTCCGGTGCTGTGATATGGCATGCTGTAGAGAATGTACTTGGACAGCAAAAGTGCACGTCCGTCTTCTACGGTGGCCACGATCCACTCAATATCTTCAGTACCGTTGGAAGTGTTGTTGTCCTGCTCGAAAGAACCGAAGGTGATCACATCGCCGGCCTTTATAGAAGATAATGAAATCGGTGTGACTTCCGAAGGCTGTGCTTCTGATGTCTCCGCTGTGCTTTCGGATGGATCCTCGAGTGGCGCGGCACTTACTGTCGAAGCGGTAGTGCCATCGATCTGATCGGTTTCCAGCGTGGAATCTGAAGAAGATTCCGATACAGAAGACTCTGCTTCCTTGTCACTGGTATTGGTTACGGCTTCCGACTCCGAGGCAGTGCTCTTTCTAGAGGAACTATTCTTTTCCTTCTTATCCGATGCGCAGGATGACAGCATCATCGAGAATGCAAGGCACAGGCTTACTACAGTTACTAATTTCTTTCTTTTCATTTCATTGACCTCCCGTCTGTGTTTCAATACATAGACACATATAGGAGGAATAATATTCGAAAGATTTAGAAAAAATTTTCGAATATGACAGAGACTTTCTTAGAAGCGGAATAGAACTGTCTCCCATTAAGATGCCTCTAACCGAAAATGCGCCTGCATCATTCAAACGATCAGAGGCGTAAAAGAAGAATACGCTTCCTTCATGAAAGAAGCGGGAGTGAGTATGAAAACGTCAATAGCACTTTGTCCGATCCTGCCGGACATTTGACAGGAACAAGGACATGAATGCCTGCCGTTACCTGTTCTCCTCCAGGATCTGAAGGCCCTGGTCGATGTCGTCACCAAGGACTTCCTGCACCTTTTCGAATTCCTGTTTCTTATGGAGATTCTCAAGAACTGTCTGAAGTTCTTTCTTGCCGTACTTGGAAATGAAAAGAGACATGGCCTTGATGGCATGGACTTCTTTTCCGAGAGCATAGAAACCGCGCTTACAATCCCGGATCTCGTCACATTCGTAGCAGCCGTCGAGACCTTTTTCTTTACAGCATTTGGCATTCGGGCACACCCCGTCCGGGGAGCATTTCGCATACGAGCAGGTGTTATACGGTGTTCTGCACGAACCGCAATAGTCCTTCAGGAAGCAGTGGGCGCAGGAAAGACCGCAGTAGGCGATCTGATCGACACCTTTTTTCGCTTTCTGGCAGAGTTTGTTCGTGATGCGGCACATCGCCTCGATATGCATGATCCAGTGCCGGCTGAAAGGCATCTTTAGAATTCCCTTCAGATCTTTCTCGCACCAGTAATCGATCAGCCATACGGCACTCTCGTCCGTGCTGACGCTGCCGCTATCAAGGATCCGTTTCTTATCTTCGTCTGTAAAAGTTCTCTTCAGATCCTTATACGTCAGCTTGCGAAGGATCTCATCCGAAGAACTCTTCACGGCACGGCAGTACTCATATACCGCCTGCGTGTCCAGTTCCCGGGAAAAAGAAACGATTCCCTCATCGTGCAGTTCATTTCCCGTAGTAATGATCGGGCTCTTCGTCTTTTTCAGGAAGCTCCCGGAAAAGAGCACCTGCCTGTCTTTCGCAATCAGTTCATGGGCCACGATATCCTCGATCCGGAAGATATGCCACATCGAGTAAACGAGCGTCTTACTGTGATATCCTTCCGCTCCTGCAAAAGGCATCTGATAAAATGCCTCTGACGGGTAGTTTTTCGCAATCGATGTGATCTGCTCGAAAAGCACTTCCCGAAGTTCGATGAGCGCATCGATCCCTTCCGGGAAAGTTGCTTCTTTTCCAATCAGGGTCTGCATCTTCTTATTCATCTCGGACCATTCTTTATTCATGTTACGATCTTCTACTCTCTTCCAGAAGCTAGAATACTTTAATTCATTTTAACATAGCACGATATATCCATATGCTATAATGAGACAAATCCTCGTACGAAAAGACAGGATTTGTTCGCCGAAACAGGATAAAGTAAGGGAGAAATCACAAGATGGACTGGGTCAATGTCATTACCGAGACGCTCCGATATCTGGAGAAGAATCTTCTGACAGTGCAAGGTCCGAAGGAGGCGGCCCTTATGGTACATGTTTCGGCAAGTTATCTTCAGACAAGTTTTCAGATGATCACCGGATATTCAATCAGTGAATATGTCCGTAACAGAAAACTGTATCTGGCTGCGATGGATCTTCTGGGAGAGGATGTCAAAGTCATCGATATTGCAGCTAAATACGGATACGAGACGCCGGAAAGCTTCACAAAGGCCTTCAGCCGTTTTCACGATGCGACTCCCAATGAGATCAAAAAGAAGAAAAAACCGGTTCGGACATTTCTTCCGCTGAAGCTTTCTTTCTCGGTCAAAGGCGCCGATACGGTGGATGTAGTGATCGATACGACCGCGCCGTTCTTTCTCTTCGGGAAAGCCGATGTTTTTGAAAATGAGACCTGCTTTCAGAAGATCCCCGGATTTGTGACCGATTTTGTCAAGAAACAGCTCAAAACCGGAAACTACGGACCTTTCTACGGAGTCAGTGTCGGAGGATGTGAGAGTGTTCTAAATAATCAGGGAGCACCCTGGCTTTCGGATTTTGATGAAGAGGAAGTCCAGAAGATCACCTTTGCGGAACGCTTCCTGTTCCTTGCCGGATCTGAATATAAGGGCGGGGAGATCCCGGAAGATATGACCTGTATAGAGATCCCGGAGACGCTCTGGGCGAAGTTCCGCTGTAAGGATAATTCCACAGAAGAGATCCAGAAGATGCGCAGATTCATCTTCGGAGAATGGCTTCTGGATACGGACGAATACGATCTTATTGCCGAGTACAATATCGAATGTTATAACCTTCCGAGCGAAGACGGGAAAGGTTTTTATAACGAGATCTGGCTTCCGGTCCAGAGAAGAGCAGAAAAATAATTCAGGAGATAGACATATGAATAGAAATAGCCTAATGAGAAGAGGGATTGCCATGCTTCTCATTCTTTCCACAACTTCTTTTGCCGGATGCAAGAAAGCAAAAAGGAATACGAAATATATCGACCTCTTTCCGTACGCAGAAACGGAATACTTCACACCCTTTCAGAATGAGAAGACCAGTTACTGCTCACTGGATGAAGGATTAGACCTTCCTGTATATACGCAGGGTATGAGCGGATGCTTTGCTTTTTCCGCGGTTACGTCTGTGCAGGCCTATCTTCAGAAGAATAGAATCGGGAACTGGGAGGCAACCGGCGAGGAGATATTTGACCGTATGTACTGTGCGAAGGAGGATCTGTCTTCCGGAAAAGATGGGATGTATGCCACCATTGGAAATAAGACTGAATATGGCGGAAACCTGCTCCATGTATTCGATGTACTTTGTTCGGATCCGCTGCACGGATATGTGCTTTCGGACGCAATACGGCTTATCAATCCCGGTGTTGATGAACTGAAAGAATGGGTCCGGGAATATGGAGCGCCTGTCGTAGCAATCAGCTTAGAATCGGGATACTCCAGAAGTCACGGATATCCGACGCAGAACTATAAGGGAACGGAAACGAATCATTTCTTGTGTGTGATCGGCTGGGATGACGATTTTCCGGCAGATGCCTTCTCCACAAAAGCCTCCCGGAACGGTGCCTGGCTGGTGCAGAATACCATCACGCCCCTTAACATTCCTGCCTATTACTGGGTCTCCTACGACGTGCAGTTTCCCTTGGCGATTTCGTATCAGATGACCAATTCATATTCTTCCGGTGAAAACCACGGCTATGCCATGATCGGGAATGTCGATCTGAGCAGTACTTCCGGTGAAAGCACTTATGCCAGCATTATCCGGCACGAGGGGAAACTTTCTGCCATCGGGATCTTCTCGGAAGAAGAGACCTGCACCTATGAGGTGGAGATCCTGGACGGTAAATTCGGACAGTCGCTTGCCAAGGTCAGCGGCAAGATGGAGCACTCCGGCTATCACCTGGTCAGACTTGATTCACCCCTTTCTGTCAAGGAATGCACTGTCGTTATAAGGAAAACGGGAACTGTCTATTTTGAGGGAGAATCCATGACCGTTCCGACGAAACGCTTCTTTCATAGCGGCGCCGTCGAAGGTGAACTTGAGTATGTGACGCATACTGAACCTAACACATCCTTTGTTCTGGTGGATGGGGAATGGATCGATGTGACGGACGAGAGTTTATCGGAAAAACTGGGAGTCAGCGAATACACCAAGATGATCGGAGATCCGTTCCTTCCGGTTCTATTTTGCTGACCGTGAATTATGATTTGAAAGAACTTTGCTGTCTAAACGGGATTTGCTTTGCGTTTAAGAGATATTTAAGAAACATATCAGATTTCCATAAAGATTCTGTTCTTCAGGGAAACTACAATAGTGCCATACCACGAAAGATGAGGAGCAGGATTAATGGAAAAGGAATTACAGATTAAGGAAAATACAAAGCGTCAGTTTGGCAGATCGATGTTATGGTACTGGATCAGTTACTATGTGGTGACCATAATCGGAGTCGGACATACATTCTTCAATGTACTCGTATTGAATATGGGTTCTATGTCTCAGGGACCGGGATTAGGCGAAGGCTATGAAGCGACAAGAGCATGGCATCCTTTATACAATATCATCTTTTTCACGATCTTCGGATTGATCTACATGAAAGGATTAAAACAGCCGACTTTCAAAAAGGCTTTAACGACGGGATTATTGTGGTCCGGAATCAGCATTGTGATCGATCTTATCGGATGGGTGCTCATCCCGCATCCGCTGCAGCTTACATTCAAGCAGTTCTATATTGAATACCAGCCTTGGATCACACTTGTTTATCTTGCCATGATAGCCGGTCCTGTTCTTGGTTATTGGATCCTGACGAAAAAAGGCCACACACATCGCTAATTGTGTAGCACTTCATCTGTCACTCTTGCTGTCGGTATCAGTCCCATAACATCCAGTAATATTCGGAGAAAAGCGAAAAGAATTCATTCTTACAGTCCTCTCTATAAGAATCAATCTTTGACTCATATTCAAAGTACTTATTCTTGATTTCTTCTGCTGTAGGATATTTATCCGGAAAGTCCCATGGAGAATACATTCTATATGAACGTTTTTCTTTTTCCTCGGCAAGTTCTTCCGGAGTTTTCGCTTTTTCTCCGAACCAGCCCAGTTCCTTACGGAACTTTCTATGCAGGGCATTGTACCTTCCTTCATACGGATTTTTCATGGAACACTTATCTTCATCCATCTCTTCCAGGAGAAAAATCATTCTGTCTAGGATCCCTTCCCATTTTGCATTTGCCGTTTCTCGTTCTTCGGGAGTGGAATCGTATCCGGATAAAAAGGAGGACGGAAACCCGTTATGTTTTTTGCGAAACTGTCTAAGCATCGGTAAAACGGTTCTCATAAACCACGAATCTATATTCCATACATCTACATCAGCATAGCCGCGTTGTGCACGTTGTTTACGGGCCTTCTCCTCAAGTGCTTCGTTATCTTTGTAGAATTTGATCCTTGTACGAAGCCTGCCTGCCATCTTTTTCGTAATATCATTTACGTAAATCGGATACTTGCATTCAAAGTCCTCTTTGAAATCCTCTTTGAATTTCTTTGAAGGATTGGCCTTGAAGATTTTGTACCGATAACACTCAACGATAAGCTCATCCACACTATCTTCAAACTCATGCCGATCTTTGATCTCGGCATATCTGTCACTGATCATCATATTCATATCCATATCCATATCTATGCCTCATCTGCTCGCTCGTCTCTTCATTATACTATTTGATTCGTATCTTTGGGAATCCTGGCCAGCCCTGCCATCCAGCCCTTCGGACTGATAGGATCGAACAGTTTGTTTAATGACAGAATAAACCGGTTTATCTACTGCTAATTCTGATTTTTTTATGTAGTCATGCGCTTGGGAAAAAGGTAAAATGATGACACTAGGAGAAATACGACATGAATGAGCAGATGATGATTATTGAAAAGATGCGCAAAAAGGTAATGACCCTTAACGTTTGTATGTGGGCAGTCCCGCTTGCCATAGTGATTTTTTCCATGATAATGACGATAGGTTCGAGAAATATGGATTTAGGTCCTTTGGGGATATTCTTCGGATTTTTCGGTTCAATCATTTTTATTATTTTCTTCTATGCCCTTGTATACAGGAAGAAACTGAACGAATACCGGAACTATTACAAGACGCATTATATTTATGATATGGTGCGCGAGGCCATTCCGGATGCCGTCTATCAGCCGGAATACGGATTTCCGCGTCAGCAGATCGCGCAGACCGGCTTAATGATGATGGGGAATATCTATAAAAGCGAGGATTATATCCGGGGAACATATAACAATGTTTCTTTTGAGAGATCGGATGTCCTGATCCAGGATGAATCTAGTGATTCGGATGGACACTCGCACACAACGACATATCTTCGCGGCCGATGGATGATCTTCGAGTCAAATAAGAATTTTGAAGCTGATCTTCAGATCATCCAGCAGGGTTTCGCGTTTGCGAAAAAACGAACGGGCATTTTTACGAAAAAAACGGAGAGAAGACATGCTTTTAAGACAGAAGATGAGCAGTTTAATAAGATGTTCAAGTGCCTTTGCCAGAACGAAGTGGAAGCGTTCTATCTTCTGACTCCGGGACTGATGCAGGGACTGATGCAGCTCGTGTCGCTGAGTGATGGTAAGGTCATGATCGGATTTGTGGATAATCAGCTTCACGTGGCGATCAATTCTAACAAAGACTATCTTGAACCGCCAATCTATCACAGTCCGGACAGTGATGATATCATGAAAGTGAAAAATGAGATCAACGCGGTGACCTCATTTGTTAGAGGATTAAACCTCGATCGCAAGATCTTTAAATAAACGACAGGAAAGGAGAAGTACGGACTGTTCCGGCCCGTACGGTAAACGAAAATGCTGAAGTATGTTATTGGAACAATTGTATTTGTAGCAGTGGTCATTATTCTTTGGTGGATTTCCACGGCAAACGGCCTGAGAAGAACGAAAGTGAAAATCGAAGAGGCTTCTTCCGGGATCGATATTGCTTTGACAAAGCGCTATGATGTTCTGACCAAGATGGTCGATGTTGCCAGGTCTTATGCGACGTTTGAAAAGCAGACCATCCTTGAAGCGATCAAGCTTCGTCAGGGAATGACCATCTCTGAGAAGAACCAGGCGGCTTCTGCGATGGGAGAGGTACAAAAGGAACTGAATTTCCTGGCTGAGAATTATCCGCAGCTTCATGCAAATGAAAACTTCCGTCAGCTTCAGGTTGCCATCATGGATGTCGAAGAACACCTGCAAGGTGCACGCCGTGCGTATAACGCAAATGTATCCGAGTTGAATCAGAAGATCGTCTCTTTCCCGACAAGCATCGTAGCCGGTGGAATGGGCATCAAGAAAGAACCATTCTTTGAAGCAGAAGAAATCAAGCGTTCTGATGTGAATGTGAGCATCAATATCTGACCATTGATTTGATAAAAGAAAAAACGTGAACCCCCGAAAGTCTCGGTAATGAGAATTCGGGGGTTTTTCTTCACTTGGGAAACTCGCTGGAATAGAAAAGACCGGCCAACGTGTTTAAATGATCCACTTCGGATATTCCGGCACATAGTACTCATAGGAGATGACTTTTTCCTGATCAAAGTCATACTCAACAATGAGGGAGATCGCTTCGTTTCTGTCAAACTCATATGAGGTAAACAGATCCGCAGCCAGGTATGGTTTTCCATCGAGAAGGATCAGCTTGAAAAAACGGATAAGATTCTGCGGAGTGCGCTGGTCGATCTGGCCCAGCACGCTTTGCGACATCTTTTCCATGGCAGGGTAATCGAGAAGAAGACCTTTCAGTTCTTCGTGTTCAAACGGATACTCTTCGATCGTCCAGGCATGGATCTCGTTTAAGATCTGCATGAAGACCTTGTCTTCCTTCCACCCGGAACCTTTCTTGTTTTCATAAAGATCGACCAGTACATCTTCCATCCGGACCGGATTCTCCGGCAACCCGTTCGACCCGTACGTCGCACGATTAAACGTTCTGAGGATATCGACGATCTTCTGGTCAGAGATCCCGGCATCCTGTAGAAGAAGAATAAACTCCATCGCCGAGTCAGAACTGAAAAACAGACGGTCTACGGTTTCTTCTCCGTAGATCCATTCGATCCCGGAAAGAAAGCTGGCCGGAGTGTTGTAGCCTTCCGTGGTCTTCCGATAGTATTTACCCGTATAGTAATCGGCACCGCCTTCCGTGATGAAATCTGTTTCTGTCGATATGCAGTTCTCCCATTCCTTATCCGTAAGTTCTTCCACATATGCAAAGCGGGTACCCGTATAGTATACATTCGAGCGGTGATCGCCGCCGATCGAAAAATCGATGAAGTGCATCAGCTCGTGATACATTACGTTATAGCCCATGCCGGACTCTCCGTTTTCTCCCTTTTCATTTATCAGGACCAGGTTGCTTCCTGGATAAAACTCTGCGGCAGAAGGCGACATCGTCTCACCGATCTCTGCCCTCAGATCAGAGAGATTCTGGAAAAAGTAGGATTCATCTTCCGGCTTTAAGTGATCGGCAACGACAGGGAAAAGGTGGAGAACATAATCCTTCAACGTACCTAATTCTGTGTTCAGATCAATGCAGTTTACATACTTTAGGAAAAGTCCGTATTGTCCGTGAAGTTCATCTTCCTTCACGCCCAGTTCCTGTGCCAGTTTCAGAGCTTCTTGCTTGAATTCCTCTTTTCCGGAAGATCCGCCCGGTGCCGCATCTGTTGTTTCCGGTTTTTCGGAAGATGATTCCGACGTTTCCGTGGATTCTGATTCCGAGGATGCAACGATGGGGTCCGAGGACTTCGATGTCGATGCGGTACGTTTTTTTGATCCGGCACTCTTTTGGCAGCCGCTCCCGGCCAGTATAGAGACTACTACCGCTCCCGCTAGAAAAGCACTTCTTACTCTTTGAGATCTGAACATGATATTCCCCTCTTCCCCGGTTGATCTGCTATAGATTATAGGCAAAATGAATTGAGGATAAGTGACAGATTAGAAACCATGCCCGATGGTATCGCGCATGCTTTTTACACGAAATTCGGGTACACGTACGTTTGCCGAAAAAATGACTTTTCAATTACTCCCATTCAATCGTCCCTGTCGAATCATGACGGGAATCTCTTATTCCGATGATATAATATAGAACACAAGACGAGTGAAGAACGAAGAATACATCATGGTATGCGATCTCGGAAAGGAATAAACATGACTACAGCAGATCCTGGTAAAACAAATTGGAGTCAGTCTGTCGGCGGAGTGTGCATCAAAGAAGGGAGAGTCCTGCTTGCGCGTCATACATATGGAGCTGGAAAGGGCATGCTGATCATCCCGGGCGGATATGTTGATTTCGGAGAGACGCCGGAGGAAACGCTGGTGAGAGAGTTTCAGGAAGAAACTGGTGTTACCGTGAAGGCAGGAAAACTCTTTGGGATGCGCTTCAGTGCGAAAGACTGGTACGCTGTATTCGAGGCAGAGTATGTCGAGGGCGAAGCCAGGTCAGATGGTGATGAAAACGATAAGGTCATCTGGATGGATATAGAGGAAGCACTCACCGATGACACTGTCCCGGATCTGACGAAGAAGATGATCCGTTGTGCCGTATCGGAGGAGGGATTCGGCTTGATCCCGTATGAATCGAGGACTCCGGGAAGAAACCTATATTCTTTTCTTCAGAATTAAAAAAGTAATGGATAAGTGATCACATAATTGTCATAAGAAACAATTGATATATAGACAAAAGGGTGTAATAAAATATGGGTTCTGAAAATGGGAAAAGCCACGGAAGATGGATCATCGAGATAGGGGATGTAAAACTGGGAAAGAAGGAAATAATTCTTCTTGTGATCGGGGTCGTGATCATTGCACTTCTCATCGTGGCAAACAAGAAGTACCCTAATTTTCTAAATCCCAATAGAAGGATCGCCAGAAAGAATACCCCGATTGCAGAAGAAGCGATACAGACTCCGGAAACGGTTGCTACTGACGATATTTTACCGGGAACAGATAGACCTGAAACAACCATAATGGGCAAAACAAAGATCGTTCTGACGGAGGAGACTCTTCGCGAACAATACGAAATGACTATTCCGAATGTTGTGAATTATACGGTTCTTGCGGTTGTTGCGGGAACGGTAATGGTTGCCGGCATAATAGCTTTTGTAATTGTTTGTGTGCGATACAAAAACAAAATGCATATTTTCGACGTCAAACTTTTTATCGCTGCGATCATCCTCATCGCTTTTTCTGTAGGATTAATCTCCCTCATTTCTTTATCGGAGGGCTATAGAAAGAAAAATCAGGAAGTGACGTTTCATGTTTACCCGATCGAAGTGGTTGGGAGCGATAGATATCATAGAAGAGGAAGCTTATACTATTTTATTTATTATATGGCCGGCGAAAGAGAAGTGGAACTTCAGGTCGAGCAATATATGTACCGAAACTATGGCGAGCCGGGCATCTACTACCTGATTTCTGCGGAGCATGATGATAAACGGCAATACTTCCAGCTGTATCCGGCGTCCTCGTATGTGCTGGCGGAAGAACTGGCGGGAAGGTGAAGCAGAAACTTCTTGGGAGAGTGCTGCAGATAAAATGACTTTTCAATCATTTCCATTTAATTGCTTCTAACGGAATATTATATAGACAAATATGTCCTATTACACTATAATTTAGATATAACAAGACAGATATGACTAGAAAACGATAGGCAAAGTGGTGGCGAAAATGATCGAAGAGTACGCAAGACTGTGCGAACGATTGAAACAGTATCGCATCCATTATCCGCTCACACAGAGTGATCTGGCGGAGAAATCGGGTGTGTCAGTAAGAAGCATATCCAGATTTGAAAACGGGGAAGATATCAGTTTGTCGAATTTCTTGAAACTACTTCGAGCCCTGGATCTTGACGAGCGCTTGATCGACATGATTCCCGATCAAAGTAAAAGACCTTCCTATTATCTGGAGAAGGAAACTAAACGAAGAAGGGCGTCTGCAACCCGTGACAAAAATGGGAGTGCTCCATTTGTGTGGGGGGATGAGAAATGATCAATACGGCAGAAGTATTTCTCTGGGGGACAAGGATCGGCATCATTCATCAGGAGGATGGAGTGGCCTATCTTTCTTTCGAATATGACAGAGATTTTTTGAGAAGCGGAATTGAACTATCGCCTATCAGGATGCCTTTGAATGGCCGCGTTTACTCGTTCCCGGAACTCGCGGGAGGTGCTTTTCACGGAGCGCCGGGATTGATCGCAGATTCGCTTCCGGACTCATTCGGGAACCGCGTGATCGAACGGTGGCTGAGCGAACAGGGACGTTCAATCAGTGATTTTAATGCGGTGGACAGATTGTGTTATACCGGGCAGCGGGGAATGGGTGCTCTGGAGTACCGTCCGGCCAACGGACCGGAGATATGGAAAGAGGATTCCGTCGATATTGCGAAGATGGTGGACTTTGCGTCCGATGTGCTGAACGATAAAAAAGATCAGAAACTGCGCATCCAGGATGACCCCGGATATGGACAATTGATTCAATTGGGGACATCTGCGGGAGGTGCTAGGGCAAAGGCTCTGATTGCGTGGAATCAGGATACCGGCGAGATCCGAAGTGGGCAGATCGATGCAGGAGATGGCTTTGAATACTGGCTTATGAAGTTCGACGGCGTAAAGAAAAACGGTGATCACGAGCTGGAAGATGCAATCGAATATACGAGAATCGAATATGCGTATTCCCTGATGGCGAAAAAGGCCGGCATCAAAATGAGCGATTGCAGATTATGGGAAGAAAACGGGCGCTTCCACTTTATGACAAAGCGCTTCGACCGTGTCGGAAATCAGAAGATCCATATGCAGACTTTCGGTGCGCTGATGCATATCGATTACAATCTCCCCGGTCAATCGAGCTACGAAGAGGCAGCTGACATTACAATGCGGTTGACGAATTCCGCTTCTTCCGTGGAAGAACTCTATCGGAGGATGGTGTTTAATGTGCTTTTGGTCAATCAGGATGACCATGTCAAAAACATAGCTTTCCTTATGGACAGAAAAGGGAAATGGAAGCTCGCTCCGGCATATGATCTTACATTTGCGTATAACCTGGAGAACAGGTGGCTGCGTGCACATCAGATGCGGGTAAACGGAAAGACGAGCGATATCACGTATGACGATCTGATCGAATCAGGAAAAAGTATGGGGATCGCTGCCCGAAAGTGCGCCGGGATCATTCAAACAGTAAATAGTGTGAAAGAAGAATATGTTTCATATATGAAGGATGCAGGAGTGAGTGCGAAAACAGCAAAGACACTTCTTCCGATCCTTCCGATGATATACTAAGATTACTTTGAAGAAAAACATGTAATCATCTATAGAATTGAAGGGAATTCACTGAAAAAAGGAGGAGCGGAAGATGTTTGAAGGATTGGATCTTACGAAGCTTTATGACACAGAGGACGAATACTCGCAGAGCTACATCTTCGTTGAATTGACCGATGAACTGATCTCACGTGCGGAGGCCAATATCGGATACAAACTTCCGAAATCCTACATCGAACTTCTGCGTTTTCAGAACGGCGGCTATATCAGCGATGATATCGATAGCTGGCTCACTGCAATATACGGAATCGGACCGGAGGCAGACACGCCTAACAGTCTTGAAGATATGTTCCCGAACTGGATAGGAGATTGGGAATATCCGAACATCGGTATTCCTTTTGGGGAGACACAATCCGGAGGCCATGACATGTACTTCATGGATTTCCGGAATCTCGATGAAAATGGAGAACCGGCCATCGTACTCGTTGACGTTGAGATGGATCCGGAGGGGGAGATCAAACCTGTGGCAAAGAACCTTAGAGAATTCATCGAGAAAGTATTAAATGGAGAATTGGCCGAATGACCATGAACATGAAAAGAGAGTTCCCGAACGCTCTTTTTATTTGTAAATCAACGAAGAAGTGAATCTTTTTCGACAGCGCCTCTCAAGTAATTGAAAAGCATTTTTATAGGCGCTTCCGCACAAGCGTAGCGCGGAGGACCAGCGCCGAAAAAATGACTTTTCAATTATTCGAGTTCAATTGTTCCTGCTGGTTCTTGTTCTACACACCGTATGCAAGAATTCCCAATCCTGCAGATATCACGATCAGAACGATCGGCGACATTTTCTTCTTCAGGAATTCGCGTGAACCGAAGAAAACAGTGGCAAGCACTGCTGCCAGCACCAAAGGCAGGAAGTCTCTGTCTTCCTGAAACATCGGCAGGACACATGCTTTCCCGATCATAAAAGCACCTGTCGCAAGAATGATTCCGATAATACAGGGCTTCAATCCGCGTAGGATCGCCTTTACAGATTCCTTCTCCAGAAACTTCTTAAGAAGCACCATGATCAGAAGGATGATCAGAAATGCCGGAAGCACAACTGCAAATGTCGCTAGAAGGGCACCCGGGATACCGCCTTCTTCATAACCTACGTATGTGGCCAGGTTTACCATGATCGGTCCCGGAGAACTCTCACTGATCGCGATCATATTTACCAGTGCTTCCTCATCCATCCAACCGTATTCAAGGACCACATCGCGGATCAGCGGGATCATGGCATACCCGCCGCCGAATGTGAAAAGTCCTATCTTCAAGAATGTAAGGAATAACGTCAGAGGCTTATTTCAGTTTAGTGGTTGACGGTCGAACAGATGTTCTGTATAATGGAGTCAAGTATTTCACATGGAGTCGGGTTATGTCAGAACTGAAGGACGTAATAACTGCATATCGTAAGCTTCCGTTTGGAGACCGTGTCGTGTTCTATT
>CADCLV010000021.1 GCA_902802325.1 Oscillospiraceae bacterium | reverse complement strand
ATGAGTATAGAACAGAAGATGGCGGATATGAAGGAAGCTGGGATGAGTCCTATATCGATCCGGTCATGAAGCTCATCAATGACTTTATTATGAATAAAACGAAAGGCGTCGGAGTCCGTTTCCTTCTCGGGAACTCGGCCGGTGCAAGATTTACTCTTAAGCTTGGTGCTCATGATCCCAAAGCATTCGATGTATTGGTTCCGGTGGGGACATCCGATATCCCGGATGATTCTGTCATAGATACGTGGGACGAATGTTCTGTGACGCTTTTCTTTGCGGACGGTCTTCGGGACGAGATCGCCAATCACGAGGTCATTGAAAGCAGAAGAGCACGTATGGAAAAGATGAAGCATAAGTTTATCTTCACACCGGAATGGGTCTATAACGGAGATAAAGGAATTGCCTCCATCAACTTCGGATTTGAGATGGGACAGCACTGCCTGATGAACGGGATACAGGCCAATCTTCTTTTCGATGACGGTACACCCATGACGCCGGATCTTCCTAATGGTATGACAGGATGGATGAGATCCGAGATCGAAAGAAGAAACCGGGAGAAGAAACTATGAAAAGAGAATATTATCAGGATATCGGATATAAGCCCTTTCTTTTTTATGTTGTTTTCGGTGTTTCCGGAGATGATCTGAAAGTGTCCGGCCAGAAGTACCATGTGGACGGGATCCCGGAAGGAATGGATATTGCATCTTTGTCCCGGGAAGAACATGCAGATTATATTGACGGCCTGATCGGCGGAATGATCGGAAACGTTCTTCGGGCTGCGGATGAGAAATTATATGAGGCTTGCCGTGACACGGAAAAATGCGTGATATTGCGCGGCAGTATTCAAGAGGACAGTACGCTGGATTATATGCGTAATGCCATCGGCATAATCCAGGCACTTCTTGAACAGGGGGCAAAAGGCGTGCTGGATCTTTTGACCTTCACTCTGTATTCTCCGGAAAAATGGACGGATAGATTTTTTGAGAAAGATATCAATGCACAGAAACATGTCGTTATCCTTTTTTCGGAAGAAGAGGATGGTGTGTGGCTTCATACCCGTGGCATGGCGGAATTCGGCCGGCCGGATATCGGTATCTATGGTGTTTCCAAAGATAAGGTAGAAGACTATAAGCAGGTGATCGACCAGATGGTCTTCTATGGAGGACAAGGGTTGTTCTTTAAAGGAAAAGCGAGACTGCATACTTTTAACGGAAAGACATTTGTTGCGCTTCCCGAGTTTATCGATGACTTTGAAAATGACGACTACAATAATGCGTACTATAAAGTGACGGTTGAAGAGGCGTAATCTTTATTCTTTCTTTGGATTTACTTGGCGACGTCTTAACTTTCCCTCGGTAGAATGAAGACATAAAACAAGGAAATGTTCCGGAGGGTAGAAAAATGACAAACAAAAAGAATCAGAAGAATGAGACAGTAATTACAGGCAAGATGATGGTACAGTATTTTGTTATTGTTGCTTTGAGTCTGATCGTACTTATTTCCTTAAGCATCGCAGTGATCAAGATCTCCACCGTACTGTTCAGCATTTCCGGTGTAGATGCCGTATCTCTCGGCGGAAAAGTCGGGCTTTTGGTATGGCTGGTATTCCTTGGCTTTTATTCTGCTCTGTCCATTAAGAAGGCAAAGGCAAAATAAGTCTCTCCGTTAGTTCTTTATAGAAATGATCCGATGCCCGGATGAGTCTTGATCGTAAGGCTTATCCGGGCTCGTTTACTCTTGACCGAACTCAGTGCTGACGCCTAAAATGAGAACGGAGAACGCAACATATACGTCGCGTATCAGTATGCATAGAAAGAAGTGTTGATAATATGATCAAGGTAGCATTTTATGATGCAAAAGAATACGATAAGGCCTCTTTTGAGAAATACGGAGCCCAGCATGATATGCAGTTCCGTTTCTTTGACACCAAGTTAAATGAAGATACGGTTGACCTTTCTAAAGGCAGTGATGCCGTGTGTGTTTTCGTAAATGATTCGGTGACGGCAGAAGTTATCGAAAAGCTTTATGAATACGGGGTGAAGATCCTGGCGCTTCGCTCGGCCGGATACAATAATGTGGATGTGAAGGCGGCTTTCGGAAAAGTGCATGTGGTGCATGTTCCGGCTTACTCGCCTTATGCGGTTGCCGAGCATGCCATGGCGCTGCTTCTGACTTCGATCCGCCGGATCCATAAGGCCTATAACCGGACAAGGGAATTCAATTTCTCTTTGAGCGGACTTACAGGTTTCGACCTTCACGGAAAGACGGTGGGCGTGATCGGCACCGGAAAGATCGGAAGGATCTTTATCGATATCTGCCGGGGATTCGGCATGAAGATCATTGCCTACGATGCATTTCCTGCAGAAAACAGCGGAATCGAGTATGTGGAGCTTGACGAACTGTTCCAAAGAAGTGACATCATATCTCTTCACTGTCCGCTGACTGAGCAGACCCGCCATCTGATCGGCGAGAAGGCCATCGGAAAGATGAAAAAAGGTGTGGTCATTGTAAATACCTCCCGCGGAGGTCTGATCGATGCCGAGGCGCTTCTGAAAGGGATCAAGGACAGAAAGATCGGCGCTGCCTGCCTGGATGTGTATGAAGAGGAAGCGGATATCTTCTTTGAGGACCGCTCGGGACATATCCTGGATGATGAACTTCTTTCCCGGCTGATCTCCATGCCTAATGTGATCGTCACCTCACACCAGGCCTTCCTTACGGAAGATGCATTGAATAATATTGCGGAGACGACAGTCAGGAACATCCTGTCCTATTTTGAAAATGACGGGATTTGTGATAACGAGTTGTGTTATCGGTGCGGAAACATCGATAAGTGCAGAAAAGAGCGGCAGGAGAGATGCTTCTGACTTTCTTCCTGAACAGAAGTGCTGTTCACATTTTCTTAAGCTTTTTCATTTGACGCTTAATTCTTTCTTTAATTCTACTTGAAGTTTATTTTGATTTCATTCCGTAAGATGAAAGTAGAAAGATGGTAAAGGCTTCTTTTCTCCGAGGGAGAAAAGAAGAATGAAAGCGGAGGTGAAAAGAATGAAAAAACGGTTTTGGACAGCATCATTGGCGACAGCATTTGCTGCCTCATCATGTCTGGCACTGACTTCCTGTGCGAATTATCTCAATAAGGCGAGATCAGCCGGTACACCGATCAAGGAACATAATGCCGCGATCGATGTAGTGACGGGGCCGATCGATGGTATGGATGGATCGGATTCTTCCCGGGAAGAAATGAATACGGAAGAATATAAAACGATCAAGGAGAATAGTTTTGTAAAAGTCTCTGATGCACCGCTTTCGACTTTTGCGGCAGATGTGGATACCGGTTCCTACTGTAATCTTCGAAGAATCATAAACGAAAAAGAAAGCCTGGATAATGTTGCTTCTTCGATCCGGACCGAAGAAATGATCAACTATTTCGATTACGAAGTCGAGTCAGAAGATGAGCTCTTCAGCGTACAGTATTCAGTGGGAGATTGCCCATGGAACGAGGAAAACAAGCTTCTGGTGATGACGATGCAGGCCAACAGCCAGATGAATATTCCCAGTGAAGGAAATAACTTCGTCTATCTGATCGATACGTCCGGATCTATGGATGATTCTGATTATGATATCGGAAAAAAGATTTCACTTGTTAAGAAGAGCCTGATGCTTCTTGCCGAATCGATCGGTCCGAATGACCGGATCTCGATCGTTACCTATGCTGGAGATTCCCGCACGATCTTGTCCGGCTCAAATAATTCCGCAGAGGTCATACGAGCACTGTTAAAACTTGAAACAGGTGGCGGAACGAATGGTTCCGGAGGAATCGAGGCTGCCTACGCGTGCGCGAGAAAAAACTTTATCCCGAACGGAAATAATCGGGTGATCATCGCATCCGATGGAGATATGAATCTCGGCATCACAAGTGAGAGCGGACTTGTGGATCTGATCACGAGAGAGAAGGAATCCGGAGTTTTTCTGACCGTACTCGGATTTGGCTCCGGAAACTACAGCGATGTAAATATGGAAGCGATTGCCGATGCCGGTAACGGAAACTATTTCTATATCGATTCGATCGATGAGGCAGAACGGGTCCTTTGCAATAAACTTATGCAAACTACCGTTACGGTTGCCAAAGACGTGAAATATCAGGTCGAATTCAATCCGGCAGAAGTCTACGAATACCGTCAGATCGGGTATGAAAACAGACAGATGTCAGCCAGTGATTTTAAAGACGATAAGAAAGACGGCGGCGAGATCGGCGCCGGTGCCCAGGTTACCGTATGCTATGAGATCGTTCCGGTAAAAGACGGACAGGAGCAAGAAGACAATCTGAAGTATCAGGATTCCGAGCTTTCTGAAAATGCCGGTTCCGGAGAACTTTGCACCGTATCTGTAAGATATAAGGAGCCGACAGCGGAAGAAAGTAAGCAGATCGAGTATCCGCTTCTGGATAACGGGATCCAAAACGAAAAAGATTTCCATTTCATTTGCGGTGTCATCGAAGCTTCTCTTGTGCTTAGAAATAGTGACTATAAGGGTACAGCCACTTACGATTCAGCTTATCAGCTGGCCATATCCGGCGCGGGGGAGGACCATTACCGCGAAGAGTTCTGTGATCTTCTCATCAAACTTGGTGCCAGCGGCTAAACCCGGTTCGGAAAGGACTTAAAGGAGAGAAACTTTCGAAACGTCAGCTCCAGAGAAGCTCTTTCGTACCCAGTTCCATCATCAGGCTATAGGCGGGGATCGATTTCGGATCGATCTCCGCTTCGATGGAATGGGGGATCAGGGAACGGTCGCCTGCGATCCCGGGATAAGAATTGGCGCTACCGCTATGATTTTTCCATACCATAATACTGTTTGTGGTGTCAGAGGTGCCGGATGAGCAAAGACCGGTATTTTCCAGCATGCGGATCTTACCGGTACCGACTGCGATGATGCGGAAATTTCCACTTTCATATCCGGCCTTTAAAAACTGGACCTGCTCGTCTGTCATGAAATGCATATCATTCGGATCATAAAGGATGATGATGTGGCCTACGTGATTTTTCGGGGCAGAATCGCTTTCTATGGAATACTCATTGAGGTCGAGGACCTGCCTTACACGGAATTCCTGAGGAAGACCAAGATCATCTCCGTAGCAGATAATGTCGTAGTTTCTGTCTGTGATCTGCTGGGCATAGTTTTTGACATACTTCCAGCCGCGGTCACGCTGGCTTTCTTTACTGCCGCCGAAATTGACGATGATCAGTAAGACCAGAAGAAGGGAAAGTCCGCCGGCGATGGCATAAAAAGTATATCTGTGCATTCTCATAGTTTGTCACCTCAAAAGTGTCTTCATAGTATTTGAAATCTGCTTCCTATTCTAGCGATAATATAAAGGAAAATTTACAGCCGATTCCGCGAAATAGAAATGCTGTTGGCAAAGTATATTGCGCACAATATACTTTGTTTAAAGCAAGATGAAAGTGAAAGTGCATTTCGAGAAGATGCAGAAGATGTGATGTGAGATCATGGCACAGAAATATGAGCAGTTGCTGCTCAAAAACCAGTTGTGTTTTCCGCTTTATGCCTGCGGGCGGAAAGTGATCGAAAGTTATAATCCCTATCTGAAGCCCTTGGGACTTACCTATACCCAGTATTTGAGGCTGTATCCGGATCACCAGTATGAGACACTTTCTCCGGAGAGCCGCTATGTGAACCGGGAAGAGGACATGGGTCTTCCGGGGCTTCGCAAATCGAAAGAGTCCTATTTCCCGATCAGTAAGTTCAGAAAGTGGCGGTTCATACCGGCCGGAGAGATATAATCTGTTTGGATTCATGATTCGGAAATATAATCTTTCGGATGTAAAAGCAATATAGTCCCTCTGTCTTCTTTTGAATAGATAACATAATCGAATTGATCTATGTACCAATTTACAATATCATCATAACCTGCATCGATATAGACTGCTTCCGGAATCCTTTCTGGGTTTAGTTGATAGTATTGTTCTAGTCGGTTTATAACCACAGTATTCGGATTGTCTTCGCTATACTTATGAAGACCCGTTAGCAGGTTAGAAGGAGTGCAGGAATGAACATCCCAATCCTCAAGTACTATCCAGTAGTGATATGAGATATATGCAGATTTCTGTGATGTGGGATTATTCCGTATAACGGAAGTATAATCGAGCCTTGATTCATATCCATTTTTCTGATTGGAAGTGACATAAATACCTTTTTCACATCCCCAGTCGATCATTTCTGTTGATAGGCTGGTATCACTTCCTGGGTAAACCGATTTCAATCGAAGAAAGATCTCGCCTCCAATCTGACAAATGAATAGAAATGTGACACAAACGATAGCAAACTTTTTTAGCGTTGCTTCCTGAAAAAGGTGTTTTTCTGCCGTTAGAGTTACGATTAAGATAGAAGCGGTGGTTGCAAGCGAAGCGGCAGAACAGATTGAGTAGATGCCGAGATTCGAAATGAAAGAGATACAGACACTATATAACATTCCAGGAATCCAAATTCTAGTAAGAATCTTTCGTGTCAATTTTTCCTCATAGAGAATAGCACAAAGAGGGGACAGTACATTAATAGGAAAGACGATAAGATTGAGAGGATAACTATTAATTTCGGATTTAGTACCTTGCACTATGAGCTCGATAATCAGTACAGTGACAATAAGCGAGGAAAACACAAAAAGGTAGTTCTTCTTCTTTTGTAATTCTGGACTGAAGCCAAATAAGATTGACAAGATAATTATCAAAAAGTATAACGGACCTGCAAAGGGCGCCATATTCCATATGCTGAGAAAGTAGTAGATCAAGATTTGGAAGGGTTGGAAAGAAGGGTGTTCAGGGTCATCGAGAACATGTGTCGCATTTTCTATCAAACTGGAAAATGATGCGCGGGATAGAAGGAAAACAAAAAAGAAAGCTGCCAATAAAGCACAACCCGAAGAGAAAAAGAACCACTCTTTCCCTTGTTTTCTGTACAGCGCAACGACACTGTACAGAAGGTAGAGGGCAATGAGTGCAGGACAGCATAACACAGCACCAGCAAAAAAGAAACCGGCTACCGCCAATTGCAGGTTGCGCTTGGTTTCAGATGTGAATATCAAAATCAGAGTGATGTGAAGACACATAAGCGCGATGGAGTTGTAATTGAAATTAGGCTGCAAGAGTGGGCAAAATAGAAAGTACACAATAACTGAGATACCAGCGCCGGTCTCTGAATACTTTCTCAAACGGAAATACATAAAAACAGAGACGATAGCTTGTACGATGACATAGGCGTATCGAAAGAAAAGGACGATTCCTTCGTTACTTTGATGGAACAGATGAAAAAGTGCAAATAGAGGCTGAATCAGAAAGAAGGTAAACTGGGAGGCATGCCACTCATGAACGAGCATGGCATTTCCACGATAAATCTTATCTCCTAAGGAAAGAAAAAAGGCTTCGTCTACAATAGCCATACCGTATCTGCTTTTCATCCATGTAATTACTATACAGACTAAAAAAAACAGAAAAAAAACAACGTCCTTTGTACCAAACTTTTTATGATTTGCTAATGTTTTTTTCGGTTCCATAAACTTAAAACTCTATACTATTACTCTACGATGTCACAGATAGTTGGATTCTTCTTTAATTTAAAAATTATAGCATTGCATGGAACGGGGTTCAACTTTATTTGAAGATGTATAAATTGTAATGAACAACGATACTCTTTCACGAGACGGTCAAATTCTTTCGAAACATCTTACTAGAATTGAGGAGCCGTATCTCTTATAATGAATATGAATGCTAACAATCGAGGTACTGAGTATGAAACGACGGCTGATCCAGATCACTTCGCTTATATTATCCGCGACAGTGCTTTTCGGGTGTGCGAAAAAGGATAGTTCCGAAGAGACTTCAGAAAAGACCGATACATCGATAGAAAGCTCTGCTGCCGCCACGGAGAGTGAATCTTCCTTTGAAGCGCAGCATAAGACAGAGACGAAGACTATACATGTGGATAAAGGATACCTCCCTCAGGTGATCAAAAAGGAGATCACCTATGTTCAGAAAGAAAAAGACGGGGAGTGGGAAGAAGAATCTTCCGTGATCAAAAACTGGGGATGGGATGAAGACTTCATTATTGTCGATACCACCTGGTATATGGAAACAGAGGATGCGCTGAAGCTTTGCCCGCAGCTGGATCCGTCATTATATTCCGGAAAAGAAGCGAATCTCTATTTGCATTTTAATGAAGATCTGGATATTAAGAAGGTAGGGGTCGAATCGGATCCGGACGGTACGGAGAAACTGGTCATGAACATTTCGATGACGGCTAAGGCCATTTTCACCTGTGATGGACAAAGTCAGTATATTGGCGATATTTCGATCCTCAAAAGTGAAGCATATGAGGACGGAACCACCATTACTACGCTGGATTTCGGCCAGGGCGAAAGTAAACTCATTTCTCAGGAGGTGAAACAAGTATCCTGGGAAGATTTCCTGAAAGCGCTTCCGTCTGATGTTGACCCGCTCATGGTGGAATCAATTACTTACATATCCGATATCTCCTTTGCGGATCTCCCTTCTTTTTCGGTGACATCAGCCTGCCTTTCCGATGGGAAATGGGATCCGAAGATCACCAAAACGAAGTACGGACAGAATATTTCGCCGGATCTTTCCTGGGAGAAAGTGGAAGGGGCGAGCCGCTATATGATCTTTATGATCGATGGCGAATGGCTCCATATGGATGTATTTACTGAAGAGACATCTCTTTCGGAAGGAGCTCTCCACGGAAATGACGCGGGAGCGCGTTTTGTTGGGCCGTACCCGCCGTTTGGCACACATACTTATTCCGTTTTCGTGTTTGCCGTGAAAGATGCACCCGGCGAAGTAAAATATCTCTTTGATGGCGGCGGAAATGATATCAACAAGATTTTTGAAGCCGTAAATACGGATAAGGATGGAAATACCGGAAATGTACTCGCCTATGGCAGACTGGACGGAAACTACACCCATCAGAATTAATTTCTGCTAAAATACATATCAGGGGAAGGAGACTTTTTGTACGGATATGTATTTGGATTCGCTGGAAAAGAAAGTGATATGGAGCGCTGCCATGCTGGGCACGATCGGCCTGGGCCTGGAGATGTCTGCTTTTTCCGGCATTTTCTTCGGGATCCTTTTCTTTTCCCTGGGTATGATTTTCCTGAATCTGGCATTGCTGATGGAAGGGAAGACCGCTTCTGTTTTCGGACTGATAGTGTCCCTTTCTCCTTTTGCTGCGTTGGGATTGGTACCCCAGTGGTTTATCGGCGCCACAGGACTTTTGCTTTTGCCGGTGTTTTTCTTTCACAGGAAAAGGCTCTGCCGCTTTCTGGGGATCGGGCTTGTTTTCGTGTCGTGGATCCTTCAGACTGTGCTGAAAAGACCGTCTGTGGTTTTTTCTTTTGAGATTGCCGGCATTCTTTTACTGGCTTATCTATTGTGGGAAGTATCTCTCTTTTTCTTAAGACAGAATGTCACGAGCAGCCAGCGGCTTTCAAGGGCTCTGACTGCCTCTGCGGTAGATGCTATGGAGCAAAGGCGGCTTCGGGAAGAAATTGCAAGGACTCAGTCGGTGAATGAACATAATGCCCGGCTTCAGGAAAGAGAGCGCATCTCCCGGGATATTCATAACTATGTGGGACATACCCTTTCTGCGGCGACGGTGACATTGGATGCGGCAGCAATGCTGGTGCCCAATGACCAGGATCGTGCCGTGGAAAAGATCGAGACGGCCAATTCCCGTGTGCATGAAGCCATCAGCTCCGTGCGAAGCGTGGTGCGGACGCTGGATGCCGATGATGATAAGATCCTTCTTCTGGATTATATGAAGTCGCTGGAAAATATGGTGGCGGAGTTTATGATGGATACGGACATCAAGGTCTACCATAATTTCCGTCAGTACGATCAGGAAGAAGCAAGGATCCCCATGCAGGCAGCCTCTTTTATCAGCAGTTCGCTTTCAGAGCTTCTGACCAATGGTGTCAAGCATGGAAAGGCGAAGATCTTTGTGGTGACTTTCCTTTATGATACGAAGAATATCCGGCTGTCGGTGCAGGATAACGGTACCGGCTGGGGGGAGATCAGTGCGGAAGAAAAAAGAAGAAAGATCTCATCCGGATTTGGTCTTCGGAAGATGATGAACTATGCCGAGACCCGTGGCGGGTCCTTAACGATAGAGAGTACGGACGGTTTTTCCGTAAACCTGTCCTTGCCGTTGGAGGGGTAAGATATGGCAAAGATATTATTAGTCGATGATGAAGCTTTACTTCTGGAAAGCCTGGAGATCATTCTCACCATGAGTGGGGAGCACAAGGTCCTGGGAAAGGCCGCAAACGGGGTGGAAGCACTGGCGTTTCTTAAAAAGGACGTGCCGGATGTGATGCTTCTTGATCTGAATATGCCGGGTATGGGCGGAATCGAGCTGATCCCGAAAGTGAAGGCGGAGTATCCGGATGTAAAGATCCTGGTGCTGACCACTTTCTATGACGAAAAGAATATTGCCAGTGCCATCGCCGGCGGCGCTACCGGGTATCTTTTGAAAGATTCCGGAAAAGATGCGATCCTGTCTGCTGTGGATCAGGCGGTGAAAGGCCAGAGTGTGCTGGATCGAAAAGTAATGGAGAAACTGAATGCTATGCTGGCTTCCGGTTCTTTAGAAAATGCACCTGAAGGTCCTTCTTCGGAGGAGAAGAAAGGAGACTCGGAAAAGGTCGACATCTCCACCTTCGGTATTACCGAAAGGGAAAAGGAGATCTGCCGGCTGATCTGCGAAGGGTGCACCAATTCCCAGATCGCCTCGATCCTTTTTATCAGTGAAGGCACGGTCAAAAACTATGTGTCGAATATCTATGACAAACTGGATGAACATGACCGCACCAGACTGGTATTAAAACTTCGGGATATGAAGATCTAAAGTGATATGACTGCGGTCATATTTCAAAATATGACTGCGGTAACTACTCACATTTTGCCTCATTCGGTAAAGTAAAAGCAGCTTATGAAAAAGGAGCTGCGAAATAAGTATGTCATCCAATCGTTCCAAACTTTCTCCTATGCCGTATATCCGGAATAACCGGGTAAGGACGACGGTACTGATCATCAGCCTTTCTATGTTTATGCTGATGATCTATGCAGTTGACTTTATCGTCGGCGGTATGGACGAACCGTTTTATCAATGTGATGTTGCCCCCTTGGAAAAGATGTGCATTGCGATCCCGGATATGGAGGTCGAGAATGCAGAAGAAATGACTGACGAGGAGTTTTTGACGACTTATTGGTCCATGGCCAGAGATCTTTGTGCAAAGATTCCCAGATCGGAAGAGATCCTGGATGCGAAACCCTATGCCCGTCAGAGTGTGCTTTTTAATTCTGTGATCGGTTCTTCTTATGACGATTGTTTTCTTTTCGAAACAGCAAAAGACTGCGAGGATTTTCTTTCCCATATGGATGCGAAACTTACATCCGGAAGAATGCCGCAGGAGCCCGGTGAGATCTTAGTAGAACAAAAACTGATCGATAATCACAAAAACGATAATACGCTTTTGCAGAATATGGGAAGTGAGTATCACGTAGTAGGCGTGGTCGAATCTGACTACTATCTTGCTTTTGGTATTGCCGCTCCCGGTGAAAATAATATCTGGACCATGCTTTTTCTCAAAGAAGGTTCCAATCCGGATATCAATCAGGCATATGAAGCTGCGGGGGCCGGAGTCGATTACCTCTACGATAAGGCTTCTGCAGACAAGTCGAATAAAGAAGCTATGGGTTCCTTGGATACTGTGCAGACTCTCTTTGTGTCCGTATCCGGAAGTCTTCTCCTGATCTGTGTGGCGGTAGTATTATCGCTGCATATCATGGACCGGCATAATGAATGGTGTCTGCTGAATTCCATCGGTTTTTCTACAGGTGAAATATACCTGATGGCTTTAAAAGAGATATTGATCTGTATCGGGATCTCGATTCTGGCGGGCAGCGTTCTGATGATCCTTACCGCCAAATGTCTGGCCGTTTTCCTGTATCAGCCGATCGGCGCCTATGTCAATGTGTGGCGGCCTGATGCGATCCCGAGGATACTTGCTGTATTTCTGGTATTGATCGGAATCATCCAGATCCCTCTGTTTACCGGTATGCATAAAATCCAGACGATCGATACCATTGAATCCTGATAGAAAAGAAAAAGCGAAGGAGCAGTTACTATGTTTGAATTACATGATGCTACAATGATCTACGATATGGATAAAGAAGAGAAAGTCTATGCCATGAAGAGCATGAATCTGACGTTGCCGGACAAGGGTCTTATAGGGATCATCGGCCCGTCAGGTTCCGGCAAATCCACGCTGATGTATACGATGTCGACTTTAAAGAAACTGACATCAGGCGAGATCCTTTATAACGGGAAATCTTTATCGGACATCAGTTCGTCTGAAAAACAGGACCTGAGAAGAAATGAGTTCGGGTTTGTATTTCAGCGGCACTATCTGATCAATTATCTGACGGCTTTGGAAAATGCAACTGTCGCGGCAACGATCCCGGTTTTAGAGGCGAGACAGAAAGCGGAAAAACTTCTTTTGGAGATCGGACTGAAAAAGAGTGAGCTGAACCATCGTCCGAATAAGCTTTCCGGCGGCCAGCGGCAGCGTGTGGCCATTGCCCGTGCCATGATGAACGATCCGAAAGTGCTTTTCGCGGATGAGCCGACCGCGTCGTTGGATCACGAAAATGCTTTCCTTGTCATGGAAAGATTGCGTGAATATGCAAAAGAGCGGTTAGTCATCGTTATTACCCATGACGTAAGTATCATTGAAGATGCCGATATGATCGTAAAGATCTGGGACGGAAGCATTTCCGATGTAGCGGTGAAGGGAGCTTGAGATAAATGAGGATCCGACCTTTTTCTGCATTTTCTTATATCCGTAATAATTTTTTTCGATCTCTGGTACTGATACTGATGATGTCGTTTATCACGGTATGTTTTATCGGCGGTATGTACGTAGATAACCCGATCGAGATGTTCCGTCTTTCAAATAAAGAATCCGACCGGTATATTCTGATCGATACAAGAGGATCGAGTAATACGGCAGTAGATGAGTATCGCGCCCTTCAGGAGGAACTGTTGACCAGTCTTTCGGATGAGTACGAGATCCTCTATGTGAATACCCGATACTGGAAGTTTACTTCGATCATGTCCTTTGATTGCAATCAGGAAGGGTTCATCTTTAAAAGCGTAGAAGATTTCGAAAAGTTTAAGAAAGCCACCCATCTGGTCCCGGAGGAGGTGGTCCTTAAGGACAGGGAAGTGGTAGTCAGCCGGCAGCTGGCCAATAATGCGGGAATGAAGCTGGGTGAAACCATCAACCCGAATTCCACAGTTGTCGTCGCTTCCATAATGGATACTCCCGGTATTTACGGGTATGGAGTGGTAGATACATCTACCGGTGCCATGCTCATCATAAAAAAGGACGGAGTATGCGATGCGGCTTTGCAAAAAGAGATGCGCGCGATGGCACAAGAGATGGTGAGAAAGTATCCGCATGTCGAGGCCCATACTGCAAGCATGTCCATGGAAGAGATCGAGCAGGAAATGTTTTTCATGAAGTACATTTTTATCGCTGTCATCGTTATTGTCGGTGTTGTCCTTCTGGTCACGATCAATGCTGCTTTTACTGCCGCCTACGATAAGAGAAAGCATGAATTTGCCATCTACAAAGCCCTCGGCTTTACAGGAGGACAGATTTTCCGAAAAGTTGCTTCAGAAGTACTGGTCATGAACTTTCTTGCCATGGTTTTGGGCGCGATCTTAAATGCCGGCGTGATCCTGGCATTGAATCAGTGGCTGTGGGCAGAAGGACAACGCTTCTGGCGGATCTCGCCTATGGCGATCTGGGGCACACTGGCAGCAGAAGTGGCCGTCATTACAACGATCATCCTTCTGAACTGGAGAAAAGTCAGAAAGTGCGAGGTAACGGAAGAATAAGAAAAATCAGCCCCACAAAGCAGTGAGCATCGGGATGATCTGCTTCTTTCTGGACATGACGCCCGGAAGGAAAACGTGATTATCCTTGGGCTCCACGTTGAAGGCAAAGCGGATGGTATCGTCGTCGCCCACATAGAGAAGTTCGGTTCCTTCCTGAAGTACATCCGTGAGCATTAAGATGACGAAGTCATAGCCTTTTTCTTCACGAAGCTTGTTCATGTGGGTAAGGAATTCCCCGATGCGGTCCAGCATCTTGAGAGAATCGATGCAGACGATCTGGGCAACTCCCAGCGTATGCTCGGCAATGTGGAATTCCTTGAAGTCGCCCTTAAAGAGTTCTTCTGCAGACTTGCTTTCAAAGGAAGCGTTAAAGAGATCTCTTCCCAGTTCGTCAATGGAAACTCCGGCGATTCTTGCCAGACGCTCGGCCATGGCAATATCCCGCTTGGTGCAGGTTGGGGACTTAAACATAACTGTATCCGACAAGATGGCCGCGCACATAAGCCCGGCCATTTTAATGGAAGGCATGACGCCGTTTTCCTGATACAGCTCCGTAATGATCGTAGTGGTGCTGCCCACAGGTTCATTTCGCATAGCAATTGGCTGGGTCGTCTGGATATCTGCCAGACGGTGATGGTCGATGATCCCTAAGATCTCCGCCTGCTCAAGTCCGGGGACCGCCTGGGCCAGTTCGTTGTGGTCCACCAGTACGACCTTTTTTCTTCTGGGACGCAAAAGGTGGAATCTCGCAAGAGTTCCCAGGACTTTATTATTCTCATCCAGTACCGGATAACTCCGGAAACGGCTCTTTAACACGACTTCTTTTACATCGTCGATGTAGTCCGTCATATGGAAGCACTCGATATCTCCGGTAAAGCAGGCACGGGAGATCGGAAGCGCCTGATAGATCAGCTTGGCCGCCTTGCTGGCATCAAGAGGCGTAGAGATGACGCAGGTGGAGGTGGGCTCGGAAAACCATGTGGGATCCACATCTGTCTGACAGAGGATCAGGCAATTGACCCCGATGGAAAGAGCTCTTTTTACCATGTCCGGCTGATCGCCGCAAAGAACGATGGCATCTTTTTGGGAGAAAAGAAGATTCTCGCAGGACTGGGGAAGGGCAATGGTGATCTCACCGGAAATGCTGTCTACGGTGACATCGTTTTCATTGACGATCCGTCCTTCCAGTACGCTCAAAAGGTTAAAGAGCGGCACGTTTTCAATATGCGGCTGATGAATCGTCTTCATGTTATAGGAGGCGATATCGCTGGAAGAAAGGGTGCCGTAAAGCGTTCCGTCTTCATTGATGACAGGGATGACGGAAAACTGTCCTTCGGACATTGTGCGCCAGGCCATGTCCAGGGTCACCGACGCATTTAATGACGGCGGTGTATCAAAGTCCAGATCCTGAACCTGGGTCCGGACGTCCCGGATACGAAGGGGAGTCTCAAAACCGAAACGGGCGAGCATGCGCTTGGTCTCGTCACTTAAGTGATCCAGACGGGCAGCAATATAATCCTGCTCGCCCAGGGCGTGCTTTAGTGCGGTATAGGCCATGGCAGATACCACGGTATCAGTATCCGGATTTTTGTGACCAACGACATAGATCTCACTCATTTTTCATACCTTCATTCTTGTTATGTTTCTTCTGAAAAAGCACTTGGGCGCGGCTTTTATGCGCGATATTTTCTTAAAATCAGATCTGGAATACGAATCCGTAGAAATCGAAAAGATTTCTGCCGTCCATGTAGTGACCGCCCCAGCCCTTATACTTTCCTTCGATGAGGAAGTAGATGGCATGTTTTCCGGAAAGACCCTCTACGGTCGCCGTGACGATACCGGCATTGGAGGAGAACTCCGCGCAGCCGATCTCTTTTCCTTCACGGGACAGACCGAAACGTCCGGTGTATTCCGGTTTGCAGAACTCTTCCAGAAGTTTTCCGCTGAATCCGTAACACTTGGCGGAAGTGTCCTGACGCCTTGCTTTTTTCTCTTCGGCATTGGGCTCATCCGGGTAGATCGGGCGGGCATATTTTTCGATGGCTTCCTGCGGAACACCGTCGGCGAAGATGTGGATCTTTCCGCTCATATAGCAGTTACTGAGCTTGATGACACATTTCATTTCAGAATCGGAGTGTTCACCGAAGTCGTAGTACTTAAAGCCGAGGACAGCGCCGTCGGAGATCTTGGTAATGCACTGGTCAAAAGGCGTTCTTTCCGTGATCGTGGCGTCATTTGTCAGGACACATGCCATCTGCGGATTGGTGACGCGATACGGATTCAGTACATCCTCAAAGCCCAGAGAGGTCATTTCCGCCTGGAGAAAATCTCCGTCTGCGGTAGACTCGATCTTATCCACGCAGCCCACACGGCTCATGATGGAACCGTTTGTCATCTTGTGATAGAAGACATACCAGTCATCCCCGATCTTAGCCACGGAACCGTGGTCGTTTCCGCCCGGATAGTTGCAGCCGGAATCGATCAGCGTACCCTTATATTCGAAAGGCCCCGTCGGGGAATCGGATACGGCGTAGACCAGCTGGCTGGAAGGCTCGGCGGAAGAATAGATCATGTAATACTTTCCGTTGATCTTTCTCGGAGAGCAGGCCTCGAAGAAATTAAACGGCGGAGTGTTCGGAATAATGTCCCGCTTAAATGTGCCGTCGATGACTTCGTACATGTTATCCGGATTGACCTCGAACATGTAGGAGCGGAGGAAACCGCAGTAGACGTAGACACGTCCGTCATCGTCGACCAGCGTGCCCGGGTCGATGAAGATGCCGCCGTCCGGGTGATTCTCGATATTGTGCTTATAGCGGGAAAGAAGCTTGAAAGGACCTTCCGGCTTGTCGGAAACGGCCACACAGCCGGGCGCATTCTGGATATAGGCGTAAAGATAGTATTTGCCGTCCTTTTCCACTACGTCCGGGGCAAAAAGACGTCCGTCTGTCCAATCGGTATCGGAAGGGTGGCCCGGAAAATCACGGGTGGCAAAGGCAATGCCGTGAGAGGTCCAGTTTTCCGGATCGGAAACCGGAGCGGACCAGACTTTCAGACAGAAATCGCAGAATTCATCGGTGTCTGCGTTGTCATGTGAACCATAGATATAGATACGGTCGCCGAACACGCGGGGTTCGCCGTCCGGAATGTGTTCCCACATGGGAAGATAAGGATTGGCCATAGTTGAAATCTCCTGATGTACGAATTTGTGCCAATGTGCACATACAAAATTATTATAGCAAATCTCAGGGCGGATATGTATAATGGTTAGGTACAAAGAAAGGAAGTTTTCTGATGCAGTTTTATCCATTTCTCGATGCTTACGGCATGTTTTTTATCTATGCCTTCATCGGCTGGGTCGTGGAAGTGATCTACTATGGCCTGGACGAAGGAAAGTTCATTAACCGTGGATTTCTGAATGGCCCTCTCTGTCCGGTCTACGGCATCGGGTTTTACGGCGTCATCCTTTTGCTGGAGCAGCTTTCCGGCAATTTCTTCCTTCTGTTTTTCGGATCCATGTTCATCTGTACCACCGTGGAATTTCTGGCCGGTGTGCTTCTTTACAAGCTCTTCCACCTGCGCTGGTGGGACTACCGGGATGAGAAATATAACATTATGGGCTTTATCTGCCCGAAATTCTCTCTGTACTGGGGTATTGCCTGCTCTCTGGGTATGTTTGTTCTCCATCCGACGGTGCTGTGGATCCTTCACTGGCTTCCTGACATTCCGCAGGTCATTATCCTTTGCGTGTTTTCCACTATTCTGGTCTGTGATATTATCGCCACGGTTATGGCCATTGTAGGCTTTAAGCGCCGCCTGGGCCCGATCCACGGTATCTCCGGCGAGATGAAAGTGATTTCCGATAAGATCGGCGGCAGTATCTACGAAGGGGTGGACACAGTCATTACAAAGAGCCAGCCTACCATTGCCAACTATAACGCCTGGCACGAACTTTATGCCCGACACAGAAAAGAAGAGAAAGAACTGGCCAGGAAGCACCGTGCGGAAGAAAAAGAGCTTTTCGGCAATATCCTTCCGAAAGTCCGTCCGTCCCAGATCCATCCGAAAGAGATCCTGGGAAATCGTGTCGCAGCGGTGATGCGTACTTTAAAGCGTTCTGAGCGACGTGTCTCGAAAACCGTTTATCTCAATAACAGTGAGCCCGGAAAGACAGCCTTTGATTATCTTACCCGTTTTCTGCCTTTTACGAAGAAAAACGGCGTGCCCGTGGAAGAGGAGGAATCGGATCTGGATATAGATCCCGAGCTGGATCTTGTGGATCCGGAAAGAGAAGAAGACGTCGAGGCGCCGGCGCACATTCACTAAGGCGGCTCCCTTTATTTATATATAATTATGTGATATGCTAAACGTAGTTTGCGGGGCTTTCTGTTTTTTACAGAAGGAACTTGGGGTGAAGGAAAAAACATCATG
The DNA here is from genome assembly GCA_902802325.1 of Oscillospiraceae bacterium. Lineage (GTDB taxonomy): Bacteria > Bacillota > Clostridia > Saccharofermentanales > Saccharofermentanaceae > Scatonaster. Next base: position 13,543 of record CADCLV010000021.1, on the reverse strand, counting down.
AAGCATATCTTTATCATCAATCCACGCGCGGGAAAGGAAAAAGAGAATATCTCTGTCCGTGTCCGTGAATACGTGGCATCAAGACCGGAGCTGGGCGCGCTGGTCTTTAATACCGAATATGTCGGGCATGAGACGGTACTGGTACAGAGACTGTGCCATATTTTCGAAGATGAGATGATCCGGCTGTACGTATGCGGCGGATCCGGAACGCTTTGCCGGGCGATCTCCGGCATCTCCAATTATTCACTGGTGGAAGTGGCTTTCTACCCTTGCGGTATGACCAACGATATCCTGAAGGTCTTCGAAGGGGAAGTGGAGCCGTTTTTTAATTTAAATTCTCTGGTCAACGGCACGCCGATGTATCTGGATATTTTCGATTTCGGGTTCGGCCGCTGTGTGAATTTCTGCGGTACCGGCTATGCGGCGAAGGTCGCATCAGATGTAAACAGCCTGGCGCGCTGGAATATCGGCGGAACTACGGCTCCGTATTATCTGTCCATCATCAGAAATACGATCTCGCTTTTAAGTTCGCATTATTTCATCACGGTGGACGGAAACGACATGTCCGGCCATAAGACACTGATCTCGCTTTTTAACGGTATCGTATTCGGCGGATCTTTTTCTCCGATTCCTCGTGCCTGTCCGGTCAATGCCAAGATGAAGCTTCTGATGTATGAAGCTCCGTCTTTCCTTTCGGTGATCCCGAATCTTAGACATTTCAAAAACGGTGATCTTGCCGCGCTCGGTAAAAATGTCCAGGTCATGGACTGCTCCGAGATCCACGTTAAAATGCCGGACAGCAGAAGAATGTATTTTTCGGCTGACGGCGAATCGTTTGATATGAGCAAATATAAAAACGAGTTCACGGTCCGGGTACTTCCGGCGACACTGAAGTTTGTGGTGCCGGCCGGTGTGGCGCTCAAAGAACAGTGCAGGGAAGGAGAGTAACGTATGCTTCTGGAAAAAAGAGATGCACAGCGGATCCTTCTGGTTATTTATTTTGTGGTCTGCATATTCTTCCTGATCCTGTCTTCCCGTGTGGAGCAGTATCCTCTGTACTACAACATCTACTGCATCATGACACCGATCGTGGCCTATCTTCTGACGAAGATCAGCCAGGACAACTACCGGTTCCAGATGTATCTGATGACGTCCTTTTATCTGGCTATGGTCGTTCTATACGGCATTTATTACCAGAATCCCGGATCTCTTCAGGATGGCTTTATTACCGTGGCTTGTATCGTGTCGTTGTATTTCGATTTCAGTATCAACCTGTACTGTCTGATGTTCACGGCCCTTTACTATTCTTTCTGGATCGTATATGACTATGATCTTCTGATTTACGGCCGGACTCCGATGGAGCTGGGTGTCCGGATCACGCTTCTGATCATCGCCCAGGTATTCCTCATGGCCCTGGTATCGTCCATCAAGCGATCCAAGCAGACGCTGGAGCAGAAGTCCCAGAGTACCGAGGATCTTCTCCAGATCGTTGAGATCAAAAAGAAGGAAGCCGTTGCCGCATCTCAGACCAAGGCGGACTTTCTGGCCAGCATGTCTCATGAGATCCGTACCCCGATGAATGCCATCGTCGGTATGACGGAGATGATACTTCGGGATGACATCAACCCCGGTGTCCGTGAAAATGCCCGGAATATTAAGAGTGCGGGAAATGCACTGCTGTCTATCGTCAATGACATCCTGGATTTTTCCAAGATCGAGTCCGGTAAGATGGAGATCATTAACGTGAGGTATCAGCTGACCTCTGTTATTAACGACATCATCAACATCATTTCCGTCCGTATGGTGGATAAAGATCTGGACCTGGTGGTGAATATCGATCCGCGGATCCCTTCGGATCTGGTAGGCGATGAGATCCGTATCCGTCAGATCCTTCTGAACCTTTTGAATAATGCGGTGAAGTTCACATCGGAAGGGTATATCGCGCTGAATGTATCTTTCCAGCCGATCTCCAATGACATGTGCCTTCTGCATTTTGATGTCACCGATACCGGTATGGGTATCCGTGAAGAAGACAAACAGCGCCTTTTCAACAGCTTCCAGCGTCTGGACACCCGTCAGAACCGTGCCGTGGAAGGTACCGGCCTGGGCCTTTCGATCTGTAAGCGCCTGATGGACCTGATGGGCGGCACCATTTCCGTGGAAAGTACGTATGGGAAAGGAAGTACATTCTCCTTTGAACTTCACCAGTACATTGCCAAGAGCAAACCGCTGGCGAGTCTTCCGGAAGGCCAGAATGAACATATTTTGTACTTTGACGAGAAGGGTGTCTTCCGTGATTCGGCGAGAAATGACCTTCAGAGACTGGGCGTATCGGCACGTTTTGCCTCGAAGATCCGGGATCTGGATCCGGCATCAAATGCGCAGTATTCCTATTTCTTCGTTTCCAAGCCGCTCTTTGACGAGTATGCCCACGAGATCCGTGAGTTCATCTCCCAGCACGGTAATCCGAAGATCGTGCTGATGATCGATAAGAATGAACTGGCTTCCGGCTATAAGGATGTACTTGTAGTGCACCGTCCGGTCTATTGTGCCGTCTTTGCTTCGGTACTTCAGGATAAACCGGTACGTTCCATGGAAAGCGATGAGTTCCAGGAAAGCTTCATTGCCCCGAATGTCCATATTCTGGTCGTGGATGATAATGCCGTGAACCTGAAGGTGGTCAAGGGACTTCTGGAGCCCTATCAGATGCACGTGGATACGGCAAGCAGCGGTGCGCGCTGTCTGGAGATCTTACGAGAAGGAAAAGAACAGTATGATCTGATCTTCATGGATCATATGATGCCGGAAATGGATGGTATCGATACCCTGCGGCTTCTTCGCGCCGATACCGATGCCTATTATTCCAAGATCCCTGTAGTAGCATTGACGGCCAACGCGGTCAGCGGCGTACGGGAGATGTTCTACAAGGAAGGCTTCCAGGATTATGTCAGTAAGCCAATCGAACTTTCCCAGCTGGAGAAGGTCTTAAAGACCCAGCTGCCGGAGGATATGATCATCCGTAAGCAGCATACCGTACAAAGTGCCCCGCGCTCCGGAGAAGGAGAAGTGATCCTTCGTGGCGTAGATACCAGCCGCGGCCTTCTGAACTGTGGTAACAGTCTTTCCAACTATATCGACCTTCTTAAAGTCGTCTACGAAGACGGGCTGAATAAGGTGGAGCGGATCCGGGAACTGGCAGAAACCAAAGATTATGCCAATTACGGAATCGAAGCCCACGCCCTGAAGAGTGTGGCGGCCAGTATCGGTGCCATGGAGCTTTCCGAGCAGGCCAAGGAGCATGAATTTGCCAATTACGATCAGCGCTTCGAGTTTATCGATGCCCGATATAAGGACCTTTTATCCCAGTACCAGTCGCTTCTTGACGATATCGGTCTGGAGCTTCAGGCAAGAGGACTTCTCTCGAATTCCGAAAACGATGTTTCCGACGGGCCAAAGCCGCTTCTTCCGGAGGAAGAATGGGTCGAAAGTGTCGTCAGCATCCGCAACAGTATCGACGATTTCGATGCCGATCTGGCGCTTCAGAAACTCGACTGGCTCTTGAGCTATGATGTAGGTCAGGACCGGGAACTGATCCTGCGCCGTACACGTAACTGCCTCTGCGACTTCCAGTATGACGAAGCTTCAGAGAATTTGAAAAACCTGTTAGGAGAATGATCAGTGGACAAAGAAAAGACGATTCTAGTCGTAGATGACAGTAAGGCAAATCTGACTCTGGCCAAGCAGGCTCTGGATGAACATTATCAAGTCAGCCTGGTTCCTTCCGGAAGCACGGCACTGCGTTTTTTGGAAAAAAGGATCCCGGATCTGATTTTGCTGGATATCAACATGCCGGAGATGGACGGCCTAGAGACGCTTCGCCGTATCCGTGAAACGGAAGAAGGAAAAGACATTCCGGTCATCTTCCTGACATCCCGTACGGACCCGGAAACAGAAGTTGAGTGTCTGCGTTTAGGTGCATCGGACTTTATCGGAAAGCCTTTCGTTCCGGAAGTTATGCGAAGCCGTATTGCAAGAACACTGGAGCTTGAAGAATACCGCCGTCTTGCGGAAAACCGTGCAAAACGCTTTGAAAACATTGCTTCCAAAGATCCGCTGACCGGCCTTTGGAACCGTTCCTATCTGACCCAGAAGATCGAAGAGGTCCTGGGAAGAGGTTCTACGGCGGCATATATGATCGTGGACGTGGACCACTTTAAGAGCGTCAACGATAAATTAGGCCATATCAAAGGTGACCAGGTCCTGATCCGCCTGGCGCATATGATGATGGAGAATTTCCCGGAAGATATCGTCGCCCGTCTGGGTGGTGATGAATTCGTTATCTTTATTGAAAATCCGCCGGAGTACGTGGAAATGTGCGAACGGATCTCAAAGTTCCAGAGAGTGGTCAACGAAGACCTGGATGAAACCACCAACGGCATTGCCTCTCTTTCTATCGGTGTCGCGCTGGCGCCTCAGGATGGCGACAGTATGGATACCCTTTACGATAAGGCAGACCGTGCACTTTATGAGGTTAAGAAGGAAAGCCGCAACAGCTTCCGTTTCTACGATTCGACGCTTCCTTCCAAGCAGGCGAAACTGGACCGGCCGGATGCCATCGAAATGAATATCCGTGTTCTGATGCAGCAGCTGAAGGAGCCCGGTACGATCCGTGGTGCTTTCTGGCAGGATTACGAGCCGTTTCTGGCGATCTTCCGCTTTATTGAGCGTATGCTGGCCCGTTCGGAAGCGTCTTTCTGTGTGATGCTGGCCACTCTTCTGACAAAGGACGGGGACATGCCCGGGGAAGATTCACTTGAAACCGGCATGGATGTGCTTTTCTCTGCGATCCAGGATACTCTCCGTAAAGGCGATGTGTTTACGAAATTCAGTTCCGCCCAGTATGTCATTATGCTTCCTTCCGCAAAAGCAGAGATCGGCGGAAAGATTGCGGCAGAGCGTCTCGAAGAGTATTTTTCGGCGCTCAATAAGGATCCGGATCTGGTATTGAAAACAGATCTGACCATGATGGACATGGTGGAACGGGCCTGATGGCCGTAAAATACCCTAGAAAAAGGGTGGAATGAAAGTCCATTTTCCTGTGTCAGGTGCTTCTGGATATGGTAAAATAATAGAGTTATTTAGAAATTGGAGGCGGAAAACATGCTCGATATTAAATTTGTTCGTGCGAATCCGGATGTCGTTAAGGAGAACATTAAGAAGAAGTTTCAGGATGAGAAGATCCCGATGGTGGATCAGGTCATCGAGTTTGATAAGCAGCTGCGTGAGGCCAAGACCCGCGTAGAATATCTGCGTTCACAGAGAAATTCCATCAGTAAGCAGATCGGCGCACTCATGGGCCAGGGCAAGAAGGAAGAGGCGGAAGAAGCCAAAAAACAGGTCCAGGCTATGGCGGATGAGATGGCTGAACTGGATGTGAAAGAGCAGCAGCTCACAGAAGAAGTCAGAAAGATCATGCTGGTCCTTCCAAACATCATCGATGAGTCGGTACCGATCGGTAAAGACGACAGTGAGAATGTGGAAAATGAGAGATTCGGCGAGCCGGTGGTGCCGGACTATGAGATCCCGTATCACGTGGATATCATGGAGACCTTTGACGGTATCGATCTGGATGCCGCAAGAAAGACCAGCGGTAACGGTTTCTACTACCTCAAGGGCGATATTGCCAGACTTCATTCTGCGATCCTTTCTTATGCCAGAGATTTCATGATCGACCGTGGCTTTACTTATTATGTTCCGCCGTTCATGATCCGTTCTTCCGTTGTTACCGGTGTAATGAGCTTTGCCGAGATGGAGAACATGATGTATAAGATCGAAGGCGAAGACCTCTATCTGATCGGTACATCCGAGCATTCCATGATCGGTAAGTTTATCGATACCATTCTGGATGAGGAAGATCTTCCGCAGACGTTAACTTCCTATTCTCCGTGCTTCCGTAAGGAAGTCGGTGCCCACGGCATTGAGGAGAGAGGCGTATACCGTATCCATCAGTTCGAAAAGCAGGAGATGATCGTCGTCTGCAAGCCGGAGGACAGCATGGACTGGTACAATAAGCTTTGGAAAAATTCCGTCGACTTCTTCAGAAGCCTGGATATTCCGGTAAGAACACTGGAATGCTGCAGTGGTGACCTTGCTGACCTGAAGGTCAAGTCCTGTGACGTAGAGGCCTGGTCTCCGCGTCAGAAGAAGTATTTCGAGGTCGGCTCCTGCAGTAACCTGGGTGATGCCCAGGCCCGCCGTCTCGGCATCCGCATCAGAAGCAAGGAAAAGGGCAACTATCTGGCTCACACTCTGAATAACACTGTTGTTGCTCCGCCGCGTATGCTGATCGCTTTCCTGGAGAATAATCTCAATGCAGATGGCTCCGTCAGCATTCCGGAACCGCTTCGTATGTATATGGGCGGCAAAGAGAAGCTTATACCGAAAAAGTAATACAGGATAGACATCTATGCGCAATCGTAAATTCATCATCGGTTTTTTGATCTTTGACGTGGTGGCCGTACTGACCATCCTGATCATCCTTGTGGCTGTCAACCCGTTTAAGAAGAAGGTGGCCCCGAATACTGATCCGACAACGCCGCCCAGCACCACAAAGGCGACGGGACCGGTGTCGAATGCGGATGAACTGGATGACAGTAAGATCGTTCTTTTTACCGAGAAGCCGGATCTGGCGGGACTTCGGGAAGAGTTTCAAATGACCGATGACCAGAAGTACTATACTTCCTACAAGGCGGACCTGGATCTGGATATGGACGGAGACGGGCAGATCGAGTCGATCAGCATTTCTTTGGACGAACCCAGTGAATCTTTCTATGTTCTGGTCAATGATAACGGCGCCCTGACAGATTATGTGGTTCCGGGCCATGAGTTCGGTTATAAGGAGCAGTATGCGGCAAAGGCCTGCAAGGGGACGCTCCGGGCGTATACCATGGATCTGAATTCTTCTGATTCCTATCAGGAGATCTGCATTGAAATGATGCGTGATAACTGGGCAGAATATGCATCGATCATGATCCGCTATGATGGAACTTCAATTCATTCTTCTGTTATTCCGGGTATGCTCAGCGGCGTATCCAATCAGGGTCAGGTTCAGTTCTCCATCTATGATGCTTTTGTAGGAAAACATAAGATGTATAAGACGTATGACATCACGGCCGAGACTGACTTTCTCCAGCCGCAGACGGATTACTATTTCGTGGATACCAATGTGGAGAGAACATCCTTTAACCACATCCTGGATTTTGATCTGGCCTGCACGAACCTGGCGGGGGAAGCGACCGTCATCACCGTGGGTACTTCTTTCTATTGGAGCCGCACGGATAATGCTACATATGTGGATGTGATCGGTTCCGATAACTGTGCATACCGTCTTCCGGTCACTTCTGAAGTGATCGAGTATGAAAGCGGGGCACAGACAGTCTATAAACTCGGCGATCACTATGCCGCGGATGTGGAGTAAAGTACGCAATTAATTGAAAGCATTGGGGATCTATGAAAGAAAAAGAAGAAAGAAAGAGCGGGGAAAGAAGGCAGCCGGAACACGGTGAGCTTTCTTTCTGTATCGGGTACTATAACCGGTCTGTGATCCTGACATATCTGAGTCTTGCCTCGGCCGTGATCGGCATCTGTTTTGCCTATGTCACGTATCTTACCTGGTCAGTGGTATGTCTGATCATTTCCGGCATATGCGATATGTTCGATGGCAAGATCGCCCGCTCATGCAAAGACCGTTCTGATAAGGAAAAGGATTTCGGCGTGCAGCTGGATTCCCTTTCCGACACGGTTGCCTTTGTTGTGCTGCCGGTCCTGATCTCTCTGGAAATGGGACATCAGGGACCTTTCAGCATCGTGGTCTTTGTATTATATGTACTTGCCGGTGTATGCCGGCTGGGGTACTTTAATGTACTGGTGGCGCACCAGGATCCGGATACACCGGTGAAGTCCTATACAGGTCTTCCGGTCACCTCGGCGGCGGTGATCTTTCCGGCGCTGTGGCTGATCTCCAGGTTTATCCCGGAGTGCCCCACCACGATTATGTTTGACTGCGTGATGCTTCTGACTGCGATCCTTTTCGTATCGCGGATCAAGATCAGAAAGCCGAGAGGCATCGCGTACTGGATCTTTTCCGCCATTGCCGTGATCGGCATTGCGGTCCTTCTGTTTATGCAGTACGGAAGATAAAGATCCTTTCGAAAGGAGAGAAATATGGGTATTATCGTAGGCCTGGATGTAGGCGGCAGCACCACGAAAGTCGTGGGTATGAACGGACATAAAGTAATCGGAAATCTGATCGTCAAAGCTGACGATCCGGTCACTTCTGCTTTTGGCGCTTTGGGAAAGTTTATGGATTCCTATGATCTTCAGATCAAGGAGATCGAGAAACTGAAGATCACCGGTGTGGGCGCCTCTTTTCCGAACGGCGATCTTCTGGGGATCCCTACAGTTAAGATCCAGGAATTCTTTGCCACGGGTCAAGGCGGTCTTTTCCTTTCCGGATTAGATCATGCGGTAGTGGTCAGCATGGGTACCGGTACGGCCTTTGTGGAAGCCTCGAAAACGGAAGTCCGTCACATCATCGGTTCCGGTGTCGGTGGCGGTACACTTGTCGGCCTTTCCGATTATGCCCTGAACATCCGGGATTTTGATCTTCTGGCGGATATGGCCAGAAGTGGAAATCTCAGCCATGTGGATCTGACGATCGGCGATATTTCCCATGCGGTGATCCCGGGATTAGGAATGGATACCACGGCTTCCAACTTTGGTAAGCTTCAGGATGATGTGGAGAAATCCGATGTGGCCATGGGCCTTTTCAACCTGGTGTTCCAGTCTGTCGGTACCATGGCGGTACTGGCGGCGAGAAATGCGGGATTGAAGGATGTAGTCTTTACCGGTCAGGCGACCAAAGCTCCCATGTGCCAGACAGTGTATAACGATTTTTCGAATCTGTATAATATAAACTTCGTGGTTCCGCAGATGTCCGAGTTTGCGACTGCCATCGGTGCAGCTATTGCTTCCGAGGAGTAGTAGCAGCATGGAAGGGACCAAGAAGCGTTCTTCGACGCGCGCTTTCGAACTGGATATGCTTCGCGGGTTTTCCATCTTCATGATGATCCTGCACCACTTTGCCTATGATCTCCGATATATCCTCGGATATGACGTGTTTCCGTTTATCGGCGGCAACTGCGTATGGTTCTGGGCATTTCTGCATCCCTTTTTCATCATGCTGTTTGTGGGGATCTCCGGCGTCTGCTGCCAGTTCTCCAGAAACAACTTTAAACGCGCCCTGAAACTGGGGCTGGTGGCCATAGCTTTTTCTGCGGCCACCATTACCGCAGATCATTTTATGGACTTAGGCTGCGCCATTTATTTTAATGTTCTGCATATGCTTACGGTGGCGACTTTCCTTTTTGCTGTGTTTGACCATGCGGAAAGAAAAAAGACGGATTCAAGAGAAAGCCGCGGGGGCAGCATGGTCCTTTGTACCATCGTGGTCCTCTGCTTTTATATTTTCAATGCACTTCAGAGCTATCAGTACACGTTTAAGTCCAAGTGGGTCTTTATCCTGGGACTTATGCCGCATCCTTCCGTGGACGAACTTGTCATGGGAGATGAACTGGCGCTGTTTCCATGGCTGGGTGTGTTCTTCGCAGGTGTGCTGATCGGCCGTTTCGTATATAAGAATAAAGAGACGCTTTTTCCCAATACACCGAAGCCGGTCCTTGCGGCGGTCAAGCCTTTTGAATGGATCGGAAGAAATTCACTTCTGGTATATCTTATTCATCAGCCGGTCCTTCTGGGGATCTTATACGGACTTCGTGCCCTGGGTATCATTCCATGACGTTTCCCTGGAAGAAGAAAAGCACAGATGATACGGATTCTAAAGAAATGGCCGCTTCGGGAAAAGGGGCGGGCACGTTCTTGAAAAAATGGGGGATCGGGATCTTTCTTCCGATCCTGATCATTATATTTCTTTATCTTCTGCAGACCATCCTGGTGCATTTCCCGTCGATCGGGGAAGGGTACTGTAGGACTGTCTTTGTGTGGGTGAGTTTTCTTCCGGTCACGGTCACGTCTTTGTTTCCGGTTTCACTTTCAGAGATCGTGGTGATCTCCGGGGTATTCTGCGCGCCGCTTCTTCTGGCTTTGTGGGTGATCCATCTTGTCCGGGCAGTAAAGAATAAAGGCGGGAAGCGCTTTTTCTTCCGGAGCGGACGGATCGTGGCCTGGGTGCTTTGCGGGCTGTATTTCATTTTCATGCTTTTTCATGGATTGAACTATACCCGGTATTCTCTGGATGAGAAACTCGGATTCGGACAGAAGAAATATACGATCGAAGAGATCCAGGAAGCCTATATCTGGGTCGTGACGGAGTTAAACTGCGCCCGGGAGAACTGCCCGGAGGATGAAAACGGTGTTCTGACCTATCCCGGCGGATATGAAGCTTTCCTTTCCGACATGAAAGATCTTTATGAAGAAAGTGCAGTGCATTTCCCGCAGATAAAGGGAAATGCGGCGCGGCCGAAGCCGGTGGCGGTTTCCCACTACTGGTCTTATACCAATATCGTGGGTATGTATTTTCCGTTTCTGGCGGAGTCGAATATTAATGTGGATGTGCCGTTTCCGGCTTTGCCTTCTACGGTGTGCCACGAGCTTTCCCACCTGCACGGCTATGCGGTGGAAAACGATGCGGATCTGGCGGGGATGCTGATCGGGCTTTACAGTTCCTGCCCGCAGGTGCGCTACGGCGGCCTTTGTGATGCGCTGGATCTGGTGTGGTCAGATCTTCTTACAGCCTACAACAAAGATACGAAAGGATTTGAAGAGTTTGTGGGTCAGTATCCCATCTGTGACGGATATTTCCGGGATCAGGAGGCGATGAGCAAATACTGGGAAGGCATTAACCCGCCGAAGATCGTGGAAAAGGCTTCGGAAAAGGCCAACGATACTTTCTTAAAGATCAACCAGCAGGAAGAGGGCGTGAATTCCTATGCCATGCCGACATCTACGGTGGCGGATTTCTATTTCCTTTATGTCAGGAGCGGACAGTATGATTCCGCTTTGACGGAAAAGGAGGGATAAGATGCTTCAGATCCGTTTGACCGGTCATTCCCATGATTATCCCATATGTGATGTGGTACGCCTTCTGACCGGCGTGATCCCGAAATATGAAGAAGGGAACGTTTGGGCACAGGTTCCTTTTGAGGCCGTGATCGAAAGTAAAGTGATCCCGGGAAAGGAAGTACTGACGGAAGTTCTGAGTGGATTTCCGGATCTTTCTTTAGAAAAGCGCTGTATACGGGAAATGCTTCTTGGCCCGGAAGAGCCGGTGACGAAAGACGGCCTTTCTGTATCCCGGGAAGTGAAGCGGCAGCTTTATGCGCTTCTTTGTGATGCCCTGGAAAAGAGATCTCCCTGGGGATCGCTTACGGGGATCAGGCCGACACAGGTGGCATCCGAAGCATCCGGTCCGTCAGATCTTACACGGATCTACGGGGTGAGAGAAGATAAGGCAAAGCTTGCCTTTTCGACGAAAGAAGGAGAAGAGCAGGTGCTTTCTGCTTCCGATCCGGGAAGCCTTCATATCTATATCGGCATACCGTTCTGTCCCAGCCGCTGCGCCTACTGCTCTTTTGTTGCCCAGGAGGCGCCGAGAAAGAGAGATCTTCTTCCTTCCTATGTAGATGCGGTCCTGAAAGAAATCGATCTTGTGCTGCCGCATATTACGTTTCCCATCGAGACTCTTTATATCGGAGGGGGCACGCCTACCGTATTAGACGAGGAACTGTTTTCCCGTCTTATTCAAGGTGTCTTTTCAAGGCCTGAGCTAAAAGCACTGAAAGAGATCTGTGTGGAGGCGGGACGTCCGGATACCATTACGGAAGGAAAGCTTCAGACACTTTTATCCTGCGGGATAACAAGGATCTGCATCAATCCTCAGACGCTTTGTAACGAGACGCTGGCCAGAGTGGGAAGAAAGCACACGGCGGAAGATTTCGAGAGTGCATTTGCCATGGCCAGAAAAATGGGCTTTTCCGTCATCAATACGGATCTGATCGCGGGCCTTCCGGGGGAAAGTGCGGAAGAGTTCTGTGAATCGCTTCGGCGGATCATTTCGCTGGAACCTGAAAACATCACAGTGCATTCCTTGTCGAAAAAGCGCCGTTCGGATCTTTCCAGGGAAGAGATCGTAAGGCAGGAAGAAGAGGACCTTTCGAAAATGGAAGAGATGCTCGGCTATTCCTACCGGGCTTTATCGGAAGCAGGGTATAAACCTTATTACCTTTATAAACAGAAGGATACGCTGGGCGGGCATGAAAATGTGGGTTACCAGAAAGGGGATACCCCCTGCATCTATAACGTGGCCATGATGAGTGACCAGCGTTCGGTCCTGTCCTTTGGTGCCGGCGGCATGAGTAAGCGCATTTACCCGCAGGAAGGAAATCATGTGCGGATCGAGCGCTGTGCCTGCATCAAGGAACCGACCCAGTATATTCGGGATGTGGAAGAAATGGCGAAAAGAAAGATCTCGTTCTTTTCCGAATAGAAAGTTTATTTCATGACTTGTCAAAACCGGGGACTATCGGTATAATAGCAAGGCGTTATCGAGGTGTAGCGCAGCTGGTAGCGTACGTGCTTTGGGAGCATGGGGTCGCAGGTTCGAACCCTGTCACCTCGACCACGAAATGAAAAGTCCTTTCCTGAAACGAATTTCCGGGAAGGGACTTCTTTTTTTCTTTCCTTTCATGACGGGATTCTCACTTGCTTTTCCTATTCATTGGTATATAATGACTTTGTTGTTCATTTTTGGAAAATGAAAAAACGAAAATGAACACTATGAATTTGTTTCTGGAAGAATGGAATGAATCAGGCGAAAGCCGTTCATTTCCGGCAGCATGAGATGAAAAAGGAGAACAGTATGGAGGCATTGAGCCGAAAACAGTTTGGGATCCTGGTGGCGATGATCGAGGCGAAAACTGCGCTGACACAGCGCGAATTGGAATCGGTCACCGGTTTTTCCCTGGGAACGATCAACAAAGTGATCAAGGAATTAAATGAACTGGGCCTGGTAGAAAACGGTCAGGTGACAGAAAAGGGCGTGGAGGCGCTCGAGCCGTATCGTGCCAAACGGGCCGTGTTCATTGCGGCAGGTTTCGGATCGAGAATGGTACCGATCACATTAAATACACCGAAGCCGCTGGTCCGTGTTCACGGCAAAAGGATCATCGATACGCTTCTGGATGCCTGCATGGAGAGCGGACGGGAAGACAGGGCTTCGGAATATGACCAGGTAGTGCGCGTGATAGCCGAGGTTCTGGATGAAGCCGCAGGACTGATCGGGGATGAGAACGTGACCAGGAAGCAGTTCATGGATATCCTCAGGGCAGGCTTCTCAGAGGCTAAGATCGGAGTCATCCCGCCGGGGATCGACGAGGTCCATGTCGGAGATCTTGAAAGGACCAGGCTTGAGCATATTAAGGCGGTCCTGTTTCTGGGCCTGAATGACGGCTTCGTCCCGAAGAGGAAG
>CADCLV010000020.1 GCA_902802325.1 Oscillospiraceae bacterium | reverse complement strand
ATGGCCACACTATGTAAGAAATGCAGTCATGCCTTGATCTACGATCCGGGCGTCAAAAAAATGCTGTGCACTTCATGCGGCAGTACTTTTAATGCGGAAGACGTCGAATCGGAAGCGAAGAAGTACAGGGAAGATGAACGTGTCAGAAGCCGTGGCGAGATCTATGGCGAGGATAACGAAGAAATCGTCGAGGAATATCTCGAGAACTACATCTACACCTGCAGTGAGTGTGGCGGCGAGATCGTGATCCACGGATCCGAAGCATCCACGAAGTGTGTTTTCTGCGGAAATCCAAACGTTGTTTTCTCGCGTGTTTCGAAGGAGAAAATGCCGGACCTCATTATCCCGTTTTCCATAACGAAAGAGCGGGCACTCAATGCGATACGTGAGAGAATCGCGCATTCTATTTTCGTGCCGACGGCGATCAAGAATTTCCAGCCGGAAGATGTGCGCGGCATCTATCTTCCATACTGGGTCGTGGAAACGGAGTTTGAGGGATCCTGTCTTATCTCCAGCAAAGTTTCATCGGGTAAATCCACCAAAACGATCTACACTGGGAAAAGAGGAAATCTCAGCCTGAAGAAATTCCCGATCGACGGGTGTGCGATCCTCTCCAATGAGAGTTCAGCACGACTGGAACCTTTCAATTCTTCCGGCATGATCCCCTTTGATGAGGATTATCTTCTCGGCTTCTATTCGAATGCTTCCGATATTACCTATGACGAGATGTGGAAGGTGGCGGGAGACCGTGCCCATGAGATCTTTATAGAAGAAGCGTTAAAAGGAGTAAGGGGTTCTTCTCCTAAAATCGAAGCGGAATCGCATGTTACCTCGGTCCTGAACACATATAAGTACGCGATGTTCCCGGTGTGGTTCGTCACCTTTACATACGAGGGGAAACATAACACCATTCTGGTCAACGGTCAGACCGGCAAGGTCGTTTGCGGTCTTCCCTGGAGGAAACCTCTTTTCTGGGCGATGACGATTGGAATCGGTATTGCACTGACATTTCTGTCCTATTTCCTTTTCAAGGGGATGTTTACAGTATTGCTGACGACGGGTACGACAAGAAGAACAGGCAGCTCAAGAAACGACGGAAGAGGGAAGATCATTGTCGCGATTGTTCTCGGTATCATCACGCTGTTTACTACAGGGGCCAGAAAGATGAAAAGAGTGATCAAACAGATCGAGCTGACACAGTCCAGTAAAACATTTAACTTCGTAAAGAAGAGACAGGAGTAAGACAATGATCGAATTTATCGCTTTCATATTCGCAAGTGCTTTCGGATTCGGTCTGGCATTCTGGATCGCTTCTACAGTACTCAATAATTCTAACAATTACGGCGACTATCACGCAGATGCAGAACACTATTCTGCCCGCGTGCACTTTACAGCTGATGAAACTCTGAAAAGCGGCGATAAGAGAGAAAGATATTCCGGCCTGAGCGGATATAAAAAATCGACGTTTTCTCTCGCTCCGAAGGGAAAAGGACTGGTCCAGAAAGCGACGGTTTCCCAGGTACAGCAATCTGGTCAGAACGAGACTCCTTCGAAGACTCCGGCCCCGAAGCCGCAGACTCCGGCGGATGCTTCTGCGAGTGCTCCGAAGAGAAGAGATCCTTCTGCTTTCCCGAGATCTTTCCACGACGTATAATGGAGAAGACAGACGAAGAAGGAGGGGTCTAGAGTATGCCTTTTCGCATAGTTTCAGGTGATATCACAAAGCTTCATGTGGATGCCATCGTGAATGCGGCGAACACGTCGCTTCTCGGCGGTGGTGGTGTCGATGGCGCGATCCATCGTGCGGCCGGGCCGCGTCTTCTGGAAGAGTGCCGAGGTCTTCACGGCTGCCGGACCGGGGAGGCGAAGGTGACACTCGGCTATGACCTTCCCGCGAAATACGTCATTCATACCGTCGGTCCGATCTGGCAGGGTGGAAGACACGGTGAAGAAGAACTCCTCCGTTCTGCATATAGAAACTCCCTTCTTTTAGCGTTTGAAAAGCACTGTGAATCGGTTGCTTTTCCGATGATCTCTGCCGGTGTCTACGGTTATCCGAAGGAGCAGGCACTGGAAGTGGCTGTCAGCACGATCCGTGCTTTTCTGGAAGAAAACGAGATGGACGTGATCCTCGTGATCTTTGACCGGGAAAGTTTCAGGTTCGATGTACGTCTCTATTCCGAGCTCTCGGGATATATCCGGAATATATATGACGACGGAAAAGGCCCGGGAAATTTCCTGGGAGATGTGGCAAGATCGGTTGCCTTTGGCGGGGTCAGCGGTTCCCGACGTTCTTTATTTTCCCGATCGAGAAAACCAAAGTCTTCCGAGTGCGCACGCGCGGTTTCAGAAGAGCCCGTTGAAGATGCGGAAATGGATGAAGCCGTTTCTTTGGATGACGCGCCGCCGATGATGAATATTAAGGCGGAGGCGATGAGCTGCGCGTCGATGCCGGGAAGTACGCCGGGCGGACTTGCCGAAGCGCTTGCGAATCTGGATGAGAGTTTCTCCCAGGCCCTTCTTCGTATGATCGATGCCCGGGGCATGAAAGATTCCGAGTGCTATAAGAAGGCCAACATTGACAGAAAACTGTTCTCCAAGATCCGCAGCGATGTCTTCTACCGCCCCAGTAAACAGACGGTGCTGGCATTTGCCGTGGCGCTGGAACTGGATCTTTCTGAGACGGAAGAGTTCCTGAAAAAGGCAGGGTTTGCGCTTTCCCATTCGAATAAAGCAGATGTGATCGTGGAGTATTTCATCGAAAATAAAAACTACGATATCTATCGCATTAACGAAGCCTTATTTGCCTTTGACCAGAATCTTCTTGGCGCATAAAACAAGAATATTTTAGGCCCCCCTCATATTGGATATGGGCTGTAAACGTTTCCAGGGATACTATTTCAGTAAGCCGCTCCCTATGACAGAATTCGAGCAGTGCTATCTGGGGCATAAGTGATGCGTCACTTTTGAATTTTCCTGTTCATGCTATAATGTGGGCAACCGCCGAAGGATCGGGCCCGGTTTTTTACCGGCGGCGGTTTTACTTAGTCATGTGGAAAAAGGAGAACTCAAAAATGAGTATATATCAGAAAAGAAAAAGTATGGCGGCGCTTCTGGTTTTGACCCTGATGGTCTTTACCGGATGCTCCTCCTCTTCAAAGGAAACAACGAAGAAAACCAAGAAGACGAAAGCAGAGACGACTACGGAAAAAGCACTTTCGGAAGAGGAATCCCATGGTTTTGCCGGGGAAGAATATGAGATCGATCCGGATGACGGAGGAAGTTCGAACGAAACAAAAGATACGAAAGACACAGAAGAAAATGCGGTGACAGGTATTTCTTTTTCCACCAAAGGAAGAGATGGAAATACTTATGACCAGTCCATTTTATCCGGCTGTAAAGTCACTATGATCAATTTCTTTGAGCCATGGTGCGGACCTTGCGTAAGTGAGATGCCGGATCTGGAAAAACTCTATGAAACTTACAAGGACCAGGGATTCCAGATCCTGGGAGTATATTCCACGTTGGACATGGAAGAAGATCTGGAGCAGACCTTGTCTTCTTCTGGGATCACCTATCCGATCCTTCAGATGTGCGATGCATTCTATCCTTATGTCTCGGAATATGTGCCGACTACCGTTTTTTTAGATGAGAACGGAAACCTTCTTATGATCCCGGGCGGAGAGACGCAGAAGATCGGTTCGTCATCCTACGAAGACTGGGAAAAGATCGTGAAGAGCCTTCTTGAAACATAATTACCGGGGAGATGCGCCATGAGTGCTTTTATAAAGAAGAACCGGGCAGGACTTGCTGTTATACTTCTGGCACTTGCCCTGATCGGATATGGTCTTATAAAGAACCAGCAAAAATCGGTCTTAAATAAGGCTGTCCGGATCTGTATGGAGTGTGTGGGCCTTGGATAAGAGTTCTTCCTGTCAAAACGAGAAAAGAAAACCGGCGCTGCGCCATATGGGCATCCAGTCCGTGGCGGCGTTGATTCAAAATGCGAACTTTAAGGGCTTTTTCACCGGGAAGATCTATACCGGAGCCGGGAAAAATGTATGCGTTCCGGGACTCAACTGCTATTCCTGCCCCGGTGCCGTGGGGGCCTGCCCGCTGGGCTCTCTTCAGAATTACCTGAGTGGAATGAAGTTCCGTTTTCCGTACTATGTTCTGGGACTCCTTCTTTTCTTCGGCGCACTTCTGGGACGTGCCGTATGCGGGTTTTTATGCCCCTTTGGTTTTTTGCAGGATCTTTTGTACCTGATCCCGTTTTATAAAAAGAACAAGTTTTTCGCAGACAAGTTTCTCCGGTATCTCAAATACGGGGTACTGCTGTTTCTGGTGATCCTTTTGCCGCTGTCGACGCCGCTGACCCCGGCCTTCTGTAAATACATGTGCCCGTCCGGTACCCTTTCCGG
Source organism: Oscillospiraceae bacterium (assembly GCA_902802325.1). Taxonomy (GTDB): domain Bacteria; phylum Bacillota; class Clostridia; order Saccharofermentanales; family Saccharofermentanaceae; genus Scatonaster. Next base: position 31,206 of record CADCLV010000020.1, on the reverse strand, counting down.
GATCATTCTGGGACTTTGGAACAGTTCTATCCGAAAGCAGATGGGAAGTCTCTTTCACTGGAAACTTCTGGTGCTTCTGATCATTGTCGTGACGGCTCTGATCGTATGGCGGCCTTTCTGCAAATATCTGTGCCCGTTAGGTGCTTTTTACGGCTTCTTCAACCGCATCGCGCTGTGGCGCATGCATCTGGACAGATCCGCCTGCATTTCCTGCGGCGCCTGCAGTAAAGCCTGCCGGATGAATATCGATCCCAGTAAAAAACCGAACAGCATGGAGTGTGTCCGCTGCGGGGACTGTGTCCGTGCCTGTCCGGTAAAAGCACTGCACCAGGGATTTTGCTCCCCGGTGCAGAAAAAAGAGTCATAAGTTTTAGCTGAACCTTTTAGTTCTTGCGGCTGGCAGAAAACACCAGTTTCTCGCAAAGATCTTCGTAGCCGATGCCGGCTGCCCGTGCTTCCTGGGGAATCAGACTGTTCGGTGTCATGCCCGGCAGGTTATTTGCTTCCAGACAGTAGAACTTTCCGTCTTCTTCCGAAAGAATAAAGTCGACACGGGAGTAGTTTCCGAGCCCCAGAGCCTTGTGAACGGCCACGGCCAGACCCTGTGCGGTCTTCGTCTGTTCCGGATCGAGAGGAGCCGGACAGATCTCTTCGGTGGCGTTGGCCTGGTACTTGTTCTTATAATCGTAGAAGCCCTGCTTCGGACGGATCTCAATGATCGGCAGTGCCTGTCCGTCCAGAACACCGATGGAGAATTCTCTGCCGGAGATCTTCTTTTCGATGAGGCAGACGGATTCATACTTGGTGGAATAGGCGATCGCCGCATCCCATTCTTTCATGTCCGAAACGATGGAGACACCGCAGCTGGAACCGCAGCCGATGGGCTTGACCACGCAGGGGAAGCCGATAGTGGATTTCACTTTTTCCACATCATCCTTTTTCGGATCGAAAAGCATCCAGTCCGCGGTCGGAATGCCGAAATAGCGGATCAGGGTCTTGCTTAAGTGCTTATCCATAGCCAGCGCGCAGGCCAGATAACCGGAACCGGTATAGGGTACATCGATGCAATCCAGTGCCGCCTGAAGACGTCCGTTTTCACCCATGCCGCCGTGACAGCCGATGAAGACCGCGTCTGCCTTTTTGCAAAGGTCCAGTACGCCGGGACCGATAAGTGCCCGTCTTCCGCCGTGGGAAGCAATGAGGGCTTCCAGATCCGGTTCAGTTTCCGGAATGGAATAAGAGAATGTCTTTCCGGAATCCGGGGAAACGAAAAGGCTGTCGAGATCAGATGTATCTTCGACTCCTTCGTACACATCCACGAAAGCCACATAGTGGCCCTTGCTGAGAAGAGCATTGGAAATAAGGCTTGCCGAGCACAGGGATACATCACGTTCCGGGCTGATGCCGCCGGCGAGTACAACTATTTTCATAAGAGAGAATCCTCCTTGAAATCTAAAGCTTTGCGCAATTGGGAAACCACTTTTCCCCATTTTGCGTATGGAATGATTATACATGATTTCTTCTTTGTCCCACCCCGAATTTGATTATTTGTAATGAAAGAGTAGGATTATTCGCTTCAAAGCGTGACGATAGCTTCTTCCAATGGTATGATATTGACGTATAAGTAGGTGGAGGACGCAATATGCTTGCTGTTATATATCTCATCATCGCCATTTTCTTCGGCACTCAGCTGATCCGTTTTTTGATCCCGGATATCCGGCGTCTGTACGTCGGGATCGCGGCGGACCAGAGTATTCTGGATAAAGTGCCGACCAGTCTTTTCCTTATTCCGGCCGGAACTCTGATCGGCCTTCTGGTCACGGGCTGGGTCACCTATTTTCTTGCCTACATCATGGAACCGTATATCCCGGCAGATACGGCGACGCTTCTGCCTGCCAATATCGTGGCGATGTGTATCTTTGCCTATCTGGCCTGCCTTTTCTGGCAGAGAAGTTTTCTTCGGAACTTCCGCAATTCCCAGTCCGGGAACTACAGAAAGCTTCCGGAATTCAACCGTCATCCGGGTTCGATCTTTTTCTATGTCACCTCTGTGATCATTCTTCTGGTGGCAGTATCCTTCGTATATTTTTACACCTGCTATGCCGAGAACGGTACTGTCCGCCTCGGATTCTCGATTTTCAGTGATTTCTCTCCGCATGTGGCCATTACTTCCGGCTTCGGTGTGGGCTCGAATTTCCCGACCCAGTATCCGCATTTCTCCGGAGACAATATCCAGTACCACTTCCTGTTTTATTTCCTGACCGGAAATATGGAAGCCCTGGGACTTCCTCTGGAATGGGCCATCAACCTGCCTTCGATCCTTTGCTTTGTCAGCACATTGACCCTTCTGGGTACATTGGCGGTGCTTCTGTCTTCCCGCCGCAGTGCATTCTTCTTTGCACCGGTCCTGGTGCTTTTCCGGAGCGGCTGGAATGTGTTCCATCAGATCAAAGAACTCCATGCTGTACCGGGTGCCACCTGGGAGTCTGTATATAAGTCCATTACGACCCAGTCTTCCTGGTACGGGTATACGATCCGTGACGAGTGGGGCATCTGGGCCATCAATGTCTATGCCAACCAGCGGCATCTGGCGCTGGGCGTAGGTCTGGTACTGGTCTTCATTTTCCTGTTCCTGCCGCACTTCAGAAGAATGTTCCTGCACCTGGGAAAGACACAGGGTGCCGGCGCCAAGACCGCCCGCTTCTTTGTTTCCAGGGAAGCCTGGCTTTCGAGAAAGAATGATCCGCTCCGTCCGTGGGGTTCCGTGATCCTTGGCGCAATCATCGCAGTCGCGATGCCTTTCTTCCATGGTTCCTGCCTGATCTGTGCGCTTCTTGTGCTGTTCGGCATGGCAATCTTTTCCGAGTTCCGCCTGGGCTATGCCGTGGTGGCAGCTGTATCTGTTCTTTCGGCGACACTGCAGGCCCGTTTCTTTGCCGGCGGCGCGTCCAATGTGGCCAGCTTCAAATACAACTTCGGATTCGTGATCCCGGAACTGGCGGATAAAAGCAAGGCCGGGGCTTCAGAAGTCCTTCGCTCCACCGGTACCGTCATTTCGTATCTCAACAAGATGGGATTCCTGACGGTGATCATTCCGGCGCTTCTTTTTGTCGGCCTTCTGATCTATGAACTGATCCGGAAAAAGAATCCTTACCGCCCGATCCTTCTGATCGCATTTTCCATCCCGCTGATCTTTGCTTTCTACTGCCAGGTATCTCTGGAAGTTCTGGCAAACCATAAATTCATCCAGCTGAGCTTTATCCTTTTCGATATCCTGATCGGCGGATTCCTGGCCAATCTTCTGGCGCTTCCGATCCGTGTGGCAGAAAAGAAAGAGGGTGCGGATGAGGAAAAAGAAGAAGAAGGTCCCAGGCTTTCTAAGAAAGCTTTCATTCCGGTACAGATCCTGTCGGCGCTGGTATGCGTGGTACTGACCTTCGGGCTCACCGCCACCGGTATCAGTGAGTGGTGCATTTACTATAACCTCAATACCCATAAGGGCGGATATGTGGAGCTTCATCCGGATTCGGCCATGTCAGACTGGATCATCAAGAACACCAACAAGGATTCAATCTTCCTGAGCCCGATGTGGTCGGTGCATGACTTCTTTCTCAGTGGCCGTCAGGTTTATTACGGCTGGCCGTATTTTGCCTGGTCGGCAGGCCATGACACGGTGACACGTCAGATCAACTACCAGTGGCTCCTGACCGGCGCCAACGGAAATATAGATGAATTCCGCCGCTACTGCGCGGAGATGAATATCGGATATGTGATCGCCTGTGACGACTATTACGGCAATACCGAGACCGCAGATTACTATAATCCGGAGTTCTTCCAGACCAATCTGACGGAAGTGGCCCGCTTCGATAACGGCATTACCATCTACAAGGTGTGATCATGAGCGAAAGATCCTGGCAGGTGATCGTAATCGGTGCAGGCCCGTCCGGCATGATGGCGGCCCTCAAGGCGAGAGAAGGCGGCGCAAGTGTGCTTCTTCTGGAAAAGAATCCCGCTCCCGGGAAAAAACTTCTCCTTACCGGCCACGGCCGATGTAATCTGACGAATTGCACGATTCCGGATACTTTCCGGGAACGGTATTTTGAAAATGCCCGTTTCCTGAACAGCAGTTTCCATACTTTTTCGCCGCAGGATGTCTGTGACTATTTTTCCTCTATCGGGGTAAGTACCCACGAGGAGGATTCTGGCCGGATGTTTCCGGATGCCCAGAAATCCCGGGCAGTCCTGGATGCGCTTTTGAAAAAACTTGATTCCGAAGATGTGGAGATTCTTTGCGATACGGAAGTGCTTGCTCTTTCCCCAAAAGAAGGAAAAGAAGGAGAAACTTTCTGGGAAGTACAAACCGGGAAAGGAACCTATTATGGAAATTGCGTAATATTAGCAACAGGCGGCAAAGCCTTTCCCCAGACCGGTTCTACCGGCACCGGATATCAGCTGGCCAGATCTATGGGCCACAGTGTGACTCCCTTGATTCCGTCTCTTTCGCCTCTTTATCTTTCCGGTTTCGACGGCAAAAGCACTGAGGCCGGAATTTCATCAGAAGAAGGGGATGAGATCCTTTCCGGTCTGACGCTGGAGCAGGTACGGCTGACTCTTCTGGTATCGGAAAAGACCGTTGCGAAAACCGAAGGCGGACTTCTGTTTACCCATCAGGGGATCAGCGGACCTTCTGCTATGCGGCTGTCCCGCTATCTTCCGGAAGGAAAAGAAAAATCCCTCTACGAAGACGGAAAGGTGCGGGTACAGGTGCATTTCCTGCCGGAGCTTCGGGAAGAAACAGTGGAAGAAAAGCTTCTTGGCGCCATGACGTCCGAGCCCAACCGGGCCATGAGAAATATACTTCATTCTCTTTTTCCGCTGCCGGAACGGCTCATCGGACAGGTCCTTTTTAAAGCCGGGGGAGATCTTCCGGCCAATCAGGTCACGAAGATGGTCCGGAAAAAGATCGTCTCCGGACTTTGTGCCACTACGTATACAGTCTCGCATCCGGCTCCCTGGGAGATCGCCTATGTGACCCGGGGCGGTGTAAACATAAAGGAAGTAGATCCCAAGACCATGCAGTCGAAATTGGCGCCGAAAATCCTGTTTTGCGGAGAGATACTGGATATAGACGGGGACTCCGGAGGATATAACCTCCAGCATGCCTGGGCAAGCGGATTTGTGGCCGGTCAGACTGCCAGTACGCTCAGTATGATGCCGCAGAAAATGATCAATGCGCAGAACGCTCTGTAAGCGATGCCCTTTTCGTGAAAGACGAATTTGCCGCCCAGGATCGTAACGAAGCAGGCACTTTGCTTGACGACGGTCATGACGGTGATACGGGAAGCAGGATCGGCATTGGCAATGAAAAGCGCGGCGTCGCCGATGACGAACATAATGGCCATCGCCCAGATCCAGCCGTTCTTCCAGACATCTTTGCGGATCCTGGTTTTGGTGAAGATCACGTACAGGATGTAAAACAGCAGAAGGAAAAACATGTACCAGAACTGCATCTGGGAACTGTTGATATCCTTCATGAGGACTTTATCGAGAAATCCGGAAACAGAATTCAGAACGCAGGAACCGAAGGCCAGAAGCACATACTTGGCCGGGATCTTCGTCGGGGTGCCGGTCTTTTGGCGCTCTTCCGAGGAGCTTTCTTCAGAGGGTGCGGACTTTTCAGGTTCCTCTGAAATCTCTTTTTTCTTTTCATCGGGACGGCTTCCGGTGATCTTGAATTTCAGTGCCAGAAGACCAAAGGCGACCAGAGTAAGACCTGCGATCTGGTTCCACATTAACACTTCATGCAGAAGGACTACGCCCATCAAGGTGCCGAGAAGCACGCGGGACAGGTCCAAAACGCCGTAAAGGCTGACGGGGAGATGCTTCAGTGCATAAAAACCCATGATCCACGCAAGAAAGATAGAAAAGGACTTGATGATGATCAGTCCGTACTGGGCCGGTTCCAGCCCCATGGCTTTCGGCGCGCGGGGGACAACGATCAGAAACGCGATCAGAGTATAGATGAGAAGCACTTCCATGACCGTATTGCGGTCCATGGCCTTCTTTTTACTGATTTCGCGGCCGCCTTTCAGAAGGCCGTATACCAATGTCAACAGAATCCAGATCATGGGTTGGAATCGCTCCTTTTTCGGGTCCCGGTGTTTTTGCCGTAGAAAAGAATAGTACAGAAGCAGAATCCTTGTAAAGGAAAAATACATTGACAAAGTGACGAAATCAAGGCGGGAAGGGCAGTTCTCAAAAAGTGTCGGATTTTCTTTACATAACGGCGGAAAAAGCACTTGCAAATGTCGGTTCGATGTCATTTTTGTGCAGGTTTTTGCTATCGGAGCGGGAGGCTTTGTGATAGTATATGGGAATATAAACGAACACGTGTTAACGGAAAGTTGTTTACGGAGAGGGTATGAGTAAGCCGCAAAACGTCCGATATACGAATCAGTTTGGCAGACCGCGCCGCAAGAATACGAACGGTCTTGTTGTGCTGTTTATGGTGACGGCTCTCCTGGTGGTGACTACGGTGGTACTGGCTATCGTTACCATGACGAAGACGAAAAAGAAACTTTCCGAGACCACGGTGACGACCACAACAGAAGCGATCGTGACGAACGGACAGGGCGAAGTGGTCAGCAGCTCCGGCATTATCGTAATGACACCGGAACCGACTCCGCCGCCGACGATCGAGAATTTCCAGAATCCCATTTTATACCCGGCTTCTGCGCAGATGAATGTGGAGATCGGAACTCCTTCGAGCGAGTATTCTCCTTCCGGCCGTGGCGCGATCCAGACTGTGTACAGAGAAGATGAAAAGCTCAGCGGCTATACCCGCGAAGATGCGATCCATATGGGGGATCCGCTCTACTATCAGCAGGTAGGCGGCATTTTAACATTCCGTGGCACCAATTTCCGAAACTGCGCTTCCTGGGGAACATTCTCCCTGGATCCGTCCAAAGACCAGCATCTGGAGCAGATCTGGGAATATAACGGACTGGAGTGGAAGAAGTCTTCTTCCTGGTCTTTCTCCTGGAGCGGTACCGGCTGGACCGGTCAGCCTCTGGCGGTAAAGTGGAGCTACGAGATGCGCCAGCTGATGAACATGTACCCGGATAAAAAAGCCAAGCAGGAAATGACCGAGATCATCGTGGCGGCCATGGACGGCTATGTATATTTCTTTGATTTAGAGGATGGCATGAAGACGAGAGATCCGCTGAAGATCGGTGCGACAGTAAAGGGCACCGCAGCGGTCGATCCTAGAGGCTATCCTCTTCTTTATGTGGGACAGGGAGACGAGAACGGCGAGAAAGGAAAGATCGGTTTCCGTATCTTCAGCCTTCTGAACTTTGAAGAACTGTGGTTCCAGACAGGACTGGACTCCCGTGCATACAGAAGTAACTGGGGCGCCTGCGACTCCTCGCCGATCATCTGTGCCGATTCGGATACATTGATCTATCCTAACGAAAACGGCATGATCTACACACTGAAGCTCAACACCGAATTCAATATGGGCACCGGCTATCTGGCGATCCATCCTGAGACGGTGGCCTACAAGTACATTTTCGACGGCATCGAAGGAAAACAGCTGGGGATCGAGAGTTCTATGGCGATCTACGATCACTATGGCTGGTGCACGGATAATGCCGGAAATCTCCTCTGTATCGACCTGAATAACCTGACCATGGTCTGGTCCCGCCGTCTGGATGACGATTCGGACGTTACTCCGGTCATTGAGGAAGAGAACGGACACGTATATCTGTATACCGGTACGGAAGTTGACTGGCAGAAAGACATCGTCGGCAACTATCAGGGTGCCGCCTTTACCTACAAGATCGATGCCATGACCGGAGAAGAAGTGTGGCAGACATCTCAGGACTGCTGGACCAAGAATGCGGCGAATTCCGGCGATGACGTTAACGGCGGCATTCTGGGCACTCCGGTCATCGGCAAAGGAGAGATCTCCAACCTGGTGATCTTCTCTTACTGCATGACCAATGGTACCGGTTCCGGAAACCGCCTGGTGGCTTTTGATAAGGCTACGGGAAATGCGGTCTGGAAATATGACATGAACTACTACTCCTGGAGCTCGCCTGTAGATGTCTACGACGACCAGGGAAATGCCTATATCGTGATCTGCGACAGCTGCGGCCAGGTTCACATGGTCAATGGAAAGACGGGAGAACGTCTTTGCTACATGCAGATGAAGCGGACCCGCGATCTGGATTCGGAAGGATATCACAATGTGGAGTCCTCTCCGGTAGTGGTGGATGGAACTTTAGTCGTGGGAACCCGCGGCAATTCGATCTTCGGGGTGAAGATATCGTGAGTAAGTCAAGTGTACATGATGAAGTAGTGTGGATGAATGAGGCCCTGTCTATGAGTGCAAGTAAACATGATTATGCAGATATTGTGGCCATTGAGACGGAACTGTCCGGATACCGCCGGGGGAGCCTGAAGGCGACCATCGACCTGGAAGTCGGACGGATCGCCTGGGTGGACACACATATGTGGAACAATGATTTTGTCCGGGCATTGTCTCCGGAAATGGTCGCGCATATCCGGAAAGAGCTTCCGGATACGGAAGTCCTTAAGTGGGCGACAGACTACGCCAAGGGGATCGGGAACATGATGGGATCTATGACCACCTCTTTCCCGCAGGACTGGTCCGTAGAGATCCATTTCTCCGATGGAGAGGTCCTGAAGGCCTGTGGTGTCAGCAGCTTCCCGAGACAGTGGAGCACATACCGGCACCTGATCGAGCAGGTGGCCAAGACCTCATTCCGGCTCCGCTGAGAAGGCAATATTTCAGTTCAGTTAAAGATCTAAGAGAAGTTCCGTCAAGAGATGACGGATCTTCTCTTTTTTGGTACAATACTCTCGGACTTTTATACGAAAGGAGAAGCAAGTGGATTACCTGGAAGGACTTTTACTGGGACGTCTGTGGAGTGACACAGACTTCGAGAACCGCCGGCATGTGTCGCTATTTCTTTTATACGGCATCTTCGTCGACCTTCTGGTGGTATATAACTACCTCACAGGCGGGTTTTCCAATCTGATCACCGGCTCATTCCTGCCGAAAGTGATCGTTTTTGTTGTCCTGTTCTTCATGTGCCCGGCATTATGCTTCTCCTACTATCGAATGCCCTTGTGGGGCAAGATACCGGTACTTTGCGCCCAGCTTACCAAATACGGGGCGTTGACTTTATTAATTACTGCATGGGCACGTCCGAAGCTTTCTGTCTCTTTTGGAGACCTTAAGGACTTTCTCATCAATTATCTGAATAAGACACTGGAACGATTCACGGCCAAATATACAGATACGGCAGGCACTTTTGCCACCGTGCTGGGCGTTATCTCCGGAGGCGTATATGTCGTGGTCATCGTTGTACTGATCATCCTGTCCGCGGTGTTGATCCCCGGAATCGTTTTCTGTGTCGCCCGCTTTTTACAATACTGGTATGACAAAGTCGTCAGCCTCCTGGTGCTGGCGGATTATACCGAGAAGTAGATAGGAGAACGAAAATGGCGAATTTATCTGATAAGATCCGCGTATCCATCGATGATCTGGAGGATATGCTTGGTGTATTCGGCCTTCCGGAATTCATTTCCAAGGCGGAAAACCGGTTCGTACGACATACAGAAGAAGTGGCTGACCGTGTCGCTTCCGACCCGAAAAAACGCGTGGTATTTGTTTCCGGCCCCACTTCGTCCGGCAAAACCACTTTTACCGACCGTCTGGTCTCTCAGCTGCAAGCTCGCGGCAAGAAGGCCGTCCGTCTGTCCCTGGATGATTACTACAGCCTCAATGCGCTGTCTTTCGATGAGGAAGGCCGGCCGGATTATGAGAGTGTAGAGACGCTGGATATGCGCCTTGCCAGCATCGACCTGGCACGTCTGGTCAGCGGCGATGCCGTCCAGACACCGACTTTTGATTTCATGACCCGCACCCGTGTGGAGTCGACGAAGCCTGCTATTTCCATCGGAAAAGAAGGCATCGTAGTGGTGGAAGGACTTCACGGTCTTTGCGAAGAGACTACCGGCAGTTTTGACCGGGAGCAGTATCTGGGCGTGTTCATTATGCCTTATGCTTCCGTTATGGCAGACAGCCGTCTTCTGGACAGCGACGATATTCGTATGCTCCGTAGGATCGTCCGTGACGTGCGCCACAGAGGCGCCCATGCGCTGACCACCATCGATTACTGGCCCATGATCCAGAATTCCGAGCAGGATTACTATCGGGATTATCTGACCAAGGCCGACTATCACGTCAATTCTTTCCTGGCGTATGAGCCGCTGGTCATTGCCTCACTGGCGCTCCAGGATATCGGAGAGGCTCTGGATGCCTATGAGAAGGGTCTTCTGGTGCCGTCTGTATTTATGGAGAGAAGTAATGTGAAGAAGGATTTCGCCAACATCGAAAAGGCGGTGGCGAAGGCCAAGATGCTGCAGGTATGGCTCCGGCAGATCCCGCAGGCCAAAGAGACATTCGTTCCGAAGACATCGATCCTGAACGAATTTTTGTGCCTGTGAAAGGGGGAATAAGAAATGCCGATCCGTATACCGAATAATCTCCCTGCTACAGGGATCCTGGAAAAAGAGCGTATTTTTGTCATGACGGAAGACCGGGCCTATACCCAGGACATCCGTCCGCTGCATCTTCTGATTTTAAATCTCATGCCCAATAAGATCGCGACCGAGACGCAGCTTTTGCGTGCGCTGTCGAATTCACCTCTTCAGGTGAATATCGATCTTTTATATACCGCTTCCTATCACCCGAAGCACACGGCCACGGAGCATCTGGTCAAGTTCTACGAGACCTTTTCCGATGTCAAGGACCGCTTCTACGATGGCATGATCATTACCGGCGCGCCGGTGGAACTGATGGAGTTCGAGGAAGTGGCCTACTGGGAGGAACTTTGCGAGATCATGGACTGGAGTAAGACCCATGTCTACAGCACACTTCACATCTGCTGGGGCGCACAGGCAGGTCTTTACCATCACTACGGCATCCCGAAATATCTTCTGGAAAAGAAGATGTTCGGTGTCTTCGAGCACAGTATGACCTATACAAAACCGGTCAAGCTTTTCCGTGGTTTCGATGATCATTTCTATGTGCCGCATTCCCGTCACACGGAAGTCAGAAAAGCCGATATCGAGCGTCACCCGAATCTGCGTATCCTGTCCGAGTCGGAAGAAAGCGGCGTGTATGCGGTATCTGATCTTTCCGGAAGACAGATCTTCATTACCGGCCACTCGGAGTACGACGTCAATACACTCCGGGACGAGTATTTCCGTGATCTCAATAAGGGCCTTCCGATCGAGATCCCGAAGAATTATTTCCCGAATGACGATCCGAACCAGGCGCCGCATATGAACTGGCGCTCCAGTTCCACGCTTCTGTTTATGAACTGGCTCAACTACTACGTATATCAGGAGACACCTTTCGATATCTCCACCATCAGCGAAGTGCCGAAGAAATAAGGAGAAGAGCTTATGGCTACGCCGATCCGGATCGATGAAACTCTGCTTTCCCGTCTCTGCCCGGCCCGTCCGGAAACCGGACACAAGGGGACTTTCGGCCGGCTTCTGATCTATGCCGGCTCTACCGGTATGGGCGGCGCGGCCGTAATGGCGGCAGGTTCCGCCTTGCGTTCCGGTGCGGGACTGGTTTATGTACTGACCCCGAAGGATGTACTGACACCGCTTCTGATCCGCTGCCCCGAGGCACTGGGGATCCCTCTTCCGGAAGAAAAAGAATCTTCTTCGCCTCTGGTGCCGATGTCGGCGGGACTTGGCCGGCTGATGCCTCCTGCTCCTTCTGAAAAAGAGAACTGGTTTTCTTCTATTCTTTCTGATAAACAGGCAGTCCTTATGGGACCGGGCCTTCAGACTGAAAGAAAGGATGTACTTACCAATCTTCCTTTTGCTATTGAAAATGCACCGCACCTTGTACTGGATGCGGGGGCATTAACGGTCCTGTCAAAGTATCCGGAGATGATGGATCTTCTGAAAATGCGCCGGGAAAAAGGACTTTCCCCGGCGGTGCTGACACCGCATCTGGGTGAATTTAAAAGGCTCCTTCCGGCATGGGAAGAAGGAGACTTTTCCGCCGCCGGTGCTTTTGCCGTGGAATACGGCGTCATGCTGGTCCTCAAAAGTAATGAAACGAACCTATTTACTTCTTCAGGGAAGTGGTATAGTAATCCTGTACGCAATTCAGGTCTGGCGAAAGGCGGCTCCGGCGATGTGCTTTCCGGACTTCTTTCCGGACTTTTAGCCCAGGGCATGAATGAAGAGGATGCAGCTGTTTCGGCAGTCGGCATTCATAGTCTTGCCGCAAAGCTCTGCCGGGAAAAACTCGGCGCGCGTGCCATGCTGCCGACAGATCTGTGGACATATTTCGGAGCCTGCTTTCAAAGGCTTCAGTGGGAAGAAGGGATAACATCATGATGGATAAGTTTCCGAACCGCTCCTGGGCGGAGATCAATCTGGATATACTGGCGGAAAATATGCGGGAGATCCGGCGCGTCACGAAAAGAAGCGCCAAGATCATGGCCGTGGTAAAGGCGGATGCCTATGGCCACGGAGCCATCGAAGTCGCCCGAGTGCTTTTGGAAAACGGAGCAGATAAACTGGCGGTATCGATGCTGGACGAAGCCATCGAGCTTCGGGATAACGGAATTACCGCCCCGATCCTGATCCTGGGACACACAGACCCCAGACGGATCTCCCAGCTGATCGAAAATGATATCGAGCAGGCTGTCTATTCTCTGGAATATGCCCAGGCGATTTCCAAGAAAGCGGTGATTTTAGAGCGCACAGCCCGGATCCACATTAAGTACGATACCGGAATGAACCGTCTCGGTTTTCTGGCCGGCGAGTCTTCGGTGGAAGCGATCCTGGCGATCTCCGAGCTTCCGGGAATCGAGATCGAGGGCATGTTCTCCCACTTTGCCATGTCGGATACCGATGATGATGAATATACCATGAAGCAGTTCGAATCGTTTACGAAGATGGCGGAAGAACTGGAAAAGAGGGGGCTTGAGATTCCCACCAAGCATATCTGCAACAGCGCCGGAATATTGCGGTTCCCGCAGATGCATATGGATATGGTCCGCGCAGGCCTGATTACCTACGGCATGATGCCCAAGGGCTGCCCGAGCCCCTATACGGATTTTGAAGTACGGCCGGCCATGACATTGAAGTCCAGTGTCGTCCACGTCAAAGAGATCCCTGTGGGAGAGACCATCAGCTATGGAAGACACTTTACCACAGAGCGTCCCAGCACCATTGCGACGATCGCCATCGGCTATGCGGACGGCTATTTAAGAAGACTTTCCAACCGGGCAGAGGTCCTGATCAACGGACACCGTGCGCCGGTAGTCGGAAATATCTGCATGGATATGTGTATGGTGGATGTCACTGACCTTCCGGAAAAGCCGCGCGTCGGAGATGAGGTAGTGCTTTTCGGAAAGCAGAAATCCCGTGGCGGGGAAGAGGAGATCCCGGTGGATGAGATCTCGGATATGCTTGATACCATTAACTATGAAGTGACTTGTCTTGTCGGGAAACGTATCCCCCGTGTATACATCCGGAACAACAAAATCGTCCAGATGCACAGCTCGATCTGGTAATGGGTTGACTTTCCTCTTGACACCTAGTATAATTCTATCGCTATTTGTATCGACTATTCGAGTAATAAGAAGGTAAAAGAGACTAATTTTTGGAGGTAGATCCATATGAAGATGACATATCAGCCTAAGAAGAGACAGAGATCCAAGGTACACGGTTTCCGTGCCAGAATGCTGACCGCTTCCGGACGTGACGTACTGAAGAGAAGAAGACTGAAGGGAAGAAAGAGTCTTACAGTATAAGGATCACCCAAGTGGTCCTTTATTTTTAGAAGGCCGGAGCTGGTGAACGATGCTTAGGACAACACAGACGCTGCGTCTGAATTATGAATTTTCCCGTGTATACAAACGGGGAAGCTTTGCTACCGGAAAATATCTGAGTGTGCACTGTTTTAAGCGCAGTTCTCATCTGAAGCATAATCTGACACCGATCCCGATCGGACTTTTGCGTGTAGGCTTTACCAACGGACACGGCAGGAAGACCGCCGTAGCCAGAAACCGTGCAAAGAGACTGATGCGGGCGGCTTTCTCGGTATATGAACCATCGGTCATTACCGGATATGACATCATTTTCCTGATGAAGTCGAGGGGGGAACTCCCGACATATCAGGAGGTGGAACAAGAAATGGGAAGACATCTTTCGAAACTGGGATTATTGCATTCCGGGGATGAGGTATGAAGAAGCTGGCGATCAAACTGATCCGAATGTATCAGAACTCGCATGGCCCGGACCATATCGGGCACTGCCGATTCTATCCGACGTGCTCGCAATATACTCTCGAAGCGATCGAGAAATACGGTTTTCTACGCGGTTCCCTGAAGGGGATCTGGCGGATCCTTCGCTGTAATCCGTTTTCCAAAGGTGGATATGACCCGCTGAAGTAGGAGCGATATATGCAGTTATCACATCTGGTCCAGCTTGGACTTTTCGACTTTATCTTCGGGCCGATCGCACAATTATTCGGCTGGCTGACCAGCCTTCTTTACGAGTTCTTCGGTAACTTCGGCCTGGCGATCATTTTCATGACGATCATCGTACGTGGTCTGACCATGCCTCTTAACGTGCGTTCTGCGAAGGCCATGATGAAGCAGCAGACCCTGGCGGACAAGCAGGCTGCCATTAAGAGAAAGTACGCCGACGATAAGCAGAAGCAGGATGAGGAGATGCAGAAACTTCTCCAGGAGAATGGTATTTCCACTTTCTCCGGATGTCTCGTACCGCTTCTGCCGATTTTCTTTTTGTTCCCGACTTATTACATCGTACGCTGCCCCCTGCAGTACATCATGGGTGTCAGCAGATCCAATATCAAGCAGATCGGCGAGATCCTCAATATCAGTGGTGTCGTCGAAGATAACATTTCTCTGATCACACGTCTTCAGAATGACGGCGCTGCTATGAGCAGTGTTGTAAAGCGCGGTCTTATCACGGCCCAGCAGATCCCGGACATGAAGTTCCTGGGTATGGATCTGGGAAAGAAACCGTCCTTTAACCCGGGCACGATCGCCAAAGAGCCGTCTATCTATCTGCCGCTCCTGATCATCCCGGCCCTGGTACTTCTGACCACACTTCTCCAGAACTACCTGATGGCTGCTACCCGTGCAGATGCCAAGAAGAGAAAAGAAGACAAAGAGCGCGCCAAGAATAATCCGGCTTTCAATGCTCCGGATGACCCGGCTGCCCGTACTACCAAGATCATGAACATCATCATGCCGGCTTTCATGCTGGCGACCACATTCTGGCTCCCGGCCGCATTCGGTTTCTACTGGATCGTGGGTAACCTGATGGGTGTGATCCAGACTATTCTGACTTATTACATGTTTAATAAGCCTTACGAAGAAAAGAAAAAAGAACTTCTTGAAAAGAAAAAGATGGTTTTCAAGAAGAAGCAGAAACTGGAAGCCCAGGCTTCCGGCAATGCATCCGGAAAATCCGGTAAGAACAAGAAATAATAATACGTGTCTCATTTTATAAGGCACGGTAAGGAGGCTATAAGGCTATGGAAAAGACAGTGACCAAGACCGCGAAGACCGTAGAGGAAGCTATCGAACTGGCACTTGCTGAGCTGGGCGTGGAGAAAGACCAGGCACAGGTGGAAGTTGTCGAAGAGGATAAGGGCTTTCTTGGTCTGGGCAAGAAGGAAGCTACTGTTCGTGTAACAGCGGAAGTAGCAGATGAAGAAGAGGAAGACGGCGACGTATATTACGGCGACGATGAGTCTTTCGAAGGTGACGAAGCCAGCGAGGCAGAAGATGCTGCCGTATCTTTTGTAGCAGATGTTCTTTCCGGTATCGGTATCCACGGAAAACTGGATTCCTATCGTGAAGAAGATGTGATCCATATCACCGTTACCGGTCAGGATTGCGGTGCCGCAATCGGCCGTCACGGCGAGACACTGGATTCCATTTCTTACCTGACCAATCTGGTTGCAAACCGTCACAGTGAGGAGAGACTGCGTGTTCTTCTCGATATCGGCGGTTACAGAAAGCATAGAGAAGAAGTGCTGATCAATATGGCTCATAAGGCTGCCAGCACGGTTCTCCGCAATAAGCGTGACTACGTGCTCGAGCCAATGAATCCGGCAGAGCGCCGTATCATCCACTCTGAGCTGCAGGGCGTCAAGGGCGTCACCACTCATAGTGAAGGAGAAGAGCCGAACCGCAAAGTTGTGGTCACACTGGAATAATCTGACTTTTATTCCTGAGGGAGGCGATCGATCTTTGGATAAGCCGTATTGCGCATGTGCTACGCCACCCGGAGTGAGCGGGATCGCAGTGATCCGCATGGCCGGTGAGGGTTCCGCTTCTGTGGCCGATAAGGTCATCAAGATCCGCCGCGCAGCAGGGGATGCCAGGACTGTCAAGGAGATGGCAGGCTATACTGTTGCTTATGGTATGTTTATCGATCCTTCCTCAAATGAAACCATTGACGAAGTCATGGTGACGCGTTTTTGCGCACCGCATTCTTATACAGGTGAAGAATCAGTAGAGATCTCTTGTCATGGCGGTCTGACCGTCCGGCAGGAGATCCTTCGCGTTTTACTGGAAAATGGCGCCAGAATGGCAGGCCCCGGTGAATTTACCAAGAATGCATTTATCGCCGGAAAGATCGACCTTTCCCAGGCAGAAGCCGTCATGGATGTCATCGCAGCGGACTCGGAACTGGCGCTTCGTGCGGCGGAATCCCAGCTCCAGGGATCTTTGCGCCAGCACGTGGAAGAGATTTCGGCGGCGCTTTACATGGTGCTGGCAAAATTTGAACTCTGGATCGATGATATCGACGAGGAAGACGACAGAGAGACAAGGTCGCTTCATGCAGATCAATGTGAGGATACGGTCGCAAGAAAACTTTCGGATCTTCTTAAGACCTATAAGCAGGGACGGATCTTATCTGAAAGAATGAAGATCGTTATCTGCGGAATTCCTAACAGCGGAAAGTCTTCGCTTCTGAATTCATTGAGCGGATATGACAGGGCGATCGTTACCGATGTCCCGGGAACGACCAGAGATACACTGGAAGTGCAGACAAATCTGGGCGGCGTCCCTGTGAAGCTTATCGACACTGCCGGCATCCGGGAAACCGAGGATGTCGTGGAAGCCATCGGCGTAGACCGTGCCACCGCCGCCATTACGGAAGCAGATATCGTGCTCTGGCTGGTTTCTACAGAAGAAGAAAAAAGTACGGTGGAAGAACTTATAGACCCGCTGATGCAGCTTCCTTCCGCGACGAAGATCGCACTTCTTATCAGTAAGTCGGATACGGCTTCGGAGGAAGCTGTGAAAGAAAAGGAAAAGATGGTTACCTCTCTGATTTCAGAGAAAGGATATACCCGAAAGCTGGATCTTCGTTCTAGTCTTTCTTCCAGAACGGGAGAAGGTATTGCTGGAATTGAGGAGTTTGTCCGTCAGACCTATGAGGAAATGGGCGCGGCTTCTTCTTCGGGACTTCTTCTTACGAACCACCGTCATTATGAAGTCCTCTCGTCGGCTGCGGAAAAGGTAGAAGAGGCTATCCGGCGGCTTCGGGCGGGAGATCCGCTGGAAGGTCCGGCGCTTCTTTTCCGGGCGGCCCTGGAACAGCTGGGTGAGATCACCGGAAAATCAGTAAGCGACACTTTGGTGGATACGATTTTTTCACGCTTTTGCGTTGGAAAATAATAGGAGAGAACATGGGATCTTGGGAACAGGTCAAAGAGAATATATCCTGGTATGATGCAGGCACTTACGACGTGGCGGTGATCGGCGCCGGACACGCAGGATGTGAGGCGGCATTTGCATGCGCCCATTTAGGCCTTTCTACAGTGCTTTTCACACTGCATCTGGATCAGCTGGCAAATCTTCCTTGTAACCCCAGCATCGGCGGAACTGCAAAAGGACAGCTTGTCCGTGAGATCGATGCGCTGGGCGGCGTAATGGGTGAAATGGCGGACCTTTCTGCTATCCAGACCCGTATGCTGAACCGCTCGAAAGGACCGGCCGTATTTTCCCCTCGTGCCCAGATGGACCGGGCGGCATATAGCCGGCGCATGAAAGAAAGAATCGAAAATGAAGAGAATATCTCTCTTATCCAGGGAGAAGTCGTAGAACTTTTCTGGGAAGAGGGAGAAAAAAGAAAAATTCTGACCGGGGTAAGGACCAGAAGCGGCGCCTGTTACCATGTAAAGGCGGCGGTAGTCTGCTCCGGCACCTATATGGAATCCAGAACGATCCGCGGTGAGGTGATCGTGGAAAGCGGACCGGACGGACTTTCCCGTTCTGTAGGCCTTTCCAGGAGTATGGCCGAAGCAGGTATCACCATGCAGAGATTTAAGACCGGAACTCCCGTTCGTGTCAATTCAAGGACTGTCGATACTTCCGTCATGGAGATTCAGCCCGGAGAACCGGATATGCCGCCGTTTTCTTTTGAAAACGAGATGGAAGGAAAGATGCCGCCCAAGAAGCAGATCCCCTGCTATGCGGTATGGACGACCGAAGAAACCAGAAAAGTCATTACGGAAAATATGGACCGGTCCCCGCTTTATAGCGGCGTGATCGAAGGAATCGGTCCGCGGTACTGCCCTTCTATCGAAGATAAATTTATGCGTTTTCCGGATAAGAGCCGGCACCAGATCTTTGTGGAGCCGATGGGAGAAGAGACCCGTGAGCTCTATCTTCAGGGATTCAGCACCAGCCTTCCGGAAGAGGTACAGGTACAGATGGTACATTCTCTCCCGGGACTGGAAAAAGCCCATATCCAGCGTGCGGCCTATGCTATCGAATACGACTGCATTGATCCGACAACCGCGGATCTGTCTTTAGAGTCCACGTTCGTAAGCGGCCTTTTTACGGCAGGACAGATCAACGGATCTTCCGGTTACGAAGAGGCGGCGGCCCAGGGACTGATGGCCGGAATCAATGCGGCGATGAAAATACTGGGAAGAGAGCCGGTGATCCTTGACCGTTCCCAGGCCTATATCGGTGTTCTGATCGATGATCTGGTGACCAAGGGGACGCAGGAACCCTATCGTATGATGACTTCCCGCGCCGAATACCGGATATTCCTCCGTCAGGATAATGCAGACGCCCGTCTGACGGAGATCGGACATAACATCGGATTGATCAGTGAAGAGCGCTACGCGGCATTTACAGCGAAGAAAAATGCGATCGAAGCGGAGAAAGCCCGCCTTCGCAGCACTCATCTGCCGCCCAGTGAGAAACTTCATGCGATACTGGAAAAGTGCGGAAGTACTCCGACACAGTCCGGCATCTCCCTTTCAGAACTGATTAAGCGTCCGGAGATCCATTACCGGGATCTTCTGCCGGTAGATGAAAAACGGCCGGACCTTTCGGACGATGTGGTATTTGCCGTAGAAGTCGACATTAAGTACGAAGGCTATCTGGCACTAGAGGAAGAACGGATCCGAAAGTTTTCGAATCTTGAAAAGAAAAAACTGTCGCCGGACATTCCCTACGATCAGATTTCGGGACTCCGTCTGGAGGCGAGAAGCAAACTGATGCAGAGAAAGCCCATGTCTCTGGGACAGGCCTCCCGTATTTCCGGTGTCTCCCCGGCAGACATAGCCGTCCTTCTGGTATATCTGGAAGCGAAGAAACGAGAAGAGAAGGAAACCGACAATGGCCATGGACAAGAATAAGCGGATCCAGCCGCAGAAAAGAAAAAACCTGTCAAAAGACGAGAAGAAGAATCTCCGAAAAGACCTGATGGGAAATAAGCCCGAACCGAAAGAAGCGGCAAAGCCTGCCCATGAGCCGATCGTAACCAGCGACGAGGAGATCGAAAAGGCAAAAGAGATCTCTCCTTATCTTACGGATGGAAGTTCGGATATCTCGGTTCCGCTTTCGGCAGAAAGTATCCATGCCTTCCATATCTATGCGGCCATGCTGCGTACCTGGAACGAGAAAATGAATCTGACGAATATCGTGGATGACCAGGGGATCGCGATCCGCCACTTCGTGGATTCGCTGACGCTGGTGGCGCATATTGAGGAGGAAGAAGAGAAACAGGGAAGAGAGGAACTCTCTCTGATCGATGTGGGAACCGGTGCCGGTTTTCCTGGTATTCCGCTGAAAGTGACCATGCCGAAACTTCAGGTCACGCTTTTGGATTCACTGAAAAAACGCATCAGCTTCCTTGAAGCGGTATGTGAAAAACTGGAACTTTCCGGGATCCGGGCGATCCATAGCCGGGCGGAAGACGGGGCAAAGAATAAAAACTTCAGGGAAAAATTTGATATTGCCACAGCCAGAGCCGTGGCTTCTTTACCTACTCTCTGTGAATACTGTCTTCCTTATGTGAAAGTCGGCGGCATTTTCCTCGCTATGAAGGGACATGCCGAAGACGAGGTGGAAGCAGCCAAGAAAGCAATCGTGACACTTGGCGGTACGATCGAGAAGGTAAGAGAATTTGTTCTTCCCGGAACCGATATGAAGCGTACCATTGTGGTGATCCGGAAAGTCAGACCGACACCGCCCAAGTATCCCAGGGCTCAGGGAAAGCCTGAAAAGGAACCGATCCTGTAACGAAAAAGGATCTCCCTTCATAAAGGAGATCCTTTTGTTTTTATGTAACAGTCTTATCTGAAACAGCCTTTAGTCGAGGCTTTCCGGCTCTTCGGACTGAAGAACGCCGTCTTGATACGAACAGAGGTAAAGATGCTCAATACTTTGCTTGCTCCAAGCTTGGTCGCTTCCGACGGAAACGAAGAGCAGACCATAATTTTCCAGATAATTCAGCCCCTGGATCTTCTGATCTTCAGAAAGAAAACTGAAGTCCGGGACCTGCTTTTCTTCGGATGGAATCGGATTTCCGGTCTTCGGATCTGCAAAGAAAAGAGAACGGTGGTCTTCAGAAATGCACAGAAGCGAACCGTCTACCTGCACTGTAGCGGAAAACTCGGAAGCTTTGGTTGGCCGCATACTCATAGAGCCCGAGCCCTCGGATTTTTGAGAGTTTCCGTTGTGTGCTTCTATACTTTCTGCAGCGGTCGTTTCCTCCATTACGGGTGAATCCTGCCACTCCAGGCCTTCGGTTTCCTCATCTTCATATTCAACCGCATCAGCGGCTACTGTATCTGCCGCATAAGAATATTTGCCGTCTCCGCCCAGTGCGGAATCGATCTCTCCACTAATATCGATGGTTTTGTTATGCGATTTAACATTGTCTTGTGCTTTCTTTGCTTTGCCCGCGTAATTCATAACCATTACGGCTCCGCCGACAACCAGAAGCGCACAGGCGATCGGGACCACCATCTGCCAGGAGAATCCGAAAGAGGAAGAACGCTTCTTAGAATCAGTATATACCGGTGCAAGGGATTCTTTTGCCTGCTCCAGCCGGGCTTTTTCAATGGCGAGCCTTGTTTTTTCCAGAAGCTCGTCCGAGGTCTTAATTGGTTCCAGACTCTTCTTCAGATCATCTCCGAACATGTTACTCGCCCTCCTTCCAAAAATCTTTCAGTTTGGCACGCGCACGCATCATACGGCTTCGTACGGTGCTCTCCGTAATGCCGAGCTGCCTGGCGATCGCCTCGTTATCCATATCAAAGTAAAAACGGAGCAGAATCACGTCTTTATACTTTGCGGGCAGGTCCTGCACCGCATCCAGAAGAGGACTGCTGGTATCCAGCTTTTCGATCAGCCGGTCTTCCACGGGATTTCCGGGAAGTGGCTTGATCCGCTTTTTCTCTTCGCTCTGCGGCTTGGTCTTATCCAGAAGGTCGCCCAGAAAGCTCGTGCGCTTCATGTACGAGGACTTCAGATAATCCAGACAGACATTGCGTGCGATGGACAAGATCCAATACTTGACATCGCTGTCGCCACGATACGATCCGGACTTCGTCATGATCTTGACGAATACGTCCTGAAAGGCATCTTCGGCGAGGCTCTGTTTGCGAAGGTAGACGTTGCACATACGAAGCACATCGTTACCATAAAGGCGGAACAGTTCCTCGACATCGAGCATACCGTCTCCTGCGTTTGTTTTTGTTTCCTCCGCAATCATTACGCTTTTCCTGCCTCACTCATTAGACGAGATGCAAACAAAATCTGTTGCATCTTTTTTTATATTCAAATCACGATTTATTCTATACAAAAATTCGCGATTTTACCACCGTGAAAGAGCATGTTGTGGTAAAATATACGGGTGATTATTTGTAATAGGGTATAAAGGGAGGAAGACGCATGTCTGATTCTACAACAAGTAACAATCTCTCCGGCAAGGACCTGCGCAAACAGCAGGAAGCGGAAGTAGACGCAATCTTTTGCTCGGAGCAGACTACGATCATCCCGGTCGATCTTGAGAAAGAAATGAAAAAGTCGTTCATCGACTATGCGATGAGCGTTATCTCGGACCGTGCTTTACCGGATATCCGTGACGGTCTGAAGCCGGTACATAGAAGAATTCTGTATTCCATGTACACCCAGGGGTTTACCCCGGATAAGCCGTACCGTAAGTGCGCCACCACCGTAGGTGACGTACTTGGACGTTTCCATCCGCATGGTGACGCCTCTGTATACGATGCTCTCGTTCGTCTGGCGCAGGATTTCTCTATGCGCTATATGCTGGTCGAAGGCCATGGTAACTTCGGTTCCATGGATGGTGACCCGCCGGCTGCATACCGATATACAGAAGCCAGACTTCAGAAAGTCGCCATGGAAATGATGAGCGACATCAACAAGGGCACGGTTGATTTCCGTCCGAACTTCGATGAGCACGACGTGGAGCCTGTTGCGCTGCCGTCGCGTTTCCCGAACCTTCTGGTAAATGGTTCTGTCGGTATTGCCGTAGGTATGGCGACCAATATCCCGCCGCATAACATGGGCGAAGTCATTGACGGTGTAGTCATGCTCCTGGATAATCCGGAAGCAACCATCGAAGATCTGATGACTGTTATTAAGGGACCGGATTTCCCGACAGGTGGTATGATCCTCGGAAGAAGAGGCATCAGCGATACCTACCGTACAGGTAAGGGCCGTATCGTTGTCCGTGCCCATACTGATATTGAGGTCATGAGCAACGGCCGTTCCCGAATCATCGTTCACGACCTGCCGTATATGGTCAATAAGGCCCGCCTCATTGAACGTATTGCCGAGCTTGTTAAGGAGAAGAAGATCGAAGGTATCTCCGATATCCGCGATGAGTCTGACCGTAACGAGAAGGTTCGTATCGTCATCGAGCTTCGCCGTGATGCCAACGCGAACGTTGTACTCAATCAGCTTTATAAGAATTCCCAGATCCAGGATGCATTCTGCGCCAATATGCTGGCACTTGTTCCGGATGCGGAAGGAAGACTGGAGCCGAAGACCATTAACCTGATGGATGCGCTGACTTACTACATTGCCCACCAGGAGGATGTTATTCTCCGCCGTACCAAGTATGATCTGGAAAAAGCACTGGCCAGAAAGCATATTGTGGAAGGCCTCCTGATTGCGATCGACAATATCGACGAAGTTATCCAGATCATCCGTTCCAGCAGAACCGAGGATCAGGCGAAAGCCAGATTGTGTGAGCGTTTCGGTTTCTCCGATAAGCAGGCACAGCATATCGTAGATATGCGTCTGGGCCGTCTGACCGGTCTCGAAAGAGAGAAACTGGAAGCAGAAGCCAGAGAACTGGATGAGAAGATCGCTTACTTCAGAAATGTTATCGATGATGAGACACTTCTGAGAAAGGTCATCAAGGACGAGATCCTGGAGATCAAGAAGAAGTATTACGAAGACAGAAGAACTGAGATCGGTCCGCCGGATGAGGACGATATCGACGATGAGTCCCTGATCCAGGAAGAGCAGATCGTGATCACACTGACCCACCTGGGTTATGTAAAGCGTGTTCCGATCGATACATACAGAAGCCAGCACCGTGGCGGCCGTGGTATTTCCGGCCTTGCGACACATGAGGAGGATTATGTTACCAAGATCCTGACCGCTTCGACCCACGATACACTTCTGTGCTTCACGAACCGCGGCCGAGTGTTCCGCATGAAGGGCTATCAGATCCCGGAGGCAGGACGTTC
Source organism: Oscillospiraceae bacterium (assembly GCA_902802325.1). Taxonomy (GTDB): domain Bacteria; phylum Bacillota; class Clostridia; order Saccharofermentanales; family Saccharofermentanaceae; genus Scatonaster. Next base: position 7,061 of record CADCLV010000020.1, on the reverse strand, counting down.
CGCCAAGGGTACCGCTGTGGTCAATCTCCTTCAGCTGGAAGCAGATGAGAAGATCCGTACGATCATTCCGGTCAGTGACTTTGAAGTCGGCGGATTCCTGACTATGGCCACCCGTGAGGGTATCGTAAAGAAGACCGAGCTTGCAGATTATGCCCGCATCAACCGAAGCGGCCTGATCGCCATCAACATCCGTGAAGAGGATGAACTGGTCGGCGTACATCTGACTGACGGCAATCAGGAGATCGTCCTTGTTACGAAGAATGGTCTGTCGATCCGCTTTAACGAAAATGCAGTAAGAAGCACCGGAAGAAATACCATGGGTGTAAAGGGTATCACCTTACGTGAAGGCGATGAAGTCATCGGCATGGCTCCGGTCATCGAGAACCGCAACCTTCTGGTTGTAGCCGAGAAGGGCTTCGGTAAGCGTACCGAGATGGATGAGTATCGTGTTCAGTCCCGTGGCGGTAAGGGTCTGATGACCTACCGTGTATCGGATAAGACCGGACCTCTCGTACGGGCACTTCTGGTAGACGACGACAAGGATATCCTGATTATCAACAATGACGGTATCGTGATCCGTCTTTGGGCGAAGGAGATCCCTGTTCTGTCCCGTGTTACCCAGGGTGTAACGTTGATGAGAAGTAAGAACAGCACGATCGTCGATGTAGCTATCGTCGATCACGAAGAAGAAACAGAAGAGCCGGAAGAAGGTGCGGAAGGTGAAAATGCACTTTCCGAGGGGGAAGACGGTCAGACTGTTTCTGAAAATGAAAACCCGGTAGAAGAAGGCGCATCGGCTCCGGAGAACAATGAGGAGAATCCGGAAGCATGACTTCAAGAATCAATTCGAATCGGGCAGGTATGAAAAGAAAACATAGTGTATTAGCAGGGTTTCTGGCATTCATGATGGTGCTTGTGCCAGCCTCTGCTCTTCGCCGGTACGTGCTGGCCTCGGATAACGAGACTACAGCTGCATCGGATGGAGGACAGAGCGTTTCCGGAACTCCCGCAGGTTCGGTGGATGGATCTTCCAAGGGTGTCGGGCAGCAGACACTGGCCCTTCCGTCTCTGGATCAGGTACAGTGCGCTTCCTATTATTGCTATGACCGCACCACCGGGCAGGTGATCATCTCGAAAGAAGAGGACAAGCGCATTTACCCGGCCAGCATGACGAAGATCCTGACACTTGCGCTGGCAATGGAATATCTGGAGCCGCATGAGCTGATCACGGTCAGCAAGACGGCAATGGATGCCACCACACCGAACTCCACCATGATGGGTCTTGTTACCGGTGAGGAACTGGAAGCAAATGAACTGTATTTCGGTATGATGCTTCCTTCCGGAAATGATGCGGCAAATGTTTTAGGTGAAGAGATCGCCAAGCACTATAACGCTCAGAAGGGCGCGCTTCCGACCACGACACCTCTGCCGACGCCGAATGCAGATGGCAGCCCGACGACAGAGGATCCGAACAAGTTCTCTCTGATCGGCCAGTATGCGTACATTGCCAACATGAAGATCCAGGAGCTGGGACTTACCAATTCCCATTTCATGAATCCGAACGGCCTTCAGAATGAGAAGCACTATACCACTTCAAAAGAACTGGCGATGATGTTTAATTACGCGCTCCAGTTTGAAGATTTCTGCCGCGTGATCAGCACGCCGACACATTTCTTTAAAGCAGATAACAAGCATTCCTTTGACGGCTGGAAAGTCGTAAAGAATACCAACAACCTGCTGACTGACCCGTGGATCATCGGAGAAGACTGCCATTGTGCCCAGGTATTCGGAGGAAAGACCGGAACGACCAAGACCGCCGGTACCGGTATGACGGTTCTGACCATTAATGAAAATGGCCATGAGATCATCACCTGCGTATGCGGCATCCCCTATGATCTGGCTGATCACCAGACAGTCTATGTGGCTACGATCGTAAGAGAAGCGAACCTTCGCTGCTGGGAAAGCGATCCGACTCACCGCGTAGAAGGAAATGTAGTCGATAACCGTGGATACAATGCTCCGGAAGGCATGGGCCCGACAGGGGAAAGATCTTATGTACACCCCGGAGATCAGGAAGAGACCGGCACAGTAGAGACCACAGAAGAACCGGCTCCGACAGAGACAGCACCTTCTGAGACGACTGCCAATACGGCTCCCGCTCAAAAAGAAGAGGAGAAAACCTTCTTTGAAGCCCATCCGGTACTGAGTATCGTACTGATCGTATTAGGACTCATCGTGATCGGTCTTGTCTCTTTCACCGCTATCTCTGTAGCCCAGAGCAAGAGAAGAAAGAAGAAGATGGGGATCCGGAAGATCCGCTTCTGAGATGAGTAATAACGAATATAAGCCAAAGGGATCTCACTTCTAAGTAAGGTCCCTTTTATTATGAAACAAGAAAGATAGACACATCCTTTTCTGTTTTGGAAATGAGAAACAGATCCCGGGATTGTGGTAACATAAATCCGTATTCAAAATCTCTAGGCGTGGAGGGAAAACAGAGTGGGAAAGAAAAACCATCTGGAACTGCGAAGGGCAGATGCTCTTGAGCAAGATGAGATCATGAAGTTTCGGAAGAAACTGATCGGAGAGCGCGTAGTGACGATCCTTTGCTTTCTAATACTTGATGCCGGATTTGTAGCAGGAACGGTCGCGTGCCTTTCTTTGAAACAGTGGGGGAGAAGCGTCATTCTGATCCTTAGTACATTGCTGTTTTTATTCTTAACAGTGATCCTGTTTAAAGACCACGATAGAAAGCCAAAGGCGATCAAGAACAGAGAATATATGGTCAGCGAAGGAGTTGTATATAAAAAGAGTCACGGTGGTTCCATGCGGCATCCTCAGTGCTTCCTTACGGTGGAGAATAAAGATGGTTCCAGAGGACGATATAAGGTGATGGCTTATGTATATAACAAAGCAGAAGAAGGCTCCTCGTGCCTGATCATTAAATATGATGAGGAGGAAAAGGATCCAAAACGGTTTACCAGAGATATCGTGATCTGTAGATCAAAGAATGAAAAATAGAAATTGAAAGGGGAACACTTCTTTTTGAAGAGTTCTCCTTTTTGTTGACTCGGAAATTTCCAAGGAGCAGAATATGAGACGGGGATATAAAGTCGCATTTTGACTGCTCGAAAAATTTTTTCAAAATACAGCCAATATTTTCCTTCCGTCATTCGTCTATAGGACAGATGCGGATTTAAGGAGGCTAAAATGACTAACCAAGAACTCGAAAAGATCTATAACGAAGCATACCGTTCAGTGTACTGGACGGCCATGTCTCTTCTGAAAAACGAGGATGATGCAGAGGATATCGTCCAGGAGACATTTATCTCGCTGATCAAATCCTATGATACGATCAAGGATAAGAGTAAGGTCCATGCCTGGTTGAAAAAGACAGCAGCCAATAAGTGTCTGGATCGGATCAAACTGACAAAGACCGTCAATGTGGAAGATGAATTCTTTGATAGTGCCGAAGACGTACCAGAAGACTTTCTTCCGGATTCTCTCGTGGAATCAGCAGAAACGAGAAAGATCATTATGGACATAATTGAGAATTCTCTTTCTGAGGACATCAGAAGAACGATCATCCTTTTCTACTTCAATGAATTATCAGTAAAAGAGATCTCCGAGGCCCTTGGTGTACCGCAGGGAACCATCCTGTGGCGTCTTAGCTCTGCCAGAAAGAGAATCAAGAAGGAGGTCGAGAAATATGAAAAAGATAACGATACGAAGCTTTTCGCAATGGGTACACCATTCTTAACCAAGCTGTTCATGAAAGAAGCGGAGCAGCTGCCCATCAAACCCATGTCCGCTTCACTTACACTTATGACCGCATCTGCCGATGGCTCCGCTGCCTCTGCAGCAGAAGCCGGAACTGAAATTGCTTCCCAGACAGCCGCACAGAACGGTGCTGCAGTTGCAGCAGAAACGGCTGCCAATACGGGAATGAAGGTTGCCTCAGTAGCAGCCAAAAAGGGGATGAGTGCCATGACGAAGAAGATCATTATTTCCAGTATCGCAGTCCTGCTTACCGGTGCAGCGGTTACCGGAGCAATTATGCTTGCTAAACCCAAAGAGGAGGAGAAGAAAAAGACGAAAAAGAAATCACAGACCAAGATCACAACGGTCAGTGAAGAAGATAGTTCCGTTGCAATCGGGAATGCTATCGCGCCGGATGTAAATGATTCAAAAGAAGAGCCAATCGGTTCGGATACAGTGGATCAGGTAGTACCTGCTTCTTCGACCACAGAAACAACGGCCGCCGACGCATATGGTCAAATCTATTCTACTCCTACGGGTGCGAGTCATGAGTATGCTGTCTTTGGAAGATACGAACAGGATGTCAATGATGCAAATGGTCCGGAACCAATTGAATGGATCGTGCTCGATGAGAAGGACGGGAAGCTGCTTCTTTTAAGTAGATACCTCTTGGAACAAAAGAAATACAATGAGGAAGATGCTGCCGTCACCTGGGAGACGTGTACACTTCGTGCCTGGCTGAATAGTGATTTTTTGAATGCTGCTTTTACTGCTGAAGAACAGGCAGTGATAAGTGAGACCACAGTTATAAACGGCATTGAACCTAGTACCGGAGAGGATTGCGGAAATGATACTGTTGATAAAGTCTTCCTTCTTTCCGTGACTGAATGCATACAGTATTTCGGTGTGGATCCTTACGGTGATGAAGACTATGCGTTTGCGCCTCTCAAAGACAGACAAGCCGTATCCAAACCAACACGATCTGCCGCTACAAATGGTGCCAGAGCTTTCTGGTGGGGACGGTCAAGTGCTGTCGATTCAAATGAAACGCAGATGATAGATCAATGGGCATATCTCAATATTGATGCGGATGAAACAAATGAATATAGAGGGATACGCCCGGTTATCTGGGTGGAGAAAAGCGCAGTCAGCTATACTATTGACGACGGAAAAGTGCACGTCAATGTGAATGATTTGGATTTTAAGACTGATTCGGATCTGATCGGTACCTGGACTTTTGAAGGTAAGACAAAAACCGAAAGTTACATATTCAACGCGGACAATACATTCAGATGTATTATAACCGAGGACGGGGAAACGGAAGAGGAACCTGGGCTTTATACTACAGATGGGCAATGGATCCTGATGATCCCTGATGATGATGAGGCCGGGTATATATACTATTCATTCGAGGAGGACGGTAACCTGCGCATGTCGAATGATACCCGAAGCGAATATATGATTTTGGAGAGGCAGGATTGATGGTACTTTTTTAACTGTAGGGCGATAGTTNNAGGATGATAGTTATTGCTGCCGGCGTTTATCAGAATATAGAAAAACCTCTGTGGATGCTCCACAGAGGTTTTTATCTGTCTTAATGTATTGGTGTTTTCTTTGATCAGAGATCTTCGACTTCGCTGAGGATCTTCTTAACAGACTCGGCGGAAGCCTGGAGGAAACGCAGTTCCTGAGGATCCAGATCCAGCTCGAGGACTTTCTCAACACCGTCTGCACCAATGATGGTCGGTACGTTGGTGGCAACATTGGCAATACCGTATTCACCGTTGAGTACAGAACCTACTGTACGGATGGTGTTCTCACCCTTCAGGAGAGACTTGGCAATGGTGGAAACGGAAACTGCGATACCATCGAAGGTAGCACCCTTGAGCTTAATAACTTCTGCACCGGAGAAACGTGTCTTTTCAGCGATCTCGATACGGTCAGCCTGTGTGAAGGGGATACCGGTGGTCTTGGAATAATCGTCGATGGAAAGACCGGCGATGTTGGTAGCACTCCATGCCGGGAGCTGGGAATCACCATGCTCACCGATGATGTAGCCGTGTACGTTACGTACATCGATATCTAATTTCTGGGAGATGAGGATACGGAAGCGGGCACTATCCAGAACAGTACCAGAGCCCAGTATGCGGTTTCTCGGAAGGCCGGACCACTTGGCGATCATGTAGGTAAGAACATCTACCGGATTGGAAACGACCAGAATGTTTCCTGTTGTGTAGTGCTCCATGATGCTGTTGGTAATTTTCTTTGCCAGGCCGACATTCTTCTTAGCCAGATCCAGACGGGTCTCGCCCGGCTTTCTCGGAATGCCTGCTGTGATGATGATCAGGTCACAATCCTTAACGTCTTCGTAATCGCCAGCGTAGATATCCATCTGACCGAGGAACGGAAGACCGTGACTGATGTCCAGCGCCTCACCCTGCGCCTTATCCTTGTTTACATCGATCAGGACCAGCTCAGTGCAAAGCTGCTGGATCGCCATTGCGAAAGCAATCGAAGAACCGACTGCACCCGCGCCGATAATCGCTACCTTAGAACCATGTTTTTTCTTCATTTTCTTTCCAACTCCCAAATACATCTTTGTATAAAACTCTCGTTTCGAAAAAGGGTGTCAAATCAAGTGTTTGTGCCTGTTGAAACACCTGTTCGAAATTCTGGCAAGCGTATTGTAATATGAATCAAACACAATGACAACGGCAAAAAACCAAAAAGCATTTTATGCATAAATCCATATCGAAAAATGCATTTATAGATATGCGAAAAGTATACGAAAATATAATATGCTAGTATGCCAGACACGGTAAAGAAGGGACAAGCGGAGAAGCACATCCTTGTGATTCAGAATCATCTTGATCGAAAGTAAACGATCCGCATTGCGAATCAGTCGAATGACAAAAGTTAATAATGTATATATAATAGAGCTCCGGATCAGACAAGTGATCCAGAGCATTTTTTCATCAAATGGGATGAAGACGACACTTAAAAAATTTGAATCGGTTTTAAGAAGAAAAAGTGGCAGTGAAATATAAATGCAATGCAAATTTTCAAAAAAACTGATGCCGAAAATGCCTGGTATTACGGGCTTTCAGAATGTTTTGAAGAAAGTTGCAAAATTAATCAAAAAAAGTGTTGACACCACCCCATACCCGTGTTACTATAGTTAAGCGCTTCGCGAGAGAGCGAACCGCAACGGACCTTGAAAATTGAATAGAAGAGCAGAAAGTAATTACTACTTTTATACGAGCCAATAGTTCAATTCATAGAGTTGAAAAACAAAGTAAACA
>CADCLV010000019.1 GCA_902802325.1 Oscillospiraceae bacterium | reverse complement strand
CTTTGTCAGTGCGATATTGTCCTCAAACGGCAGCTTGGAACCGTCAATCATGATGGAAGTATAGCCGGTTCTGAGTGCCTGCATGGCAAGATCAAAGCTGTTTCCGTGATCAAGGTGCATTGCAATCGGAACGGAAGCTGCCTCTGCAGCTGCCTTTACATTGGCAAGATACATGGCGAGTCCGGCGTACTTGATGGTTCCCGGTGTCGTCTGAATCAGGACAGGGGACTTCAGTTCCTCGGCTGCGGCAACAACTGCCTGCACCATCTCCATATTTTCAACGTTAAATGCGCCTACGGCATAACCGCCGGCCTGTGCATCCAGTAAAAGCTGTTTCGATGTAACTAATGGCATAATATCCTCACTTTCCGGCAGGTGCGCCTGCCAAGTCCATAAATTCGAAGGTTCTGTATTCTATCAGCCTATCTTCTCCACGGCTGTCTTTTCATAAATATCTTTCTGCACGGCCGGTTCGAAATCACCGGTGTGCGGCGACATGGCGTTGGCAGAAGCCACGGAAACGGCATAGCGGAGAACTTCCTGCGGCGGCATCTTCCGCTCAAGACCGACCGCAAAGGCGCCGACCATCGAATCGCCGCAGCCAACCGTGTTGACCACGTCAAGTTTCGGGGATTTTCCCTGGAAAACGCCGTCGCTGCAGATCAGCATCGCGCCGTCGCCGCCGAGCGAGATCACGACGTTGGCGATGCCCATGTCATAGATCTTTCTGCCATTGTCCTGAGACTGGATCTGAATAGTTAACTGCATAGGCGCTCCTTAAATAAACTGTATTTCATTCTAATAAACTCATGAGGAAAAAGAAAGAAGCAGTTAAATGATTTTCATTTGAAGAAGAAATGGTGACGAATTTGATATTTTCGAAAAATACTTGGGCAAATTCACAAATTCTTTATTGAGGGAAATTGGTTGTTATGTTATCCTACCATGTGGGAGGTGAGTCAACTGTGGGAAAACAAAAAATGACTCCGGAAGAAATGAGCGCAAAGCTCGATGAAGTTCTTTCGAAATACAAGGGCCAGGGCCAGAAGGCTTTGATGGCCACATTGCAGCAGGCTCAGGAAATTTACGGCTATCTGCCGCTTCCTGTCCAGAGAAAAGTAGCGGATGCACTTGATGTATCTGTTGCAGAGGTGTACGGCGTAATTTCGTTCTACTCTTTCTTCTCGCTGAAGCCGAAGGGAGAAAACGCGATCAGCGTATGCCTGGGTACAGCTTGCTATGTTAAAGGTTCGCAGGCCCTGCTCGATAAGATCGAGGATGTACTGGGCATTAAGAACGGAGATGTTACTAAGGATGGTAAGTTCTCGATCTCTGCGTGCCGTTGTGTTGGTGCCTGTGGTCTGGCACCGGTTATCATGGTCGGTGACGATGTATATGGTCGTCTGACACCGGATGAAATTCCCGGTATTATTGCAAAGTATAAGGAGGCTTAATCATGGATTTATTTCGTGCGCACGTCCTTGTTTGCTGTGGTACAGGATGCACATCTTCAAACTCCGCGAAGATTCTCGAGCAGTTTGAGCAGCAGATTCCGGCTCAGGGACTTGAAAAAGAAGTAAAAGTAGTTCAGACAGGATGCTTCGGCCTTTGCGCCCAGGGTCCTATCGTTGTAATTTATCCGGAAGGTGTTATGTATTATCGTGTTACACCTGAGGATGTTGCTGAGATCGTTAGCGAGCACCTCCTGAAGGGCCGCTATGTAGAGCGTCTCATGGCTCCGAAGCACGATGGTGCTCAGGCAGCTGAAAAAACTTCTGCAAATGACAGCAACTTCTTCAAGAAGCAGATGCGTGTTGCTCTCCGCAACTGCGGTAACATCAACCCGGAAAATATCGATGAGTATATCGCTCATGATGGTTATCAGGCTCTTGGTAAGATCCTTACAGAGAAGAGAGATCCTGATGCTGTAATCCAGGAAATCATTGATTCCGGTCTCCGTGGCCGTGGCGGCGGCGGATTCCCGACTGGCCTTAAATGGAAGTTTGCTTCCGGTAACAGAGGACAGGGCATCACCAAGTATGTTTGCTGTAACGCCGACGAAGGTGACCCGGGTGCATTTATGGACCGTTCCATCCTCGAGGGTGACCCGCATAGCGTAATCGAGGCTATGGCTATCGCTGCTTACTGCATCGACGCTCATCAGGGTTATGTTTACATCCGTGCTGAGTACCCGATCGCTGTTAAGAGACTGCAGATCGCTATCGATCAGGCTAGAGAGTATGGTCTGCTCGGTGAGAATATCTTCGATTCCGGATTCTCCTTTGATCTGGATATCCGTCTTGGCGCCGGCGCTTTCGTATGTGGTGAGGAAACAGCTCTCATGCGTTCTATCGAAGGTAAGCGTGGTAATCCGACACCTCGTCCGCCGTTCCCGGCTATCAAGGGTCTGTTCGGTAAGCCGACTATCCTCAACAACGTTGAGACATATGCTAACATTCCGGTTATCATCAACAAGGGTGCTGAGTGGTTCGCTTCCGTTGGTACTGAGAAGTCCAAGGGTACTAAGGTATTTGCTCTCGGCGGTAAGGTAAACAACGTAGGTCTCGTTGAGATCCCGATGGGTACCACAGTTCGTGAGATCGTATTTGATATCGGTGGCGGTATCCCGAATGGTAAGGCCTTCAAGGCTGTTCAGACCGGTGGTCCTTCCGGCGGATGTATTCCTGCATCTCTCCTGGATACCCCGATCGACTACGATAACCTCATAGCTGCAGGTTCCATGATGGGTTCCGGCGGTATGATCGTTATGGACGAAGATACCTGTATGGTTGATATCGCGAAGTTCTTCCTCGAGTTCACAGTAGATGAGTCTTGCGGTAAGTGTTCTCCGTGCCGTATCGGTACAAAGAGAATGTATGAGCTTCTCACAAAGATTACAGATGGTACAGGTACACTCGAGGATATCGACGCTCTCGAAGAGGTCGCACTTTCCCTTAAGAATGGTTCTCTTTGTGCTCTCGGCCAGACAGCTGCTAACCCGATCCTCTCCACACTCAAGCACTTCCGTGATGAGTATGTAGAGCATGTTGTAGATAAGAAGTGCCGTTGCCACGTATGTAAGGGCCTGACAGAATTCTACATCGATCCTGAGATCTGTAAGAAGTGTTCTCTGTGCGCTAAGAAGTGCCCGGTCAACGCGATCACAGGTGAAGTTGGTAAGGTTGCTTACTCCATCGATACAACAAAGTGCATCAAGTGCGGCGCTTGTATCGAGAACTGTAAGTTCAAGGCTGTTAAGAAGAGATAATTCAAGTGACGATTAAATTCGTAAAAGGAGTGTGAAACAAATGGATATGGTCAATGTAACCATTGATGGGGTTTCGGTACAGGTTCCTTCGAACTACACCGTTCTTGAAGCTGCTAAACAAGCCGGCATTAAGATTCCGACCCTGTGTTATTTAAAAGATGTCAATGAAGTTGGCGCATGCCGCGTCTGCCTCGTTGAAGTAGAGAAGGCCCGTGCTCTGGCTGCTGCCTGCGTTATGCCGGTAAGCGAAGGTATGGTCGTTCATACAAATTCCAAGAAGGTTCGTGATACCCGTAAGGCTACTCTCGAAATGATCCTTTCCGATCATAACCGTGACTGCCTGTCCTGTATCCGTAACAAGAACTGCGAACTTCAGACTCTGGCTGAAGAGTATGGTATCCGTAAGGTTACTTTCGAAGGCGTAAAGAGCCCGTCTGTATATGATGACAAGTCTTTCTCCATCGTTCGTGATGGCAGCAAGTGCGTGAAGTGCGGACGTTGCGTATCTGCTTGTAAGAAGCAGGGTATCGGTGTTCTTTCCTTCCTCAACCGTGGATTCAACACTTCTGTTGGTCCGGCTTACGATATCTCCATGGCAGATGCTCCGTGTATCTACTGTGGTCAGTGCATCGTGGCTTGCCCGGTTGGTGCTCTGCATGAGAAGGAAGAGACCGATAAGGTTTGGGCAGCTATCCAGGATCCTTCTAAGCATGTTGTTATGCAGGTTGCTCCGGCTGTACGTGCTGCTATCGGTGAAGAGTTTGGTCTGCCGATCGGAACTCGTGCAACAGGTAAGATGTTCGCAGCTATGAAGCGTCTGGGCGCTGATAAGGTTTATGATACAAACTGGGGTGCTGACCTGACCATCATGGAAGAAGGTACAGAGCTTCTGAACCGTATCAACAACGGTGGCGTTCTCCCGATGATCACTTCCTGTTCTCCGGGATGGATCCGCTTCTGCGAATTCTATTACCCTGAGTTCATCCCGAACCTTTCCACATGTAAGTCTCCGCACGAGATGGAAGGTGCTCTTATTAAGTCTTACTATGCTAAGAACAATAATCTCGATCCGAAGGACATCGTAGTTGTTTCCGTTATGCCTTGTACTTCTAAGAAGACTGAAGCAGCTCGCGAGCAACTCGTAAATGCTGACGGTCTGAAGGATGTTGATATCGTTATCACCACACGTGAGCTGGCCAGAATGATCCGTGAAGCAGGTATGGATTTCAATTCTCTTCCTGATGAAGGCCCGGATCAGGATCTGATGGGCGAGTACACCGGCGCCGGAGTTATTTTCGGTGCAACCGGTGGTGTTATGGAAGCAGCTATTCGTACAGTTGCTGATATCCTCGAAGAGAAGGATCTGCCTGAGTTCGAATACAAGGCAGTTCGTGGTGTTGAAGCTGACATCAAGGAAGCCGAGCTCACCCTCGGTGGCAAGAACATCCGTGTAGCTGTTGCCCACAGTACAGCTGCAGCGAGAAAACTGCTTGATGCAATCAAGGACGGTTCCGCTCCTGAGTACACCTTCATTGAGATCATGGGTTGCTCCGGTGGATGCGTCTGTGGTGGTGGTCAGCCTCAGGTTCCGGCTCAGAAGCTCATGGATATCGATATCCGTGCAGAGCGTGCAAAAGCCCTCTACGAGGAAGACGAGATCATGCCGCAGCGTAAGAGCCATAAGAACTCTCAGATCGATAAGCTCTACAAAGAGTTCCTCGGCGCACCGAACGGTCATCTGGCTCACGAGCTCCTGCATACAACTTACGCCAAGAGAGAGATCTATCCGGATTCTGTACTCGAAGAGTAATTGTTGAACATAATGCAAATAACAGAAGGTGTCCTGAGAAATCAGGACACCTTTTTTTGTTCTGTTTTTGTTGCATTTACATATTTATAAGCCTATAATCTTAAAGATAATTAAGATGGGTCTTATGTGATGACCTGTTTATGAGGGGGATGTGTATGAAGAAGAGTAAATTGATTTTGGCCGGAATTCTGGCCGTTTCCATGTCGCTTTCTTTTGCCGGATGTAAGTCTAAGGATAAAGAGAAAGATGACGATGAGCGTACCAAGACGGAAGAGAAAGATAAGGATTCCGATGAGGACGGAGAAGAGGATTCTAAAGAAAAAAGTGAGAAACATGCGGCAACTTTGGATATCAGTTCTTGTCTGATCGTGACTTTCAACGGATATGACGGTATGGGTGTGGCCGAGTGCTATCTGGATGATGAGCTGGTAAATAATATCAAATCAGATTTGGAAGAAAAGTTATCAAAAGAGGATTCAGATTCGAAAAACAACGATGATGACGATTCTGATGAGGAGTCCGATAAGAAAAGTAAGAAGAAAAAGAAAAGTGAGGAGACGGAAGCTTCAAAGGCAAATGTCAATCTGACACCTTATTTCAGATCTCTTTCTTTTGAGATCACGCCGAATACGGATCTGAAGAACGGGGATGAAGTTACCATTAAGGTAATCGTGGATGAGTCGATTGCCGGCCAGTACGATATTGGTCTGGAATCTACGGAAATCAAAAAGACGGTTACAGGTTTAAAGACCATTCAGTCTGTTGATCCTTTTGAAGGATTGTCGGTCAAGTTTTCCGGATCGGAAGAAGAGCCGCAGATCATTATCGACAATTCCGGCTGTTCGGATTTCGTGAGAAACTTTGTTGTTTATGAGTATCCTAATCAGGATATTTATGCCAATGGCGATAATCTTACGATCACGGCTTATTGGGGAAGTAACTTCACCCGTGATGATCAGGACATCTACACGCTTTCAGTTACTACGAAGGATTATCCTATTAGTGGTCTGAATTCTTTCCCGAAAACTTCAGATGGTCTGGATCTTTCCGGATTATCCCAGTCGATCCTGGATAGTACGAATGGATTTATTACCGATTATCTGTATAATTATCTGCCTAGCCGCGACTATTCGGATTTCGACTTTAATGATATCAGACTTCGCAACAATGACATTGAAGTATCCAATTTCACATGTGTCATTGAAAAGTCGTATTTTACTCAGCCGAAGGAGAATACAGATAACCATAGTCATCTGATCCTTCTTTGCCACGTGACCTACGATGTGGCTTCGAAAGACGGAGCTACCAGCACACATGTCGATACGTATATCGCCGGTGTTGGCTATAATTTTGTAATCGATCCGAGTGGAGTGATCATCAGTAATGGTGATTTTGGTGTATGTAATTCCAATGACAGATCATTCCTTCTCTCGGATATGACTTTTGAGGCAGCATATAACACCTTTGTATCTCCTTATTCGCAGGAATATGTGGTGAATGAACTCCCATCTGCCTGATACTAACCGGCATCTCGTTTCGAGACAATGGTTAATTGTTTCAAACTGAAAATTCCCCGGTGCACAAGCTGCACGCGGGGAATTTTATTTTTGTTTCAAAAGATTGCAGATCAATCAGCTTTCGCCGCCGATATAGATGTAATATTCGTATTCCGGAATCTCCAGACCGAAATGCTCATATACGTAACTGTTTTCCGAGGATCCTGCACATCCTACACCGTAGTAGCTGATGGAGTCAGTGCTTAATGCAGGCGTATGGTACTGAACCATATAGGCGGTGAGGGCATAGGCACAATCGTACATGCTCGAATAGACGTGATAATTTCCGTCATGGTCAGCCCAGTAGTAGTGCCAGCTTCCGCTGGAATACAGCTCATCCATCTGGCTGCTGCTCATTTTGATATTAATATATCCGTCGGAAAAAGAGGCATTGCCATCGATATAGTAGGCCGCGCCGAAAAGAGCACAAGCTTCTGCTTGAGGCGTGCCGCAACCTGATCCGTCTGCGGCGCTGTGACCGATCACTCCGCAATCCCGGGCATAGTTAGCTCGAGTCTTTTCTGCAGACATCAGGTCATCTGTGAATTCATAAGAGCCGCAATAGTCGGCAATGGCATCTTTCGCAGCTCCGGATGCGGATTTGCTCTGAATACCGGGGATGGAAATTTTTTTCTCCGCTTCGGTTTCCTCAGGAGTCGTTTCCGGTTCCGGTTCAGGTGTAGTCTCCGGTTCCGTCGGCGGTTCGGTCGGCGCTTCCGTTGTGGTTTCCGGTGCCGCAGTAGTTGTCTCCGGAGCAGGAGTTTCTTTTACTGTAGTCGTGGTCGGAACAGTCGTGGCTTCAGTTGTGGTTTCTGTCGTAGTCTCTGAAGTCTCTGTCGTTGTCGCAACAGTTGTGGTTTCTTCAGTAGGCTTAGTAGTGGTTTCCGCTATCGTTGTCGTTTCCTCTGTGGTAGTGGCTTTGGTTGTCGTCTCACTTGCCGTTGTTTCTTTCTTTTTCTTGCAGGCTGTGCAGGAAAGAAGTATACCTGCTACACAAGCGGCAGACAGGATCTGGGTAAGTCGATGATGTTTCATATACTATGTCTCCTCCAAATTGTTACCTTATCATAGTAGAGGTATTTTCATCGCTTCGCAAGTAGATAAAGAAGAATCCCCGCAGGTTTTCCCAAGGTTTTTCGGGAATTCCTACGAGGATTCTTAGGATTCATTTAGAAAGAGGAGATGGATCAGGACTTCTCCAGAGCCAGAGTTCTGGTTGTCAGATCGCAAACCTCAGCAGGTCCGTAGTACTGGATCGCACCCGGATAGGTGAAGCATGTCTCAACAGCCCACTTCTCACGGTTAGCCTCGAAATACTTGAACGGCTTGCCATCGAGTTCAACGAGAGCCTTGCGGATAACCGGCTTGTCTTCGCCGTTTCTTCTTTCCATGTTCATCATCTTGGTGATCGGCATACCACCGGCGATCCACTCTTCAGCCGGCTTAGAGATGTTGGAAACCTTGGAAAGGTAACCGGTGAAACCATACTGGATCAGCATGAAAGCGTTGAAGCCGAGGGAGTAGCAGTAGTCAGCGTCGAAGTTAGACGGGAAAGCGCAACGGCCTTCGTAACCGAAGAAGTGATGCTGGGAACCGAACTTGCCCTTATATGTGCCGGCAGCCTTTCTCTTAGCGAGCTCAGCTTTAACCATTTCAGAGAAGAGCTTCTCGGACTCGATGAGAGAAACCTGAACGTTACCGTGCGGGTCACGCTCGAGGAAGAGCTGCTGCTGGATGCCCTGCGGCAGGATATCGAATACCTTGAAGGAATCAGCGGAAAGACCAGCCTTGATGAACTCGTACTTGGCGTTCCAATCCGGAAGAGCATTGAACTCCTCAGTCTTCGAACCGGCAAGCAGTTCATTGATCTCAGCGATCAGAGCAGAGAACTCAGGAACGAACTCAACGATGCCTTCCGGGATGATGGCAACACCGAAGTTCTCACCGTTGTTTCCACGCTTTTCAACTGCATCAGCGATGTAGTTGGTGATCTGGGCAAGAGACATCTTCTTAGCGGCAACTTCCTCACCGATGAGGCAGATGTTCGGCTGAGTCTCAAGAGCGCACTCCAGAGCAACATGAGAAGCGGAACGACCCATTACCTTAATGAAGTGCCAGTACTTCTTAGCGGAGTTTGCATCACGCTCGATATTACCGATGAGCTCGGAATAAGTCTTGGTAGCTGTATCGAAACCAAAGGAAGCTTCGATATCTTCGTTCTTCAGGTCGCCGTCGATGGTCTTCGGGCAGCCGATGACCTGTACGCCTGTGTTGTTAGCAGCCATGTACTCGGCAAGAGTAGCGGCGTTGGTGTTAGAGTCGTCACCACCGATGATGACGATAGCAGTCAGACCGTTCTTCTTCGCGTTCTCAGCTACGATGGCAAACTGCTCCTGTGTCTCGAGCTTGGTTCTGCCGGAACCGATGATGTCGAAACCACCGGTATTTCTGTAAGAATCGATGAACGGATCATCAAACTCTACATAGTCGTTCTTGAGAAGTCCGTCCGGGCCACCCTTGAAGCCGAGAAGCACGTTCTCGCTGTTGGTTGCCTTCAGGGCATCATAAAGACCGGAAATGACGTTATGTCCGCCCGGAGCCTGACCACCGGAAAGAATAACACCTACGACCTGCTTCTTGGCAGCAGAGGTGTTGCTTCCTTTTTCAAATGTGATCTCCGGCTTACCGTATGTGTTCGGGAAAAGAGCCTTGATCTTGTCCTGATCAGCTACGCTGGCGGTAGCTGCACCTTCTTTAACGCAGATATCTGCGATACCGTTTCTGAGCATGCCCGGAAGTTTCGGCTGATACTCGTATCTGGCTTTCTGAAGTGGTGAAAGATTCATAAGTAGAACACTCCTTTATCAAATGATTTCAGGTAATTAAATTACTAGTCAATGCTAAATCATATTTTTAATAAAGTAAAGAGCACAAACCTACATTTTTTCTGATATATACAGCTTAAAACGGCTAATTATGGTATCGAAACCGAATTTGTTAACAGTTCGTTTTTATTTTGCTTCCCTGTCAAATGATAAAATGTCATTAGAGTGCAATAATTGGGGTTGAATTATGACATTACAGTACAACATACGAAAGGCCAGACGTTTTTTGTCAAAGGTTTTCGGCGTTGGAAAGTGGGATAATCTTTCTGAAGCGGCAACCTTTATCTTTATCTGCGCCACTCTTTTCCTGTTTGTTGTCGGAATGTTCCTGTACTCATTCCTTTGTTTCATTATGGATTTTAAGATCTTTACGTCATTTTCTTCGATGCCGAAGTCACAAGGACTTATGCTTCTGACGATTACGCTGGGCATGCTTCTGATCGATTTTCTCATGGGTACATTCTTTGTGTGGATGTACGATAAACTGATCTTTTCTCCGACGAATCAGATCATTGAGGATATTGCGCAGAAGACAGAAAAGGCGGCATCCGCTTTTCCGCTTGAAATGCGCCAGCTGGTGGATGACAACCCGTTTATCCAAGTTGCTTCAACCGGCACCTGGGTCGATTCAATCGACCGGTATATTAATCTGGCCGGAAATGAGAAGTACTATGATGAGACTACCGGATGTTTTAACAGAAAGTATTTTTCCCAGGTGCTGGCCGGAATACTAAAGACGGAAATGCTCTGTGACCTTAAGAAAGCCGGAGAGCTGAAGACATATGGTTCCAACGAATATGCCATTTTTATGATCGATATCGACCACTTCAAATGGATCAACGATGAGTTCGGCCATCAGTACGGAGATGAGATATTGGCACTTGTGGGTAAGACCTTACGTAAAATCGTATCCGGTAAAGGAGTCGTCGTCCGTAATGGCGGTGAGGAGTTCCTGCTGATCGTCTGTCTGAATTATCCGGAAAGTGTCGAGGCTTATGCCGAAAATGTCCGTGCTGTATTTGAAAAGCAGGTGCGCATCACAGGACAGGGGGCAGGGAAGAACCGTCCGGTTACCTGCAGTATCGGTTATACGCCTTTCCCGCTGATCCATGAGCAGCCGACCGGTATCAGTGTTCTTGATCATGTGAAGCTTGCCGATCAGGCCATGTATCTTTCCAAGACATCCGGAAGAAATACCTGGCGTGGAATCGAATCTTTCCATCCACCGGTATCCGAAGGAGAGGTCCTGAAGCTGGTGGATTCCATCGAATACGGAGAAAAATCCAGATATATCCGGATTTCTCACCCGTAAGTATTTACAAGATCCCGAACGTGTGCTATTATCTTCAAGTATTTTTGCCGTAGACACAGTTTATGGAAGGTTCCGACCATATACTTTGCTACAGGATTATGGAGGTAAGAACAATGGGACAGATCAACAAAGCAGAAATCATCAAAGAGTATGCGCTCAAAGAGGGCGACACAGGTTCTCCTGAGGTTCAGATCGCGATTCTGACAGCCAGAATCAACCACCTGACTGAGCACCTGAAGGCTCATCCGAACGATCACCACTCTCGTCGTGGTCTGCTGATGCTGGTAGGTCAGAGAAGAGGTCTTCTTGACTATCTGACACGTATCGACATCGAGCGCTACCGTTCTATCATTGCTCGTCTGAACATCAGAAAGTAATGAATTGCTTCTTAGGAAGAAACAGATCCCTTCTGGTTTTGCCGGGAGGGATTTTTTATTGCTTCTGAAGTCATGGCGATTTTCATTCCGATGCTTGATTTTTCTTTTTATAATCTTTAATATAGATATGTTGCGTTATTAGGCGCATCAACCAAGATTTTAAGGGGAGTAGTGGGTAGATTGATATCCCGTCTCGAACGGAGTATGAATCTACAAGCTACCTCCTTATAAAAATATTTTTGGAGGTTTGATATGGAAAAGATTTTTAAGACCGAACTGGCCGGCCGTCCGCTGGTCGTCGAAACAGGTAAGCTTGCCCAGTTTACTAACGGCTCCTGCCTGATCCGTTATGGCGAGACAGCGATCCTGTCTACTGTTACGGCTTCGAAGACTCCTCGTGAGGGCGTGGACTTCTTCCCGCTGTCCGTAGATTACGAAGAGAAGATGTATGCTGTTGGTAAGATCCCGGGTGGATACATTAAGAGAGAGGGCCGTCCTTCTGAAAAGGCAATCCTGACTTCCCGTGTTATCGACCGTCCGATCCGTCCTCTGTTCCCGAAGGATCTGAGAAATGACGTTGTTGTTTCCAACCTGGTTTGCTCTGTAGATCAGGATTGCTCTCCGGAGATCGCTGCCATGATCGGTACATCCATCGCAATCGCGATTTCCGATATTCCGTGGAATGGTCCGATCGGTGGTGTTGTTCTCGGTCTCATCGGTGATGAAGTCATCATCAACCCGACTGAAGCACAGAGAAAAGAAAGCCGTATGTATGTTACTCTGGCCGGTACCATGAAGAAGATCTGCATGGTTGAGGCTGGCGCTAACGAAGTACCGGACGAGCAGATGCTGGATGCAATTGCAAAGGGTCATGAGACGATCAAGGAGATCGTAACTTTCATTAACAGCATCGTAGCTGAGATCGGTAAGGAGAAGTTCACTTACGAGTCTGCTGATGTACCGGAAGAAGTATTCAACCTTGTAAAGGATTTTGCCTGGGACGATATGCGTCAGGCTGTTCTGGCAGTTGATAAGTCCGTACGTGATGCCAACATTGAAGAACTCACAAAGAAGATCGAAGCTTATCTGACTGAGCAGAATGAGGAATATCTCCCGTATCTGGCTGATGTTGTTTATAAGCTGGAAAAGAAGGTCGTTCGTAACTACCTCTTCAAGGAGCATGTTCGTGTTGACGGCCGTCGTCTTGATGAGATCCGTCCGCTGAGCTGCGGTGTCGGACTTCTGCCGAGAGTACATGGTTCCGGTCTGTTCCAGCGTGGTCAGACTCAGGTCATGACAACTTGTACACTGGCTCCGCTGTCTTATTCTCAGACAATTGATGGTCTGGATGAGGAACAGTCCAAGCGTTACATGCACTACTACAACATGCCGGGTTACTCCGTAGGTGAGGCAAAGGCTTCCCGTTCTCCGGGACGTCGTGAGATCGGTCACGGTGCTCTGGCTGAAAGATCTCTTGTACCGGTTTTGCCGTCTGAGGAAGAATTCCCGTATGCGATCCGTACTGTATCCGAGATCCTGATGTCTAACGGTTCTACTTCTCAGGGTTCCGTTTGCGCAAGTACTCTTGCTCTTATGGATGCCGGTGTTCCGATCAAGCGTCCGGTAGCTGGTATTTCCACCGGTTTGATCGTAAATGAAGAAGATGAGAATGACTTCCTCGTATTCATGGATATCCAGGGCATCGAGGACTTCTTCGGTGACATGGACTTTAAGGTTGCCGGTACAACAGAAGGTATCACATCTATTCAGGTAGATATCAAGGTTGACGGTCTGTCCCTCGACATCATCAGAAAGGCTTTCGAGCTGACACATAAGGGCAGACTGCAGATCATCAACGAACTGTTGCTGCCTTGCATCTCCGCTCCGCGTGCTGAACTCAGCAAGTATGCGCCGAGAATCATGACCATGCAGATCCCGGTTGATAAGATCCGTGAAGTTATCGGTACAGGCGGAAAGGTCATCAACAAGATCATCGCTGATACCGGTGCCCAGATCGACATCAATGATGACGGTATCCTTCATATCGCAACTCCGGATCAGGAAGCGGCAGAGAAGGCAAAGGCTATCATCAAGGGTATCGTAGCTGATCCGGAAGTCGGAACCGAGTATGAAGGCGTTGTAACCAGACTGATGCAGTTTGGTGCCTTTGTTGAGTTCCTGCCGGGTAAGGAAGGTCTGGTTCACGTTTCCAAGATGGCCTGGAGCCGTGTTGAGAATGTGGAAGATGTTGTTAAGGAAGGCGACGTAGTAAAGGTTAAGCTCCTTGAGGTCGACAGCCAGGGCCGTTACAACCTCTCGATGCGTGACTGCATGGAGAAGCCGGAAGGTTTCGTAGAGGAAGAGGCTCCGAGAAGAAGCGAGCGTCCGAACCGTGAGCGTCGTGGCGGCGGTCACGGTGGTGACCGTTTCGAGAAGCGTCCGAGAAGAAATTCCGGTGAAGAAGCTTCCGAGAACACAACCCCGCATCCGGGTTCCCGTTCCCGCGAGTTCTGATATCATTAACTTGAAATCAAAGAGAAGAGGAGACTGCGTAAAAACAGTCTCCTTTTTCTTTGCAGTTGTCACAAAAAGCTTCGGATACCAAAGGATTTTGTCCGATTTCATTGACACAAGTTCCTGTTGTGTTAAAATTGTAACAGCGTCGGGGTGTAGCTCAGTTGGCTAGAGTGCTTGCTTGGGGTGCAAGAGGTCGCCTGTTCAAGTCAGGTCACTCCGACCATCTTCTAAAAAATCATAATTTGATCAGGAGGTAGAATTATGTTCTGTGTGAAATGTGGTAATGAGATTCCGGATAACAGCGTAGCATGTCCGGTTTGTGGGGCTCCGATTGCGAGTGCTCCTCAGGAAGTTCCGGTAACTCCGGCTGCTCCGGTAGCTCCGGTACAGCAGGCTCCGGTAGGTCAGCCCGTTGCTCCGGCGACAAAGAATCTGACCATCACCTATGACATTAAGGGCTTTATGGGGGATTTCTTTAAGAGCCCGATCGATGCATGCACATCTCGTGCAGAATCTATACACTGGCTTTTGGGTCTGACCTTCGCTGGTGGATTTGCAATTCTGAACTTCATCTTTACTCTGATCAATTTTAAGGATTTCGAGCCGGCTAAGTACGGTTTCAGTGATCTGTTTACACAGCTTTGTGCTATTGCCGGCTTCGTTCTTTTCACGATGCTGTTCAGCAAGGCGTTTAAGCTTACAAAGAAGATGGACTTCCTGTCCTCTCTGTCTCTTGTCGGCCTGGCCTTCATGCCTTATTGCGCAGGCCGTCTCTTAGCTTTCCTGAACACAAAGCTCTACGAAGGTATCGACATCAGTTTCTTCTCGATTTCTTCGATCTTCACATCTTGCGCGGTTCTTTTCATCGCAGTTACTCTGTATGATTTCGCTATGGAGCATCGCTCTGACAAGACCACTAAGGTTCCGGCTCTGCTGTTCGTAATCTGCTCCATGGCTGGTTACTATCTGTCTGACCTGTTCTTTGGCTGGATGTGGACAAAGATGTTCTTCTAATAGAGAACTTGAAATGAAAAAAGTAAGAGGGCATCGATCGGTGCCCTCTTTTTTTATCTTTTTGAAATGCACTGGGATCTGTCAGGTGATATATCCGCCGTTTACTCCCAGGACCTGTCCGGTAATAAATGAGGAGGTGTCTTCAGCAAGATAGAAGATGGCATCCGCCACTTCCTCCGCCGTTCCGATGCGGCAAAGCGGGGTTTCCTCACTTAATGCCTCTCGCGTCTCATCGTCTAAAACGGCATTCATTTCCGTATCGATGACGCCCGGTGCGACACAATTGACACGGATATTTGAAGGCCCGACTTCCTGCGCCAGTGCTTTTGTAAAGCCGATAATAGCGGCTTTGGAAGTAGAGTAAGCCACTTCACAGGAAGCGCCGGTCTGTCCCCACATGGAGGAGACGGTGACGATATTTCCGCTATGGCGGGAGATCATGGAAGGGAGAATCGTGTGGACGAGGTTATAAAGTCCACCGATGTTGGTATCCATGATCCGGTTCCATTCTTCCGGATCGGTTTTGGTCAGAAGTTCGATCTTAGATACGCCTGCGTTACTGATCAGAACATCCACAGGACCAAATGTGTCGACCGCTTCTTTGACAGCGGCTTCCACGGCATCCAGGTCCCGTACATCCACTTTATAGGCCAGACAGTCATACGTGAGATTCATGATCTTCTGTCTTGTATACTGGGCGGATTCATCATCTGAACGGTAGAAGAAGGTTACCTTATAGCCTTCCTGGGCAAAACGGTAAGCAGTGGCAGCTCCGATCCCTCGGGAACCACCGGTGATCAGACAGTGCTTTTTCCTCTCCATCAGGCTTACCCCTTTCGTTTTTTCTTTCATCGTATCGAACAAATGACGGAATGACAAGCGATCCCTACATAAAAGGTTGCGAAAATCCCAAATAATGATTATCATCTCTTTAGTGCTTTTTTGAGGAAGGGACAAGGTATGGCTAAGATTCTGAAAAATGATAACGAATCTCCGGAAGTAGATCTGAAAAATCTGACGGTAAAACTGTCGGGCATGGGCCTGGATGAAGAGATCGAAGATATGATCCCCGGTAAAAAGAAAAAAGGAAAGAAGAACGCCGACGAAGAGAAGGCGGAGGAGAAAGAAACTTCGGAGGAGAAAGATACTTCCGAGGAGAAAGAAGCTTCTGATGAGGAGACTTCTGACGAACCGGAAACGGAGACGGAAGAAGAAACGGAAGAGAAAGAGGATGAACCTTCTGATTCCGAGGAAGCTGAAGAAGCCGAAGAAGGAGAAAACGGGGAAGAAAAGACCGATGACGAGGTCGAGGCTTTCTATGAGAAACGTGCGGCGGAAAGAGACCTGACACTGGAGAAGGTGGAAGCGATCGCCAGCGAAATGGACTCGGACGATTCTTCTGAGAAAAAGGTCGTTAAGAATATTAAAAAGGCTGCCGTGAAAGAAAAGAAAAAGGCGAAGCTGGATGCATTTGGTATCTGTGCGATTGCTTTGGCTGTGCTGGTGCTTCTGGGCGGTGCGTTCTATATTTATCTTTCTATGAAAAAGGAACCGGATCTGGGCATGACAGAGAAGGATTTCCGTGTGAAGTATTCACAGACTCCGATCTTCCGGAGCATTATGGACTTTGGATTTGCCTTAAGTGAGCCGACATACAGAAAGACTGACGCGGCGGCATCGGAATCCACATCGCAGTCAGCATCTGAATCCACGGCTGCTACTGAGACTTCAGCTGCGGAGACTTCTGCTACGGGTTATGCGGCCACATCTGAAGCCGAATCGAAGTATAAGTATTTCGACAGCTATATTCATTCGTATTTCTTTACCGTATATGTGAACGGTTCTGAAAGTAAGGATACCGGCAACCTGAAGATGCTGCGTTTCATTATCCCGACAGAAGATGAGGAGGGCGTTAGAGGAACGGCGACAGCGACTTTTGCTGCGTTCCTTCAGGTATTCTTCCCGGAACTGAACAGTGATGCCGCCGTACAGAAAATTACGGATGCCTATAACCAGTCCAAGGCTTCGGCATCGCCGGCAGTGATCATTAAAGAGGGCGACATTGCCTACTCGGTATCTTACAATGAGATCGATGGCGTACCCTGTATCGTCATGGACGTGATTCCGGCAAAAGATGCATCGAAATATGTTTTCTACACATCTTACGGAGTATAAGCTTTAAGTTGGATCAATGACAGATAATAAGGCCGGAGCACGGTTTCGTGTTACGGCCTTTTTGTTGGTGGAACATGGATTGAATATAAGAAAAAAGCTGTCCGTATAGACAGCTTTTCTTGGCAGGGGAGACACGATTCGAACATGCAACCAGCGGTTTTGGAGACCGCTGCTCTACCATTGAGCCACTCCCCTAGGTATATGGGTGTTTGACCAATGTCAAACAACATGCATTAGTTTACTCAAGTGTTTGCATGATGTCAAGTAGAATGTTATGATTTTATGGATAGCAAGATATAGATAAGAGGTGTTATAACATGATCTTTGCAGTTATCGGAACCGGAAACATGGGTAGAGCGCTGGTAGGCGGCTTTATTAAGAGCGGCGTGCTGACCCCGAAGGATGTCCGTCTTTGTGATATTGATGAAAAGAAAGTTACCGAACTGGCGTCGGAAACCGGCTGCCAGCCGTATACGGATGCATCCCTGGCGGTACAGGATGCAGATTATATTCTTATGGCAGTAAAGCCGCAGGTCTTTGATTCGACAGCCCGTTCTATCGCATCTTCAATCAAGAAGGGCGCAGTTGTGATCTCTATTGCCGCTTCCGTGACACTGGACCGCATTTCCGGTCTTCTTTCTGAAGGCTCTTCCATTGTGCGTGTTATGCCGAATACACCGGCTCTGGTGGGCGCCAGCGTCTGTGCGGTATGTACCAGAAATGTGGAGAAAGAGAACGAGGAATTCGTGCATAAACTTTTGGGAACCTGCGGTATCGTAGTTCCTTGTGATGAAAAAACACTGGATGCCATCGGATGCGTATCCGGTACGGGTCCTGCTTATGTCATGCTCTTTATCGAGGCACTGGCTGATGCTGCCGTGAAACTTGGTATTCCGAGAAAGACCGCATTGGATATTGCGGCAATGACCGTGTATGGCTCCGGAAAACTTATGGTGGAGACCGGTACACATCCTGCCATCTTAAAAGATCAGGTATGTTCTCCCGGCGGAACCACGATTGAAGGTGTTCTGGCTCTGGAGAAGGGTGGCCTTCGTGCGACTGTAGAAGATGCCGTTGTGGCTGCTGATCTTAAGACCAAGGCTCTGGCTGGAGGAAAATGATCCGTGGCAGAACGGGAGAAAGTAGATATCTATACGGACGGCGCCTGCTCCGGTAATCCCGGTCCCGGCGGCTGGGGGGCGATCCTGATCTGCCGTGGCGTGGAAAAAGAGATCTCCGGCGGAGAGAAGCTTACGACGAATAACCGTATGGAATTAATGGCGGCGATCTGCGCGCTTCGCTGTCTGAAGCGTCCTTGTCAGGTCCGGCTTTTCAGTGACAGTGCATATCTGGTCAACGGTTTTACGGCCGGCTGGATCGTGTCTTGGAAACGTAACGGCTGGAAAAACAGTTCGAAACAAACCGTCAGTAATATTGAGTTATGGCAGGAGCTTGACCGTCTTTCCGGGATCCATGAGATCTCCTGGATCAAGGTCAAAGGACATGCCGATAACGTGTATAACAATCGTTGTGACGCACTGGCTGTGGCGGCAACGAAGAAGCAGGGAGAGGGGAATCATGGTTAAGCCGAAGGGGAATATAGCGGCTTCCGATGCGCAGTTAAATGAAAAGACAGTGAAAGAGACCACCGTTTTTGACGGGAAGGTCTTCCGTGTCGTAGTTCGCGATGTGGAGCTTTTTGACGGATCTCACAGCCGTCGGGATGTGGTGCTGCATCACGGAGGTGCGGCCATTGTTGCGCTGGATGAGCAGAATAATGTTTACCTTGTAAGACAGTTCCGTTCGCCCTATGGAAAAGTGATCTATGAAATTCCGGCCGGAAAACTGGAAAAAGATGAGGATCCGAAGCTCTGCGCGATCCGTGAGCTCAAAGAAGAGACCGGCATGGAAGCATCTTCCGTTGTGAGCCTGGGGCAGATGTATGCCACACCGGGCTATTGCTCGGAGATCATCCACCTTTATCTGGCAACCGGTCTGACATGCGGCGAAGGCCGCCCGGATGACGGAGAGTTTCTGCAGGTGCAGAAACTGCCGCTTACGGAAGTGCTGGATATGATCGACAGAAATGAGATCTCGGATGCCAAGACTCTGGCAGGGATCCTGAAAACGGCAAGAAGGGTGGGCATCTGATGGATCGCAGAGGCGAGAAAGGTCATGAACTGACCGGCGTGATGATGTTTGCGATGGCTGTCCTTTTAGGACTGTCCTATTATCTGCCGCTGACCGTTACCGGTGGGCTGGGTAGGCTCCTTCGCGGAGTCGGGACCGGTCTGATCGGTGTGTCCGCATATTTTGTACCGGTGATCCTTCTTTATGCATCCATCGATTTTTTCCTGGAAAAGAGACCGGATGTGGCGCCGATGCGTGTCCGTTCTGTTCTGATCCTTCTTTTATGTGTGTCTTCGATCCTGGCGGTATGTACTGTAAGCCCGGTCTATATCAAAGCGGCCTGTTCAGTGCCGCCGAAGAATGACGTGCCGGTTACAAAGGTCTTTGCGCTTCTCTGGAAGATGGGCATGGAACCTTCCGCTTTGGGTGCACCTGAGAAAGACCTGGTTCTTTCCGGTGGTATCGTTGGCGGTTCGATTGCTCTGGCTCTTCGTGAAGTTGCGGCCAAGGCAGGAGCTTTGATCATTCTATTTGCATTTACTCTTTCCCAGATCGTGCTGATCTTTAATATCAGTATTTCCGACACCGCTGCCAAAACGGCGGAAGTGATCCGGAATACCGGTCATAAGGGAATGGAAGTTCTTCGTCAGGACCGGCAGTATAGAGAAAGAGAACGGGCTATGCGTCAAAGACAGCTTCAAAGCAGCCCGAAGAGCGGACGCGTATCTTATGTGGTCAATCCTCCGATCTCTCCTTTTGAAGAACCGGAAGGACCTCAGGGTTTTATTGATCTGGAAGGTACCGAGGTAAAGATGAATCAGGAGCCGTGGGAAGAAAGAGAGAAGAGTTTCGATTTTGATCTTCTCCACGACGAAGATACAGCTCCGGAAGCCCGAAAAGTGGCAGTCATTCCGGAACCACGTGTGGATATCAGTTTCAGTAATCCGCCGGCTCCGAAGAAGAATACACAGCCTGATCCGAATGAGCCCCAGTGGTATGATCTTCCGCCGGAAGGTCCGGCACCGGGTTCCATTCTGCCTTCTCCGAAAGTGGATCCGAATCAGGTGGTGGAGTACCGTGTTCATGAAGAAGGCGGTACCCAGATCCGTGTACCGGATCTGAACAGTGTGGAACCGAATACAGTTCCCCTGAATTCAAGGCCCGTTACTTATGAGCCTTCTGCGGACGCTCCGGTGATCCCGGTTGCGGAAGAACCGGAAGTTCCGGCACCGGTTCCGGCGTCTGCTCCTTCTGCACCGATACCTGCTGTGGCTCAGGTAGAAGAGACCAGAAGCTTTGTTACGAATAATTCTGCGGCTTCGGAAGGCAAGACTCCGGCTGCGGCAGTAAGAAATAAGAAGTTTACCCATGCGCCGACCACACTTCTTTCCCATGACAAGCCGAAGGCGGCACCTCGTGGCGCCAACGGTCAGGATGCGGAAGGAATGAAACTGGTTGCCGCACTGAAGAGTTTTGGTATTGAAACGACATTAAGTGATGTAACAAGAGGCCCGGCGATTACTCGATTTGAAGTTGTTCCGGCCCCGGGTATCAAGGTCAGCCGTATTACAAACCTGTCTGATGATATTGCACTGGCACTGGCTGCCAGAAGTATCCGTATCGAGGCCCCGATCCCCGGTAAATCCGCTGTTGGTATCGAGGTGCCGAATAAAGAAGTGGAGCCTGTTAACTTAGGTAACCTTCTGGATTCGCCTGCCTTCCGAAAAGCGGAATCCGCACTGACTGTTGCACTTGGTAAAGATATTCCGGGAAGTCCGATCCTTTGTGATCTGGCCAGAATGCCGCACCTTCTGATCGCCGGTGCGACAGGTTCCGGTAAGTCTGTCTGCATTAACTCGATCCTGATCAGTATTCTGTGTCATGCATCTCCTTCGCAGGTACGAATGATCATGGTCGACCCGAAGGTAGTCGAGCTTGCTGTTTATAACGGGATCCCGCACCTTCTTTGTCCTGTCGTAACGGATGCCAAGAAGGCGGCCAATGCCCTGAACTGGGCTGTCCGTGAGATGACTGACCGGTATGCCAAGTTTGCAGATGCATCGGTACGTGACTTTAAAGGATATAACGATTATCAGAGACTGAACGGGGATCCGGAGCTTCCTTTGATCCTGGTGGTTGTCGATGAGCTTGCCGACCTTATGCAGGTTGCGGCAAAAGAAGTGGAAGAGTCTATTTCCCGACTGACTGCAATGGCCCGTGCTGCCGGCATCCATCTTCTGATCGCGACCCAGCGTCCGTCTGTTGACGTTATTACCGGTGTCATTAAGGCCAATATTCCATCCCGAATCGCGTTTGCTGTAGCCAGCCAGGTCGACAGCCGCACGATCCTGGATATGGTCGGTGCCGAAAAGCTTCTCGGTAAAGGTGACATGCTCTACTATCCGCAAAGTGCCGCAAAACCGATCCGTGGCCAGGGTGCATTTGTATCCGATAAAGAAGTTGAAGAAATTGTCACGTATATAAAGAAGAATAATGTTGTACAATATGATGAGGAGATGGCAGAGGCCATCGTCAATTCTTCCAAGTCCGGTTCCGCGTCGGCACCGGGTGCCTCAGACGGAGATGGCGAAGATGAGCTCTTCAACGATGCGGTGGATGTGGTACTTCAGGCAGGGTATGCATCGGTATCGATCCTGCAAAGAAGACTGAATCTCGGCTATCCGCGTGCCTCCCGACTGATCGACCGCATGGCGGACAAGGGCTATATCGGTCCCTTTGAGGGAAGTAAACCAAGAAAGATCCTGATCGACCCGGCCCAATGGCTGGAAATCAAGGCAAAGAAAGGATAAATATATATGAGCGCTACAATTATTTCCGGTAAAGAATTATCATCCCTGATCCGTGAAAGGATCAGTAAAGAAGCGGCAGAACTGACCGCCAAATACGGGAAACAGCCTGGTCTGGCTGTGATCCAGGTCGGCGAAGATCCGGCTTCTTCTATCTATGTCAATAACAAGAAGAAGGCTTGCGAGCAGGTCGGCTTTAAGTCTTTCGGATATTCACTGCCGGACAGCGCGACTGAAGAAGAACTTCTGGAGCTGATCGATACACTGAATAAGGACGAAAATGTTCATGGTATCCTTTGCCAGCTCCCGCTTCCGAAGCATATGGACGAATTCTCTGTAATCTGTGCCATTGCTCCGGAAAAGGACGTTGACGGATTCCATCCGGTAAATAAGGGCCTTTTGACCATCGGCCGTGAATGCCTCGTTTCCTGCACACCGAAGGGATGCGTGGAGCTTCTGAAATATGCCAATGTGGACATGGCAGGGAAAAACTGTGTGGTTATCGGCAGAAGTAATATCGTCGGAAAGCCTGTTGCTTCTTTGATGCTTCAGGAAAATGCCACAGTAACAGTAGTGCATTCCAAGACGAAGAATATTAAGGAGATCTGCAAGCAGGCGGATATCCTTATCGTTGCGATCGGTAAGCAGGGATTTGTAACAAAGGATTTCGTAAAAGAAGGCGCGGTCATTATCGATGTAGGTATTAACCGCTGTGAAGATGGAAAAGTCCGCGGCGACGTGGATTTTGACGATGTGGTGGATATTGCTTCGGCCATTACCCCGGTTCCGGGCGGCGTGGGTCCGATGACCATTACCATGTTACTTCAGAATACACTGGAAGCATTTACCAGAATCGAGAAAGGACGGGCATAAGATATGCTTATTAAGACTGCGGAAATTATCTGCGTAGGTACTGAACTTCTGATGGGGCAGACCCTCAATACCAACTCCCAGTTTCTTGCCAAGGAAATGGTTTCTTTAGGTATTGCTTCCTACCACCAGGTCGTGGTCGGAGACAATCACGAGCGTCTCGCGGAACAGATCAAGGAAAGTGCTTCCCGTGCCGACCTGATCATTCTGACAGGCGGTCTGGGTCCCACAACAGATGATATTACTATGGGTGTGGCCGCAGATGTGGCCGGAAAAGAACTGGTCTTCGACGAGGAGAGCTTTAAAAACATCACAGAATATTTCCGCAAGATGTGCCGGAATATGCCGAAGAATAACAGAAAACAGGCTATGCTGCCGGAAGGATGTACGATCCTGAAGAATAATAATGGTACGGCTCCGGGCGCGATGTTCGAATATTCCTGCCCGACCGACGAAGATCCGGACCGTGTCGTACATTTTGTGCTGCTTCCGGGTCCGCCGTCTGAAATGTCTTTAATGTTCACAGAACAGGTCCGTCCGCTTCTGGAGAAGATGAGTGATACCAAGTTCGTAACGAAATTCGTTCACCTGTTCGGTATTGGTGAATCCGATGCCGCAGACCGCATCTCGGATCTGATCGATAATCAGACCAATCCGACCATTGCTCCCTATGCCATGACAGGAGAGTGCTATTTCCGGATCACCCAGCGGATCGAAAAGGGGGAAGAGGAAAAAGACCTCATTACTCCGATCATTGATACCATGCGGGAGCGTTTCGGTCAGTGCATTTATGAGGTCGGCGACCGTCCTTTGAAGCAGGTGGCATATGATCTTCTTCTGGAAAAAGGAAAAACAGTCTGCTTTGCCGAAAGCTGTACTGCAGGTATGGTGTCTTCCGAATTTGTAGATATTCCTGGTGCATCTCAGGTATTTATGGGTTCTGTAGTGACCTATGGCAACAAGGTAAAGTCCAATCTTCTCGGAGTATCTACAGATGTTCTGGATAACCTGGGTGCGGTCTCCCGCGAATGTGCGCAGGAGATGGCAGAAGGTGCCAGAAAGCTTCTGGGTACGGATATTGCCGTGTCCATTACCGGTATTGCCGGTCCGACAGGCGAAAGCGCAGCAAAACCGGTAGGTCTTGTTTATCTGGCGATCTCGGACGAAAACGGCACCGAGGTAAAAGAGGTTCACCTGAGCGGTAACCGTATGCGTGTCCGCCGTGTGGCTGTTCTTCACGCCTTCAATATGATTCGAATGAGACTTTCATGAGTAATACGGAGGGAAGTAAAGCGGTCAAACCGCAGTCAGGAAATAAGCCGGCCAAGAGTATTGCATTCTCTACGGTCATCATGATCATCGGATTATTCTTTTCTAAGGGATCCAGTTTCCTTAGAAATATTCTGGTGGCCCATTTCTTTAACGGTACATACCGGGATGCATTTATTGCCGCATTCCTGATCCCGGATTTTTTCTTTGCTTTATTAGTCGGCGGATCGATCCAATCGGCGATCACTCCGACTCTTTCCCGTGCCATTGAGCAGAAAACTCTGAAAAAGACCTGGAAAGGTGTCAGTGTCTTTGTTACCTGGATGAGTCTGATCCTTCTGGGCGCGATCGCATTCGGTGAAATCTTTTCGAATTCCCTTTATAAAATCTTTTATCAGGGTGATAATCCGGAAGTGGTGCGTCTTGCCGGAAATATGGCCAGATCTCTTTATCCGCAGATCTTCTTCATGATGCTGGCCGCTCTTTGTATCGGTGTTTTAAATGCCTATAAGAAGTTCGGTTCCACAGCATTCGGACCTACGATCTATAACGTAGGCGTACTGATCGCCATCGGTTTCTTAGGTGCTTCCAATCCGAGTTCTCTTTACATGACCGGTGTGGGCATTATGGCGGCGGCGATGCTTTTCTTTATCTACCAGCTCTATATGGGAAGAAGAGAAGTGGTCCACTATAAGCCGTCTTTGGATACGAAGGATCCGGAATTCCGAAAACTGTTTAAGCTTGCGGTGCCGATTCTGATCTCTGCCTCTATCGTGCAGCTGAATATTCTCCTTTTGAATTCTTTCGCTTCGCGCTTTGATGAGGGTTCTATTTATGCGCTGAATAATGCGTCGACTCTGTGGCAGCTGCCGTACGGTATCTTTGCTGTCGGTATCGGAAACGTTATGCTGCCTTCACTGGCAACATTCTTTTCCGCCAAGAAGTATAAAGAGTCGAGTGAGCTTTTATCAAGCAGTATTAAGAATGCGCTGTTCCTGACGATCCCTTGTGCCGGTATTTTCCTGATCCTTCGTTTTGATCTGGTCAAGGCCGTATATCAGTGGGGATCCAGTTATACAGATGAAAATGCCCATCTGGCGGCC
Organism: Oscillospiraceae bacterium; assembly: GCA_902802325.1. Taxonomy (GTDB): domain Bacteria; phylum Bacillota; class Clostridia; order Saccharofermentanales; family Saccharofermentanaceae; genus Scatonaster. The sequence goes on along the minus strand of CADCLV010000019.1, from coordinate 10,347 downwards.
ATGTTCCTGATCGGATACTGTGCCTCTATTGTGATCCAGTCCGTGATCTTCATTCTGAATCAGGCATTCTATGCAATTGAGAACACGAAGTTTCCGCTGTTTGCAGGTATCGTTTCCATGGCCGTCAACTTCACCCTTTGCTATGTGTTTGTGGAGACAGGCATGGGACCGATGTCCATTACGATTGCGTATTCCATATCCTGCGCAGTGAGACTTGCGCTTCTGGCGATGGTCTATAGCAGAAATAAGAGGCTGGCTCCGAAAAAACTCCGTCTCTTCCTTGTAAAGTCTGTGATATGTCTTCTGGTCATGATGGCAGGACTGTTCCTTATCAGCTATCTTCCGGTTGCTCCGCAAAGAAAGATCTTCCATCTGGCGTGGTTCTGTATCCAGAGTTTCCTGGGATTCGGTCTTTATTTTGCTACCGCTTTCCTCCTTCGTATGGAAGAGCTGCAGGCTGCGTATAACAAGTATCTTTCCCGTTTCTTCCATAGAAGAAAAGCCGCTCCGGCTAAGAGAAAGTGAATTCGCTTTTACGTTCGACAAAATTCAGAAAAACATCGACGATTGTCGAAAAAATCTTGCCCGAAAACCCTTGACGTTATGGTAATGTATTGTTAAGATGAATAGCAAAGGAACGAATGTTCGACAAGGAGGAAACTATGGCGAAGAAAGATTCCGGTAAGTCCGCACAGGACGTTTCGAAGAAAGTAGATAGCGAGCGCGCCAAGGCGTTAGATGCGGCTTTAGCGCAGATCGAGAAGCAGTTCGGCAAGGGCGCGGTAATGCGTCTGGGTGAGCAGACCGGTATGGTGGTCGATGTGATTCCGACCGGTGCACTGACATTGGACCTGGCACTGGGTGTAGGTGGTCTTCCGAAGGGCAGAATCATCGAAATATATGGTCCTGAATCTTCCGGTAAGACCACGGTTGCGCTCCATGTTGTTGCGGAGTCTCAGAAGCAGGGCGGAACGGCAGCCTTTATCGATGCCGAGCATGCTCTGGATCCGGTATATGCTGCTAAGATCGGTGTAAATATTGATGAACTGATCGTGTCTCAGCCTGATACAGGTGAGCAGGCGCTGGAGATCACGGAAGCATTGGTCAGAAGCGGTGCAGTGGATGTTGTGGTTATCGACTCGGTTGCCGCACTCGTACCGAAAGCGGAGATCGATGGTGAGATGGGTGATTCCCATGTAGGTCTTCAGGCCCGACTGATGTCTCAGGCTCTCCGTAAGCTGGCCGGTATCATCAGCAAGTCCAGCACAGTATGTATCTTTATCAACCAGCTCCGTGAGAAGGTGGGTATTATGTTCGGTAACCCGGAGACCACACCTGGCGGACGTGCTCTTAAGTTCTATTCATCTGTCCGTCTGGATGTCCGTCGTGTCGAGTCTCTCCGTAACGGTGGTGAGGTCATCGGTAACCATACACGTGTCAAGGTAGTAAAGAATAAGGTGGCTCCGCCGTTCCGTGAAGCGGAATTCGATATCATGTACGGTGAAGGTATTTCCAAGGAAGGCTGCATTATCGACCTGGCTGTGGATAAGGACATTATGGAGAAGAGCGGTTCCTGGTTTGCCTATAACGGCCAGAAGATCGGTCAGGGCAAGGATAATGCCAAGAGCTATCTGAAGGAGCATCCGGAAGTAAGAGATGAGATCGAGCAGAAGATCCGTGCTTCCCTTTCCGGAAAGGATCTGGAAGAAGGTCCGGTTTCTTCGGATGAAGATGATGGTGACGAGGATGATATCCTCGGTATCGATATCTGATCTTTATGAACAGAGAACAGCAATATAGCGAAGCAAGAAACAAGGCGATTGCCCATATAGGCATCGCCGTTTCTTCATCCGGAAAGATCCGCGATTTCTTACTGGAGAAGGGCTATCCCTCCGATGTGGTGGAGGATGTGATCGACCAGCTCTGCGAAGAAAAATATGTGGATGATGTCCGCTATGCCAAAAAGATCCTAAGAACAAGAAGCGGAAGTAAAGCCGAGGGAAGGGCCAAGCTTTCAATGCGTTTGGAAAACGCCGGTGTGGATACAGACATTGCCCGGAAAGTGTTATCTTCTCCGGAATATGCAGATGAAAATACGATCATGGATGTGATCCGTGACCGTTTCCCGGCAGGTTCTTTTTCAACTGACCCGGCAGAAGCAAAGCGGGAACTGGCTAAAGCGATCCGGTATCTGGAAAGCCGTGGCTATTCTTCCTCATTGGCACTTTCATCTTTCCGAAAACTTCTGGATGATGTAGAATAACCTTTATACATATAAGGGAAGTACGGGTCAATGAGTACAAAACATACGATTTCCATGATCACTTTGGGCTGTTCCAAGAATCTGGTGGATGCGGAGTGCATGAGCGCCATTTTGCGGGAACAAGGTTATGAGATGGTAGAAGATGTTTCTTCTGCTGAAGCGGTCGTGGTCAATACCTGCGGTTTTATTGAAAGTGCGAAAAAAGAAGCGATCGATACGATCCTTGAAGTTGCTTCGCTTAAGGGACCGCGTAAGAAACTGAAATTCATCGTTGCAACAGGATGCCTGGCACAGCGCTATCCGGAAGAGATCAAAAAGAGCCTTCCGGAAGTGGATGCTGTATTAGGTACTTCCCACTATCAGGATATAGCAGCTGTATTGGATAAGCTTTTCGGAAAAGAGGCTTTCGGCTGGAATGACTATATCGGAAAACCCGGAAGTCTTAAGCATATGAGAAGAGACCGGGAGATCGCGACCAAGCCTTATGCCTGGCTGAAGATCGCGGAAGGCTGCTCAAATGGCTGTGCTTTCTGTGCGATACCCGGTATTCGCGGCAAATATACTTCCCGTCCGATGGAAGACATCCTGGAAGAAGCGGAGATCCTCGTAAAGAACGGATATAAAGAGATCATACTGGCGGCGCAGGATACCACCAGCTACGGAAAAGATCTCTATGGAAAGAAATGTCTTTCCGAACTCCTTCACAAAATGGGAAAGATTAAGAATCTTCAATCGATCCGCATTATGTATGCCTATATTGACGGCATCGAGGATGAACTGATCGAGGAGATGAAGAATAATCCGAAAGTGCTTCATTATCTCGATATTCCTGTCCAGCATGGCGATGATGCGATCCTTAAGAAGATGAGAAGAAGAGATACCGTTTCTTCGATCACAAAGACATTAAATAAGCTCCGTTCCGCCATGCCGGACATAGTGATCCGTTCCACGATCATGGTCGGTTTCCCGGGAGAAAAAGCGGAGAATTTCGAAAATCTTCTGAAAAATCTGAAGATATGGCGTTTTCAGTGCCTGGGGTGCTTTATTTATTCGCCGGAAGAGAATACCCGCGGTTATGATATGCATCCGCGCGTCCGAAAAGATGTGGCACAGAGAAGATATGAGAAAGTTATGGCTCTTCAGCAGGAGATCTCTCTTTCCTATAACCAGGCCCGCATAGGAGAAATCGTCGATGTGACTATTGATTCTCCTAGTGAGGATGGTATATTCTACATGGGGCGTTCCTACCGGGAAGCACCGGAAGTTGATCCGGTGATCTTTGTTGCTTCGACCACACGGCCGCTTGAGGCCGGTGATCAGGTGAAAGTAAAGATCATGGAGTGCACGCCTTATGAATTAACAGGAGTTACAGTAGATGAATCTGCCGAATAAATTATCGCTGTCCCGGATCATTCTGATCCCGTTTATATTGCTTTTTATGCTGCCGGTCCATATCGGATCCTGGTGCCCCGGCGCCTGGAATGAGTTTATAGCTGACTATGGCATGATCGTGGCAGCCGTTCTTTTTGTGATCGCCTCCATTACGGATCTGGTAGATGGAAAGATCGCCAGAAAGTACAATCTGATCACGAATCTGGGAAAGTTCCTGGATTCTCTGGCTGACAAGATGCTGGTCATTTCCGTGCTGATCGCGCTGGTCGATACCGGAAGGATCTCATCCATCTGGGTCATTATCATCGCATTCCGTGAGTTTGCCGTGACAGGTATCCGTATGCTTGCCAGTGCCAAGGGAGTCGTGATGGCTGCCAAGATGATCGGTAAGATCAAGACGGTGACACAGATGATCGCCATTACTTTCCTGATGTTTGAAACACTTCTGGTGAAGATCATCCATGCGATCTGCGGAGATGGATGCACAGTCGGATCCGTTACCGACGGCGTACAGATCGTAGGCAATATTTTACTGCTGATCAGTGTGGCTATGACCATTATTTCCGGCATGGATTATTTGTTGAAAAACCTGAAGTATTTCAAAGAAAATGAATAATTGTTTGAAATTCAAAATAAATTCATATAATTCGCGATTTTTGTATTGACAATTCATTTCTGTTCGTATAAAAACATATATGAAGATTGCAATAGGGCGATTTGACAGGAGGTTTTAATATGTCATCTGATTCTGTATTTGAAAGTGTAAAGTCGATTCTTGTTGATCAGTTAAATATTTCGGAAGATAGCGTACAGATGGATTCTCTCTTTGTAGATGATCTGAATGCCGACTCTCTCGACATGGTCGAGTTGGTAATGGCTATGGAGCAGGAGTTCAACATCTCCATCCCGGACGAAGAAGCCGAGCGCATTAAGACTGTTGGTGATGCCGTTGAGTTCATCAAGAGCAAGATGTAATTGATAACCGATAAAGAAGCTTTACCCGAGACTGTTTCAGAAATGAGACAGTCTTTTCTTTATCTGCTATACTGTGTACGAAATGATTTAGGGGTGGATATATGGATAGACAGTACACATCGAAACATACCATTCTGGAAGAAAAACTCGGATATTCCTTTTCGGATACCAGTTATCTTCTTTTGGCCCTGACCCATTCGACCTATGCCTATGAGCATAGAAAGCAGAATGTGGTTTCCAATCAGCGTTTGGAGTTCCTGGGCGATGCTATCCTTGATTTCATCATCGGCGAAGAGATCTATAAAAGACGGATCCGGTGGAATGAAGGAGAGTTATCGAAGACCCGTGCGCTGGTGGTCTGTGAAAAGACACTGGCCAAAGTTGCTGAATCATTGGAAGTCGGGGAACTGCTGTTTCTTGGAAAAGGGGAAGAAAGTACCGGCGGACGGGCCAAGATCTCGACGCTTGCGGATACGATGGAATCCCTCTTTGCCGCGATCTATCTCGATGGCGGATTTGATGCGGCCAAGGGTGTGATCCTTTCCTGCCTGTCGCCTTACGTGGAACAGGCGGTTTCCGGAAACCTGATCTTCGACTATAAGAGTAAACTTCTTGAAAAGGCACAGACGAAAAATGATCCCCATGAATTGTCCTTCCAGGTCGTGGAAGAAAACGGGCCGGTACATGACCGGACTTTTGTGGTGGCAGTTATTCTTGATGGAAATGAGATCGTCCGTGCAGAGGGCCGTAGTAAGAAGGAAGCAGAGCAGGAAGCTTCCCGTCTGACACTGGAGAAGTGGAACGGCTAGGTCTTCTTAACGATCAGGCCCAAGTTTGTGTTATAATATCACTTTAGACTGATAAGAAACGAGATCGTTCATGCATCTGAAGAAACTGGAAATCCAAGGCTTTAAGTCGTTCCCGGAGTATACTCTCATTGAGTTTGACAAGGGAATGACGGCTATTGTCGGCCCGAATGGCAGCGGTAAGAGTAATGTTACCGATGCGATCCGCTGGGTCTTGGGTGAGCAGAGCGTTAAGACGCTTCGTGGTTCGAAGATGGAGGACGTGATCTTTAACGGTACCCAGTCCCGCCGGGCTATGAATTTTGCCGAAGTTTCCATGACACTGGATAATTCGGACGGGATATTGCCGGTGGAATATTATGAGGTCCAGGTCACAAGAAGACTTTACCGCTCCGGTGAAAGTGAATATCAGATCAATCACGTGAACTGCCGAATGAAGGACATCCAGCAGCTTTTCATGGATACGGGTCTTGGTAAAGACGGTTATTCCATCATCGGTCAGGGCCGTGTAGACGATATTCTTTCTACGAAATCGGAAGACCGTAGAAAAGTTCTCGAGGAAGCTTCCGGTATCGTAAAGTTTAAAAGCAGAAAAGAAGAATCGGAGAGAAAGCTTGCTTCGGCGGAGCAGAATCTCGTCCGTATCAACGATATCCTGGATGAATTAAGTAATCAGATCGGCCCGCTTTCGGAGCAGGCGGAAAAGGCGAAGCGTTACCATACTCTTTATGAGGAATGGAAGAAGGACGATATTGCTGTGATCCTGCATATGATCGACAGAAACAAGGTTTTCCTGGATGCCAGCGCAGACGAGCGCAAAAACCTTGCGGATGCAATTAAAGCCCAGGAAGATCTGGTTTTAAAGATCCGTTCTGAAAACCGGGAACTGACCGAGCGTTCGGCAAACCTGGAAGAAGAACTGGAATCGACCCGTCAGGAGCGTTCAGACCTGACTGAGCAGATCCATGAGATCAATAACCAGATGGTTCGGCTGAAAGAGCGCCACGATCAGCTTCTGCTCCGTATCAAGGCGGCAGAAGGCTCTGACGAGGAACGTCTTTCGGAAATTGCCCGTTTGGAGCAGGAAATCGCCCAAAATCAGGAACAGATCCAGAAATGGGCGCAGGAAAAAGAGAATCTGGGAAATGAACTTTCTGCCATCGAAGCTTCGTATAAGGCACTTCTCGATAAAATGGCGGACAGTCAGGCGAAGCAGTCTGAACTTCGAAAGAAGATCGACCGCCTTACTGAAGAGATATTTGAAGCAAGAGAGACTGTGTCGTCTTTGTCCGGTGACATGATGGTCAAGGAAGCGCGGATCAAGTCCCTTTCCGAAGACAGAATGCTCATGATCCAGGAAAGAGATGAGGCAAAGAAGAAGAGAGATCAGGCGGATGAGGATTTGAAGGCCGGACTGACCCGTGCCGCAGAGATGGCATCCCAGCTCTCGGAAAAGCAGCAGGAAGTAGCTGAGGAAAGAAAAAAAGCCAAAGAGTTCGATGCAGACCTGGAAGGCAAGAATCGACTTCTTTCCAATGTGGACTTCAGTATAAAGACTTTGGAAAACCTGGAAAAGAGCCGTGAAGGTTATCAGGAATCCGTCAGAAGACTTCTTTCCAGCACAGATAAGATCCCGTCCCTATCCAATAAGGTCATCGGTGTCTTAGGTGAATTGGTCAAGGTAGATAAAGAATACGAGACAGCCATCGAGATCGCACTGGGAAATGCGATGCATAACGTGGTCACGCAAAATGACCGGGATGCTTCCATGCTCATCGATCACCTGAAAGAAAACCATCTCGGACGAGTGACTTTCCTGCCGATCGATTCTATACGGCCGCGACTTCTGGAAGATAATCTTCTTCGTGACGCGAAACGGTCCCGGGGATATATCGGCCTTGCTTCGGAACTTGTGGAGACAAAACCGGAACTTCGGGATATTATCGAGAACCTTCTGGGCCGTATCGTGGTGGTGGATACGCTGGATAACGGTATTGCCATGGCCAAAGCGGCCAGATATGTATATCGTGTCGTTTCTCTTTCCGGAGATGTGGTCAACCCCGGCGGCTCTCTGACAGGTGGTAGCTTGAATAAGAAGTCGGCCAATCTTCTGGGACGTGCCCGTGAATTGGATGATTTCCGTAAAAAGCGGGGAATGCTGGTTCGCGAGATCTCTAAGATGGAAGCCCAGAGACAGGACTTCGATCTGAAGATCAAGGATCTGGCAAGAGAAGAGATGGCGATGGAAGAACAGCTCCAGAACGCATCCCTCGAACGTATCCGTATCGAAAGTGCATTTACTGTAGCGGATGAAGACTATAAAAAGACATTAGAGCGGATCACGACCGTGGAGACGGAACTGGAAAAGATCTCGGCGGCCAAACTGACGTCCTCTTCGGATCTGGAAGAAGCGAAACTGGTGATCACTGAGCGTGAAGACGAGATCGCGGAACTTAAGGAGAAAATGAGTGCTTCTTCGGAAAAGAATGAGCAGGAACAAAGCGATCTGGAAAAAATGCGCGGACAGATCAGTGACCTTCGTGTACGTGTGGAATCTGTAAACGGTACCTTGTCGGCAACCGAAGAGCGTATCCGCATGTTCGAGAACGAAAAGAAGAAGAACCTGGACGATCAGGAGCGCATGAAGCAGGAATGCCAGCAGGCCAGGACTGATGCCGAGGAGATCAAGAAACAGTTCGAAGAACAGGCGAATTTCAAAGAAGGCCTCAAAGCCGAAGAAGAGAAATTCGATCAGAAGATCCGCGGGATCCTCCAGGAAAAGGAAGAACTGGAAGGAAAACTTACCGGCTTTATCGATCACGTTACGGCGGCGACCCAGAAACTCAGTTCGCTTCAGTCTGAACAGACCCGTCTGGAAAGCAAGCTGGAGCGGTATGAGCTTGAGGTGGATGACTGCAAGAACCGTTTGTGGGAGAACCACGAACTGACATATGATAATGCTTCCGAATTCCGTATGGAGATCGAGAACATCAATTCGATGACCCGCCGTGTCAATGAACTCCGTTCGCAGATCAAGGAGATCGGCGCCGTGAACGTCAATGCGGTGGAAGAGTATCAGAAGATCAATGAGCGCTACGAGTTTATGTGTGCCCAGAGAGACGATATCGAAAAGGCAAAAGCCGACTTAAGCAAGGTCATTGAAGACCTTATCGCCGAAATGAAACAGCAGTTCCTGAATCATTTCAGTCAGATCAATGAAAACTTTAAGACCGTTTTTGCCGATCTGTTTAATGGTGGTACGGCAGAGATCCTTCTGGAAAATGAGGAAGATGTGCTGAACTGCGGTATCGACATTAAGGCTCAGCCGCCTGGAAAGAAACTGCAGAGCCTTTCCCTTCTTTCGGGTGGTGAGCGCTGTCTTACGGCTATCGCGCTTTTGTTTGCGATTTTGCAGCTTCGTCCGTCGCCTTTCTGCGTGCTCGATGAGGTCGAGGCGGCGCTTGACGATGCCAACGTTAACCGTTTTACGGACTTTGTCAGAAGATATTGTGTCAGATCGCAGTTTATCCTGGTTACCCACAGAAAGGGTACGATGGAGGCCTGCGACCGGATGTACGGTGTCACCATGCAGGAAAGAGGTATTTCCAAGATCCTTTCTATGCGCTTAAGTGATATGTGATCCGGGCCATTCATGGTAGAATGAAGTAGAGAAACGAACAAGGAGAAAACTATGGGAATCTTCGATATATTCAAAAAGGGTCTGGCCAAGACAAGAAACTTCGTGGCAGAAGGAATCACCAAGATATCCGCGTCTATGGGACGTTTCGATGAGGATATGCTGGATGATCTGGAGGCGCTTCTGGTTCAGGCAGACTGTGGAGTCGGCGCAAGTCTGGCGATCATGGATGAAGTTCGTGAGTCCATTAAAAAGACCGGCGATGACAGTAAAGAAGCGGTCATGCGGATCGTCCGGGGAAAGATGCTGGAGATCTTAGGAGAAAAGACCCCGCTTACCATCGAAGACAACAATCTGAATATTATCCTGATGGTCGGTGTAAACGGCACAGGTAAGACCACCACCGCCGGAAAGCTTTGCCTTAGATATAAGAATATGGGAAAGAAAGTTATGCTGGCGGCAGCAGATACCTTCCGTGCGGCGGCGATCGAGCAGCTGACAGCATGGGGCGATATGACCGATACCCATGTCATTTCTCATGAAGAAGGCTCCGACCCGGCAGCGGTCTGCTATGACGCAGTGCATTCCGCAATCGCCAAGAGAGCAGATGTGCTTATTATCGATACAGCCGGAAGACTTCATAACAAGCAGAACCTGATGGATGAGCTCAGTAAGATCTGCCGTGTTATCGAAAGAGAAGCGCCGTCGGCAAATACACAGGCAATGCTGATTATTGATGCCACCACCGGTCAGAATGCAGTGATTCAGGCTGAAGTCTTCTCGAAGGCAGTAAAACTTTCCGGTATCGGTATCACAAAACTGGACGGAAGCGCCAAGGGCGGCGTGGCCATCGCAGTTGCCTACTCCACGAAAGCGCCGATCTTCCTTGCCGGCTTAGGCGAAAGTGCAGAAGATCTGGTGGACTTTGATCCGGAGATCTTTGTGGATTCACTCCTGCCTCAGTAAATCTTTGTTATTTGTTTATAAAGAGGGACTGTTTTTTCTATCCGGCTCAGACATTCGCCTTGCGGCGAAAACTCGCCGGATCAAGAAAAAACATTCCCTTTTAAATACAATGGGAAAAGATCATGTCTCCAAAGGCGAGTTCCATGCGTCAAGAAAAATGCTTTCGCCGTGCCTCCGCAGGGCGAAGCCCGAGGACAGCACAAGAAAGCTTTTTCTTGTGACAAGGAAAACTACTTGACAGCATTCTGTTTGTTTGGTATTCTCTTCTAGCGTGTGAAGGGAGGATTTCTCGTGGAAAGCGTGAATGT
>CADCLV010000018.1 GCA_902802325.1 Oscillospiraceae bacterium | reverse complement strand
ATACGCGGCGGGGCATCTGGGAACGAATCTGATCGTTGTGCTCGGGCATACCCAGTGTGGTGCCGTTACGGCGGCGATCCACCATGATCCGGAGGGCTATATCAAGTTCATCACCGATGAGATCAAGCAGGCGATCGGAAATGAAACCGACGATTATCGGGCGGCACTTCTCAATGTGAGAAGAAGTGTGGAGATCATCAAGTCCAGTCTTCTGATTCAGAAAGACGAGGAAACCGGACTGAAGGTCGTCGGCGCGATCTATCGGATCGAAGACGGCACCGTGGAGTTTGACGTGTAACTATCGGATCGGTTTTTTGGCCAGCTCCAGGTCCAGCGTATCGCTGATCGTAATCGTGCCGCCGTGGCGGTCGATCGCATCCTCGATTCTACTGAAAAACACTTTCCGGATGCTTTCTTCGATGGCGATGTGATCCGAGTAGGTGCCGAGAAGCTGGATGTATTCTTTCGCAGTGAAAACTCTTTCTCTGTGAAACAGTTGATACGTGATATCGGTGAATCCGTATTTTCTAGGGATCTGCGAGATCTCCCGTGCGGTATCTTCGGTAAACCAGGCTTTCGTTCCGGGCTTCACGCCATAGTACTTGTTGTAGTGTTCGTTATAGATCGCATCGATCTCCTGCGCAAGTTCAGGATCGTTCTTACTATTTCTGGGGCGGTTGGCAAATCTGGCAAAAGCACCGCCTTCTTTTAGCATGGAATAGACCTTCGGATAGCCGATCTCTTCCGGCACCCAGTGGAATGCGGTGGCAGAGAAGACGAGATCGTAGGTGTCCTTTTCCAGTTCGACATCTTCGAATTTTCCCGTGAGGACCTTGAATTTACTGAACTCTTTATACTTGTCCTTGAGAAGCGTGGAGAAGTTCTCGCCATATTCTACAGCTGTAAGGGCGCAGCCCGTCTTAAGAATAGGGAGAGTTGCCTGTCCGCTGCCGCTGCCGACTTCTACTACCGAGCTGTTCTCGTCGATGGAAACATAATCGAAGATTGCTTTATATAGTTCATCCACATAGCCGGGACGCATCTTCTCATAAAGAGATACTGCTGTATCAAAAGTGCCGCCCAGTTCTTTTCGATAGTCCAGTGCCATATGTGTTCTCCGTTTCTTGCCTGTCCGCTTTTAGACATTATACTCTTTCTTGCCGCCGTGCCCGCCGAAGATCTGCCAGGACCCGGTTCCCAGCCGCTGGAAAAGCGCCTGCCGCTCTTCGGCGCAGAGCTCTTTATCCGTATCTACGGAAGTCATCAGGATCGGCGCATAAGTATTATACTGCAGCTGGCGGGGAGTCATATCCTTGAGGTTTACGAAGATATCTCCGGTAAAAGCGATGTGATGCTCATAATCCAGAAGCACGGTTTCGCCTTTGAGGTGACCGCCGCGGCCTTCGTAAAGTTCGAAATGCAAATCGCCGAAATCGAAGAATCCGGTCTGTTCAAGCGGATGACGGATCTCTCGGTCATCTCCGATGATCGTGACTTTCTCAGGAGATACCGGAGTGTAGGAAGTCAGTGCTTTGCAAATACGGACATAGGGTTTGTGGAGAGGATTGACCTCTCGATAACCGTCCTTACCTTCGTACTCGAGGCGGATGCAGGCAGCGCTCTTGGCGCTGGCATAAACCTCATCAAAGAGAGGAAGAAGTCCGCAGTGATCCACGTCAGCATGAGTGATCAGGGCCGACTTTCTGACTGTGTCGAAATCCGAAATCAGTTTCTTAAAAATCTCCAGCATCTCTTCCTGATAGCATGCATAGCCGGTATCGATGAACAGGTATTCATTTCCACTTCGGATAATGGCTGTATTACTTCCGCATGGCGGTTCGATGAGCGTGATGGCCGTGTCGTCTGAGATCTTGTGCTCCGTGATCCTGGGTTCGAAGGATGACTTTCTGGAAAGTGCCAGTAATTCGGCAAACCGGCTGATGCTGTCAAACGTCCGATATGGGGAAACGCCTGTCTCGTCCAGAATCTGCATGGCCAGATTCGTATTGATCAGAAGTTCATTTTTCGAGTCAGGAGAGATCTCCATGGAAGAACTCAGTTCATCCACAAAGGTATGGTAGAAGATACTGTTATCGTAGATCTTATCGGCATGGTTATAGTCGATCAGGCGGACATCACAGAGTTTCTTTGCCTCTTCGATGAATTCCTTGATCCGGTCCTGCTTATCCACAATCAGTCCCATCTTAAAAAGCTGGTATTCGGTTCCGTTTTCCTGGGAGCTGATGTAGGAAATGTTGAAGTTGTAGGCACTGATCAGTTCCAGTACCGAGGTAACGCTTCCCGGTTCATCTTTGAGCTTGAATTCGAGAAGAACGACGCTTCTGTCGTCCTCATCACACTGCAGATACCCGATGGCAGTCAGTTCTTCCGTTGCTTTTGAAAGCTGTTCCGGCGTACCCTCTGCATCGATAAAGAGCATATGGGAATCCACGGCCTTGTTGTAACTGACGCGGGTAATGTTGATTCCAAGCGAGGCGAAGCAACGGCTTGCCTTTAGAAAAGCACCGATATGGTTGGGCATCTTAGTAACGAAAGTTTTATTCATAGCTCTTTCTCCTCGACTATAAAATGCTCCGTAGAGTCATTTCCCGGAATCGGTTGACTCATTATAACATCTGGATGGAATGGGTCCTATACCATTCTGGTATAAAAAACTGGATGAAAACGGTATTGACAATTCCGAATTGGCAAAGTAAGATAACGGTGTTACGTAACAGCGTTATGTAAATGGCGCAAATTGTGAGGATGATCATGAAAAACGAAAAAGAAACGAGAGAAAAGCTTCTTTCCTGTGCGAAAGAGGAATTCATGGAGAAGGGATTTCAGAATGCCTCGCTTCGTCAGATCTGCAGTAGAGCAGGGGTGACGACGGGTGCGGTCTATTTCTTCTTTAAGGATAAGGACGGCCTTTTTTCGGCACTGGTGGAACCTACCTATCAGGGAGTGATGGGGGCGCTTATCCATCACCTTCAGGAGGATATGGAGGAAGATCTGGCGACCTATGTCCATAAGCCCGGTGACCACGATCCTTTCGTAGAAGAACTGATTCATGTTCTTTATCAGAACCATGATGCGGTGACTCTCCTGATCTCGAAATCGACGGGCTCGAAATATGAGCATGTGGTAGATGAGTTTATCGAGATGATCGAGAAGAACTTCATGGGTCTTTCGGAGGAATATGCCAGATCGGTTCCCGGTAAGCAGCTGAACCGGCCGATGGTTCATTGGCTCTCGCATCTTTCGATCATGACTTTCGTTCATCTTCTGACCCATATAAAGGATGAAAAGAAGGCATTGCGGTTCATGAAACCTGCGATGGAGCATCTGATCCTGGGATGGATGAACTTCATTCTCGAAGATAAGGAAAAGTAAGGAAAGAGTATCCGAGAGGTGTGAGGATCAGGATAGCAGAAAAAGGTAAAACTGTTTATCTAGGTTAGCAGTAACTAACCTCTTAATGTTAAAGAGTGTAAAGGAGAAGAGACAGCAATGTATTTGACGATTCAAAATGTGAAGAAAAGCTACGGTGAAAATGGAAGTTATATTCAAGTACTGAAAGGGATCAGTACCAATGTGGAGAAAGGCCAGATGTGCGTGATCCAGGGAACCAGCGGTTCCGGTAAATCGACACTCCTGAACTGCATCGGAGGGCTGGATACGATGGATTCCGGATCCGTGAAAGTCGAAGGAAAAGAGATCTTCGGATTAAAGCCGATGGCCCTGTCTGAATACAGAAGAGAAAATCTGGGATTTGTGTTTCAGTTTTATAATCTGGTTCCGAATCTGACAGTACGGGAAAATATCCAGATCTGTCAGCATATTGCTGACGAGCCGCTGGATATGGATGAACTTCTGGAAACTCTGGGATTAACGGAGCATCAGAATAAGTTCCCGTCCCAGCTAAGTGGCGGACAGCAGCAAAGATGCGCCATCGCCAGAGCCCTGATCAAGAACCCGAAACTCCTTCTTTGCGATGAACCGACGGGAGCGCTGGATTCAAAGACTTCCAGGGATATTCTGGTTCTTCTGGAGAAGATCAATGCCAAATACAATACCACCATGCTGATCGTTACCCACAATAACTCCATCAAGAATATGGTGAATAAGGTGATCCTTCTGAAAGACGGCATGATCAAGAAAGATTACGAAAACGAAGTCCGGACTCCTGCGGCGGAATTGGAGGATCTCTGATGAATCGTGTATTGAATAAAAGACTCCTTCGGGATCTGAAATCGAACTTAGGCCGCTATCTGGCGCTGATGTTCATGATCTTCCTGGGCATATATATTGTAGTGGGAATAGTAGGTTCTGCTGAGATCGTCATTGTCGGAACAGAAAAATGGAAAGAGAAAAATCAGGTGGAAGACGGACAGTTTTCTGTTTTTCTTCCGCTGAGTGAAGAAGAAGAAAAGGAGATCACATCGAAAGGAACAAGCATTGAGAAGATGTCTTCTATGGATCTTCGTGTCAGCGACGGATCGGAACTTCGCGCATTTGCCGTAAGAGAAAAGATCGATCTGATCATGCTCGATGAAGGCCGCCTTCCTTCTTCCGAGAATGAAGTGGTACTGGAAAAGAACTATGCCCGTGTCCACGATCTTTCTGTCGGAGATCGCATCACCATCGAGAACAGTGCATTTTCCGTAGTCGGAACCGGATCTGTTCCGGACTATGACCAAATGCTGAAGACATTTGCCTCTCCGGCTGTCGATGCGGAGACATTTGGTGTCATGTTCGTATCAAAGGAAGGCTACGGAAAACTGAAAGATGCTCTTCCTGACAAGGTGGAGACGTATACCTATGCGTATCATCTGGGAAATGAAACCTCCGATGAGCTGAAAGCACGGATCGAGGGTCTGACCTCTTTTGTGACCTATGCGGACAACATCCGTATCGAGGGTGCGGCAGGCGATGTGATTATGGATAAGAAAGTGGGACTGATCGCCGGCGTGATCGTTCTGTTTCTTTTTGCCTACGTGATCTCTGTGTTCGTCGTTCACCAGATCGAAAGAGAACAGCCGGTGATCGGTGCGCTTTATGCTCTCGGAGTCAAAAAAAGAAATCTTTTGGCGCATTATGTGATCCTTCCAACAGTGACTGCGCTTATAGGCGGACTTCTTGGTCTTCTGGCCGGATTTTCGCCACTGGGTGTCGGATTTATGGGAAGGACCCATTACGAATACTTTTCGATTCCACAGTTTCCGATCGTATATGCCCCTTACCTGATCATTTACGGAGCCGTGCTGCCAGCTTTCATCTGCCTGATCGTCAATCTCTGGACTGTAAACCGTAAGCTTTCCAAGACCGCGCTGTCACTTCTCCGGAATGAACAGTCGGCAGGAAGCTATAAGCAGGTGAATCTTAAATGCAAGAAATTTACAGTGCTTTTCAGTATCCGCCAGCTTCTTCGTGAAAAGCGCTCGGCGATCACTATCGTGGTCGGCATGCTGATCACATTCATGATCATTTCCCTTGGTATCAATACGTATGTGCTCTGTTCATCCGTCAAAGATCGGAATACGGAAGATACGAAATACGAATACATGTATCTATATAAATTTCCGGATGAAAAGGCTCCGGAAGGCGGAGAAGCCACTTTCGTGAAGAACCTTTCCATTGACTGCCTCGGATATACACTTGATGTATCTGTTATCGGTATCGATGGGGAAAGCCGGTATTTTGATGCCCATCCGGAAGCCGGGAAGAGTAAGTGTGTGATCAACCGCTCCATGGTGCAGAGATACGGGTATAAAATCGGAGATAAGATCATCCTGACAGATTCTGTAGAGGATATGGATTACTGCTTTACTGTGACCGGGATCAGTGAGTATTCTGTCGGTTTTACCGTCTTTATGGATACCGCAAGTATGAGAGAGCTTTTCGGAGAAAAAGAAGATTATTTCAATGCCGTATATTCCGATACTGCTCTTCCCATTGAGGAAAGCCGGCTCTATTCCGTTACGAGTAAGCAGGATATCGAGAAGAGCTCATCTATCTTTCTGGAGACAATGGCGCCGCTGACAGTAACACTTCTTTCTGCCGGCTCGGTGATCTTTATGGTGGTCATGTACCTGATGCTGGCTGTCATGATCGACCGTTCGGCAATGGGTATCTCGCTCATTAAGATCTTCGGTTACCGCCCTGGAGAGATCAGAAAGCTATATCTCAATGGCAATTTCTATGTGGTACTTATCGGCGGGATCCTGGCTTTCCCGATCGCAAAGAAGATCATCGATACGATCTATCCGAATTTTATCGCCAACGTGGCCTGTTCTATGAATCTTTCGTACTCCTGGTATCTGTATCTTCTGATTGCAGCCGGGGTGCTCCTGATCTACTTTGCCGTCAGTTCACTTCTGGTTGGAAAGATCAAGCGGATCTCGCCTTCTGAAATTTTGAAAAACAGAGAGTGAAAAAAGTTAGCTTTAGCTAACTAAATATGATACAATGCTTTGAAGATGAATAAGGAGCATTGTAGAACAATGGGACTATTTAGAAAATTTGTGAATCAGACAAGGAAGCCGGAAGGTGTTCTTGGGAAGCTGATGGTAAACGGAATGAACGGCGGACATGCCAAGTTGGCTGACTGGGGAATGTCTTTCCTTCCGAAACTGGCTCCGGGAGATATCGTAGATATCGGCTGCGGGGGTGGAAGAAATGCGGGAGAACTGGCAGGCCGGTACCAGAATGCACACGTGATCGCCATCGATTATTCACCTGTATCAGTAGAAAAAGCAACTTCTCACAACCGGAAATGGATCGAAGAAGGAAGAATGCTGGTAAAACAGGGGGATGTCAGTCAGTTGAGATTACCTGCGGGAAAATTCGATCTGGCGACGGCTTTTGAAACGATATATTTCTGGCCTGGCCTAAAGCAGTGCTTCTCTGAAGTATATAAAGTCTTAAAACCAGGCGGCACTTTCCTGATCGTAAATGAATCGGATGGCACAGATGAAGCGAGTCTGAAGTACCAGAAGATCATTGACGGGATGCGCTGCTACACGGCATATGAAATCGATACAGCCCTGAAAGAGGCCGGCTTTCCTGAAGTTAAGGTCAATCATCATGAGAGTAAGCCGTGGATTTCCGTGCAAGCTAAGAAAGGAGTATAGACATGAAACCGGATTATAAGAACTGGATGCCGAAAGGAATGGTACTGGGAAGCGCGATCGGAGCTGGAATCAGCATTTTGCTACTGATAGTATTCGGCTGTACTCCTTTGCTTTCTTCCGGTGGTGTAAAGACAGTATTAACGATTGTTTTTTCTGTGATCTCCCTTCTTATGGTGGTCATGACACTATGGATGTTCATGATGTACCAGTCTTTTTCCTATAACGGAAAAAGGCAGATGTCCAGACAGATCATTGAAGGACTGGCACATTATGTACATATTCCGGATGAGGGCGTCGGCCTTGATGTTGGCTGCGGAAGTGGTGCATTAACTATAGCCTGTGCAAAACGGAATCCTAAGGCAACAATGATCGGTATTGATAGATGGGGAAAGGAATATGCTTCCTTTAATAAAGCACTCTGCGTGAAAAACTCCATTGCTGAAGGCGCCAGCAATACCACATTCCGACAGGGGAATGCCCTGAAACTGGATTTCGAGGATGAGTCTTTCGATGTTGTGACCAGTAACTACGTATACCATAACATCCCGTCATCGGATCGTCAGAAGATTCTTCTCGAAACGCTCCGTACATTAAAAAAAGGTGGAACATTTGTCATTCACGATATCATGTCGAAAGCAAAATACGGAGACATGGAATCCTTTGTGAAAAAACTCCGCTCCATGGGATATGAAAAAGTAGAACTTGTAGATACCACTAAAGGGATTTTCATGACTCCTTTTGAAGCCACGTGGATGGGCCTTTCCGGATCGAAGATCCTGATGGGAAAGAAGTAAATAAGTAAAAAGAAAAAGAGAAGTGATCCTCAGCCGGTGGCGAGGATCACTTTTTTCCCTACTAAACGGATACAGCCATCATCCTGCATGCGTCCGAGTTCCCGACAGACAGAAGATCTTTCTGCACTTATATACGCAGCCAGCTCCTCCCGGCTTAAAGATAAACGGCAGGTTTTTCCTTCCGGCCCCATGGTCGCGCCTTCTTCAAAGAAGAGAAGAAGCTTGTCCCGAAGCGATTTTTGAGTCAGAAGACAGATCTTTTTATTCAACTGTATATTGGTGGCAGCTAATATTCTCATGAGGTTGACAGATAATTTCCCCAATGTCGGATCGACTACCGGTTTGGAGAAAAGCAGGTCGAAATTCATAAATAGGATCTCGGTATTTCCGACAGACCGGAAATGAATAAAAGAGTTTTCAGTTTTGGTCAGCGAAAAGGCCTGACCGATTAATTCACCGGGTTTTTCCCGGACGACAAGTTCTTCTTTTCCGGAAAAACCGGAAAACTGAACGTCTATATTCCCGGACAATATCAAGCCGGTGTGGCAAATGGATTCGCCTGGAGAGAAGATATCGACGTTCTTCGTATACTTTCTCTGACATGAACAAGTCCGGGAAAGGATATCGTCGATCTCGTCTGGTGAGAAACCCTGAAACAAATCCGATTGAAGTGCATGAATTTCGTTCTTTATCATTTTCGAAAAATGTTGCTTAGGCAACTTTTTTTAAATCTCCTTTTTAGTATACTATCACAGTTAGCAGATGCTAACCGATTGAGATTATTATATTCATTTTTATAGAAAAGGCAAGAGCGGGAAACGAAAATGTTAAAAATAGCGATATATGGTAAAGGCGGAATTGGAAAATCCACGACAACTTCGAATCTGGCCGCAGCACTTTCACGTCACTATAAGGTAATGCAGATCGGATGTGACCCGAAAGCAGACTCAACCAAAAACCTTATGGGTGGAAAGAAAATCGATACGGTTCTTGGAAAGATCAAAGAAAAAGGCGAGGATGTCGAGCTTTCTGACCTGGTTCACGAAGGGTATAACGGTGTCCTGTGTGTAGAATCAGGAGGCCCGACACCGGGAATCGGTTGTGCCGGATTGGGAATTATTTCTGCTCTTCAAAAGTTAGAGGAGCTCGGTGCTTTTGAAAAATATGATCCGGATATTGTCCTTTATGATGTGCTTGGTGATGTAGTATGTGGCGGATTTGCCATGCCGATCCGGGACGGCTATGCAGAGCATGTATTTATCGTTACCTCAGGGGAAATGATGGCGCTTTTTGCTGCTGATAACATCTCCAGGGCAGTAGATAATTTCAAAGAGCGCGGGTATGCCCGGGTACGTGGTTTGATCTTAAATGAACGTCTTGTAGAGAATGAGACTGAATATGTGACCCGGTTTGCAAAAGAACATGATCTTCCGGTTATCTCACATATACATAGAAGTAAGATGGTACAGGCTTCCGAACAGGAAGGAAAGACAGTCATTGAAAAGTTTCCGCATTCATCGATCGCCAAGGATTACGAGGAACTGGCAAATCGGATCATCAGTCTGTGCTTAAGTGACAAGGAAATTGAAAAAGATCAATTTACTGAAGAATTGAATATCCTTCTTCGGAGGTGAAGTATGCGGTTTGAACCCAATTTGTGTTATTGCAATCCAGCACATGGAGGCTGGGGTATTATCCGGGTCGCGGCACTGATTCCCGGATCCTATCTTTTGTTTGTATGCCCGTCGGCATGTTTCCGGCATGGGGCATTGGGTGCGATTCAGCATCACTATAAGGATCGTATTTCCTACCTTTATATTAACCAAAGTGACATTGTAGATGGGTACGATCAGGAGATTCTGGATGGCGTGGATGAGCTTTTGGAAAGAACGGAGAAAGATATTCGTCTTCTGTTTATTTATGTTTCCTGCCTGGATGATTTTATCGGTACCGATATGGAAAAGGTGACTTCGATACTTGGAAAAAGATATCCTGACATTCTCTTCCGTGCCGGGCATATGAATCCGATCGCATCTTCCACGAAGATGCCGCCTGCGGTTACGACTTTCGATGCGATGCTGAGTGTACTTCCGAATTGGGAGAAGTCAGACAGCGGAGTGTCGATCTGGGGGAATTTTGTCGGGATCCCTGAAGATAATGAACTGATCCGGGTATTGGAGAAAAATGGCCATCCGGTCCGTCAGATCTCGTCATGCAATTCTTTTTCCGAGTATGAGGAGATGTCCCGCTCCGGAAAATCCATAGTTATAAAGCCATTTGTCCGATATGCTTTGGGACGCCTGGAAAAAAGAACCGGTGCCACTCATGTGGAAATGCCGATTTCTTACGATATTGATGCTGTTTCTCAAGAGTATCAGGTATTGTCCTCATTTTTAGATGAAGACTTCTCGGAGGAAATCGAGAAAGATCGCATTTTGTGTGAGGCAGCGATTCATTCGACAAGAGAAGAAGTGGCGGATGTACCGGTTTTTGTCTCGGACAGCGCGACGGTTTTTCCCCTTGCTTTGGCAGTTGCTCTTCTGAAATACGGCTTTCACGTCACAAGAGTCTACCTTTCCGAGGTCGTTGGCCCTGATCAGAAATATGCCGATATCCTCCTTTCAGACTATCCTCATGTGAAGATCATTCAGGGAGATCATCCGGATTCAGTTTTCCGTTCGGAAACCGAGACGATCGCGCTTGCGGTTGGAGAAGAAGCAGCATACCTGAGCCATGCCTGCTATGTCGCGGATATTTCTTCTGATGAAGGACTTTTTGGTTATCAGGGGATCCGTATCCTTATGGATACTATGCGTCTTGCCATGAAAGAAAAGGCGGATATCCGAAAACTGATCGATGAATATGGAGGAATAGTCTGATGAATAGAAAACATAAAGTATGCATGTACCTTCCTCCTTTTGCAGGAGATTATTCGGGGGTATGCTCCGCACTTTTCGACCTGGGTGGAATGATCTGCATCCATGATGCTGCAGGCTGTACAGGCAATTATACCCATTTCGATGAGCCGAGATGGTACGGAAGTCACGCGATGGTGTATTGTACAAGCCTTCGAAAGGTAGATGCCATCCTTGGCGATGATGAGAAGCTGATCGGGAAGATCACGAAGAATGCTTTGGAAAGACATCCGAAGTTTATTGCAATAGTCGGCAGTCCGGTTCCCAATGTCATCGGTTTTGATTTCAATGGAGTGGCCAGGGCCGTCGAGAACCGGACCGGGATACCTTGTTTTGGATTTCCAACTGCCGGAATCAAGGGAACTTATTATGATGGCATTCTGATGGCATATTCAGCACTAACGGAGTATTACGAGAGGAATCCGGAGAAACGGGAGCCGTGGAATAATGAAGGAACGATTGCCGTGCCGGGGATATCTCCTCTGGATATGCATCAGGAAGTGTTTGACAGTTTATGTGAAACTCTTGCTGAAAATGGTATCTCTCTGATGCAGGGAAAAGGCATGTATGGTTCTCTTTTGTTTTACCAGTATCCGGAGAAAGTCACTTTGAACCTGGTTTGGAATCAGGCGGGGCTGGCTATAGCAAAAGAGATGGAAAAGAAATATCAGACACCTTATATTGTGAATTTCCCGATAGGACAGAAGCAGATGACTTCGTACCTGGATCTGGTAAAAGAAGGGAAAACCGCAGTGTTTAAGGTTCGAAGCCCCAAGAATATCAGACGTTCCGGAGTCATTATTGCTGACTCGGTGATCGGAGATTCTATGCGTAATTTCTTGCGTTCGAAAAATATCGATTGCCAGCTATATACGATTGAACATGAAGATGATGTTTCCACATATCTAAATGATGAGGATGCAATTCTTTCTGTGGTGAAAGATCAGGAGGATCTTCTGATCGCGGATCCACTGTTTATGGAGTTCTCCGGAAAAGCAAAAAATCAGG
The DNA here is from genome assembly GCA_902802325.1 of Oscillospiraceae bacterium. GTDB lineage: Bacteria > Bacillota > Clostridia > Saccharofermentanales > Saccharofermentanaceae > Scatonaster. The sequence goes on along the minus strand of CADCLV010000018.1, from coordinate 25,236 downwards.
TTCTTTTCCCGCAGTACTCTGTTTCAAGCCGTGTGGGAAAAGGTAGTTACTGGAATTATCTGGATGAGAATAAATGGCTTGAACTGAATCTGTAAGCCCGTTCGGCGCTTCTAAACGACCGGCTTAAATATATATAACATAGTTCTTACGAAAGTAAGTAGAAAGAGGATTATTATGAAGAAAAAACTGCTTGCCGGCTTATTGTCGGTATCCATTGCACTTTGTGCCTTTACGGCCTGTGCAAAAAAGGATGAGGAAACAAGTGCATCATCTTCTTCCGCGACACAGACGGAAGAAAAAGTGTCTGAAACTTCGGAAAGTGTTTCGGAGGAGTCGTCTGAATCTGATTCTGAGGTAAAAGGGGAAAGCCAGGATACCCAGAATCCGTTTGGAGATCCAAACGGTACACATACAGTTGTCGATCATGCGGGAGATACAGTTGAAGTTCCGAATACGATCAACCGAATTGTAATTGGTTCTTTTTATCCGCTGGCTTCTGTAGTTGCCGAGTATCTGGGTTCCGCTGAAAAAATCGTGGGTATCCATCCGGTATCGATGAGTGCTGCGGAAAACGGTCTTCTTGGTCAGATCTACCCGGAGATCCTGAATGCCGAGACTGCCTTCATCAGTGGAGATGAAGTAAACCTGGAGGAACTGCTCCTTCTTAAGCCTGACATTGTCATCGGTGTGGGACAGGAGCAGGCAAAAGTGATCCGTGAAGCAGGTATTCCGGCCGTTACAACTTCTGCTTCTGCGTGGAAGTATGACATTATCGAGACCTATGAGCAATGGATCGACCTTCTTGACCAGATCTTTGGCGGATCGGATTTCGCAAAGAAAGCTATGGAGAAGAGTGACGCAGTCCATGCGGACATCATCGAAAAGACAAAGGACATTCCGGAAGATCAGAAGGCCCGCGTTTTAGTTCTCTTTAAATATACAGATGCGGCGATGGTAGCTTCCGGTGTAAATTTCTTCGGCCAGTGGTGGTGTGAATCGGTAAATGCCTATAATGTTGCCAGCGAGGTACCGGATGGTTCAATTCTGAAAATCTCGATGGAACAGGTATATGAATGGAATCCGGACATCATTATCATTACTAATTTCTGTGGCACACAGCCGGAAGATCTTTATAACAATGCCATTGGCACCGATGATTGGAGCACGATCAATGCGGTAAAGAATAAGCGGGTTTATAAGATGCCTCTGGGCCTTTATAGAAGTTATACACCGGGCGGTGACTCTCCGGTTACAATGCAGTGGCTGGCTTCTGTAATTTATCCGGATCTGTTCCCGGATGTCGATATCCGTAAGATCGCAAAAGAGTACTATAAGGAAATGTGCGGATACGATCTGTCGGAAGAACAGCTGGATATGATGTTCATTCCTTCCCGTGATGCGGCAAATGGTCTCTGATCATCGGACATAGGTGGAAATGTGAAAAAGAAAACAGAACTTATTTGGGTGATCGGGATCACCATTGCGCTTGTAGTATCTTTCTTTGTTGCTTTGGGCGTAGGCCGATACTCGATTCCTGTTAAAGACTGCGTAAAAGTCCTCCTGGGCATGAAGGTCGAAGATCCGAATGTGAAGACTGTTCTTTACAAGATCCGTCTTCCCAGATCGATCCTTGCAATTATCGCAGGCGCGGGTCTGGCCGTTGCCGGTGCAGCCTTTCAAAGTATGTTTTCCAACCCCCTGGCGACTCCTGATACATTGGGAGTCGCCACGGGCGCCTCTTTCGGGGCGACGCTGGGAATCATGCTCCGGCTTCCTTCTTTGGGCATTCAAGGAACCGCTTTCGCTATGGGTTTGATATCGGTAGGGCTGGTATATATGATCAGCCGTGTGAAAGGTGAGTCTTCACTTGTCATGCTTATACTATCCGGTATGGTGATCAGTTCTCTTTTTGAGGCTTTGGTCTCATTAATAAAATATGTGGCCGATCCGCAGGATGTTTTGCCGGAGATCACTTACTGGCTTATGGGAAGTTTATCGGGAACCAGTTTCAAGAAACTGTGGATCGGTACGATCCCGATGCTTATTGGTATTATCATACTCTTTTGCCTCAGATGGAAGCTGAATGTTCTTTCATTAAATGATGATGAGGCAAAAGCGATGGGCATCAATCTAAAACTGATGAGAGGCCTTACGATCGTATCTTCTACCATGATTACCGGCTCAGTGATTGCCATGTGTGGAAAAGTCGGCTGGATCGGAATCCTGATCCCCCACATCTCTCGTATGATGTTTGGAAATAACAATAAGTACGTGATTCCGGCAAGTATCGGACTTGGTGCAACATATCTTCTTCTTATCGATACTGTGGCGAGATCTGCAACGGCTGCGGAGATTCCGATCTCGATCCTTACGGCAATTATCGGTGCCCCGGTATTTATCATTCTGTTAAGACGGACAGGAGGTGTGAAAACATGACCTTTGAGGTAAAAGATGCATCTTTCGGATATAAGAAAGGTCCGGATATTCTTAAGAATCTTTCTTTGTGTGTCAATGATGGAGAGATCCTTTCTATATTGGGGTCCAATGGCGTTGGTAAGACAACTCTCCTGAAATGTACGCTCGGCTTCCTTCCGTGGCGTACCGGCTGCACATATATTAACGGTAAACCCTGGCACGAATGGAAAAATCAGGAGATCTGGAAGAAGATCGGCTATGTGCCGCAAGCGAAACGCTCCGCATTCTCCTATACAACGGAAGAGATGGTTCTTCTTGGCCGAAATGCACATCTCGGTATATTGGCTCAGCCAACAAAGAAGGATTACCGTTTTGCGCAAGAGTGTCTGGATATGGTTGGCATGAGCCGGCTTCGCGGAAAACTTTGTAATGAGATCTCCGGCGGAGAACTGCAGATGGTCCTGATCGCCAGAGCCCTGGCCACGGATCCGGAACTTCTGATCCTGGATGAACCGGAGTCGAATCTTGATTTTAAGAATCAGCTGATCGTGATCAATACGATCCATAGGTTATGTCGTGATCGTGGCATTTCATCTATCGTCAATACCCATTATCCGGAACATGCATTAGCCATTTCGGACAAGGCTTTGATCCTAAACCGTGATGGGAGCAACTCTTTCGGAAAGGCGGATGAAGTGATTTCCGAGGAGAATCTGTGCAAAGCATTTGATGTGGATGTCCGTATTCGTGATTTTGTGATCGATGACAAGCGGCATGTTTGTGTGCTTCCGGTGGATGTGCTTAATCATGAAAAGAACGAACAGGTGACAGTGGTAGACGGGAGGAATCGATTTCGTGAAAAACGAAGAACTACATTACACAGCAGAAAATAAAGAGGCAAAGCTGGTCGGGCGTGTTCCATGTGTGATTCAGCTTCCTTTCCAGGACTATCTGGATGAACATATCTCTGACAGGAAAGAGTACAACATCGCATTAGCGGAGTTTGGCTTGTCCTGGGCAGATGCTATCTTTCGTGAATGTGATCCGGATGTTTTCATGGGGACAGGCATCGAAGGTCTCGTTAATCATCCTGTCATGATGGAAAAAGGGTTTCATGCAGTGGGCAATGCATACCTCGGTAACCCGGATTTTGCTTCGTTTACCGATCCGAAAGGAATGTTTGATATCTACTCTTGCATTCCTCTGGTTATGGTGGTGGATACAAATCAGGCAAAAGGAAGAAGCGAGCCGGAATCCTTTTCTGACCTTCTTTCTTCTGATTATGAAAATAGTATTGCTTTCCCGGACGACGGTCACATGTTTGACGGAATCATTCTGACCTATGTCCATCAGGCTGCGGGTGACGAAGGAATCAGACGGCTTCGGAAAAATATCAGGGCGATCGTACATCCATCCCAGATGATCAAACCGGGGGCAATCGAAGGCGAAAAACCATATATTTACCTGATGCCATGGATCTTCGGAGAAATTAAGGCGCGACAGAGCGGCATGAAACTTGTCTGGTTTTCTGATGGAGCTCCGATCCTGCCTCTTGTAGTGACGTCCAGATCCACTTCAGATGCGGAAAGAATCATGTCCATCCTTTGTCAGCCGGAAGTGGGAAGGATCTTCCGCGAGAAGGGCTTCTTCCCAAGTAATATTACAAGAGTGGAAAACGCTTTGCCGGGAAGCCTTCGGTTTGTCGGCTGGGAATATATCTATGATCCCGCTCTTCCGGAGATAATCCAAAGATGCAAGCGGATCATGACGGAGGAGAAGGAATGAGACTTGTAACCTTTGCAGGTCCGCCTGCAACCGGAAAAACAACTGTTATGACAAGAATTCTGAAAGAATTCATGAATGAGGGAAAGAAGGTAGGAGCTTGTAAATTTGACTGCCTTCAGACTGAGGATGACAAAATCTATACTCAGGCAGGCATTCCATCTGCAAAGGGCCTTTCCTCTGAACTCTGTCCGGATCATTACTACATCACAAATATTCAGACAGTCTATGATTGGGGGAAAAAGGAAGAACTGGACTATCTGTTTACAGAGAGCGCCGGCCTTTGCAACCGGTGCTCGCCCTATATTAAGAATGTACTGTCTGTTTGTGTGATCGATCAGTTAAGCGGGATCCGGGCTCCTAGAAAGATCGGACCACTTCTAAAACTGGCTGATATTGTATTGATCACAAAAGGAGATATCGTTTCTCAGGCGGAAAGAGAAGTGTTCATGCGAAGAGTGGAAACTTCCAATCCCAAAGCCCTGATATTTCCTGTCAACGGACTTACCGGACAGGGCATTTCGGAAATCGCAAGGGCGATCCGGAATATGGCTATGGAAAGAGAAATCGAAGATGAGACTCTGCGTTTCCCTATGCCGATGGCCCTTTGTTCCTATTGTTTGGGTGAGACAAAAATAGGAAAAGAATACCAGATCGGAAATGTCAAGCACATCCGGATCTGAGAAAGAAGGTATATGCATGCTTACGATCCCGCTTTTAAAACTGGAGAAAGAATATCCGTATCTGCCTTACTATCTGGATGATTTCGAGGTGGAGTGGAATAAAGAAAAGAGTTTCTCCGATAACCTTCTGGATCTTCCGGAAGCTTTTTTTGAGCAGAGAAAGATGAACCGTAAAGAAGTAGAGGAGGATTTTGAGATCTATCTCCGGAATGCATCTGCATGTCTTTCTGAGGAAGTGCGAAATGTCGGATCCATAACGATCATTCCCGGAAAAGGGAAGGATGGCACGAAGGAGAGCTTTGTGCCGATTACGATCCGGAAAGGAGAAATGATTGCCATCGTTGGTGAGACCGGATCGGGGAAAAGCCGCCTTCTGGAAGATATCGAGTGGCAGGCGCAAGAAGATACACCCACGTTACGAACGATCCTGATTGACGGAAAGAGTAAGGATGAATGGCTGAGAAACGGGGAAAGAAGACGTTCTATCGCTCAGCTTTCCCAGAATATGAATTTCGTTCTGGATATGAATGTGGAAGAGTTTCTTCGAATGCATGCTGAGTGTTTCCTTCGAAAGGACGAGATTTCCGAAAAAATCCGGAAGGTATATGATGTCGCTGTTTCTCTGGCAGGAGAGCCGTTTTCGCCGGATACGGCTGTGACCGCCTTAAGCGGAGGGCAGTCACGCGCTCTGATGATCGCCGACTGTGCCTTCCTTTCAAGAGCCCCGATCGTACTGATCGATGAGATCGAAAATGCAGGCATCGATCGGAGAAAGGCCATGGATCTTCTGACAGGAAATGATAAGATCGTGCTGATTGCGACACATGATCCGATCCTTTCCCTGATGGCCCCGAAACGCATCGTGATCAGAAACGGCCGGATCGACAAGATCCTTCATCGGAATGAAAAGGAAGAGGCTGTGCTCCTTCTGGCGGAGAAAAAAGATCAGGAACTGATGCGCCTTCGAAATATGATTCGAAGAGGTGAACGTGTCTCGATTACCACTCTCGAATAGAGGGCTTCGGTTGTATCATGATACTTGGAATTGACTGAAAAATGTTATCGTGTTACATTATTGAAGACAATTCCATGGGGGAGTAGCAAACGTTGATCGTAGCAAGTCAACATACTGGTCTTTGACCTGGCTTGCTTTAAAATGCGAGACTCATGTATAGAGAAACTATACGTGAGGTATATTATTTGATGATTACCCAAGTATAGTGAAAACTGTACTTGGTTTTTTATTGGGGAGTTATATGGGCATTTTTGAACTGCTTCTTTTATCTGTCGGACTGGCTATGGATGCATTCGCCGTATCTGTATGCAAAGGTCTGTCTACGAAAAAAATCACTGCGAAAGAGTGTCTGCTCTGCGGTGTCTGGTTTGGTGCTTTTCAGGGCATCATGCCTTTTATAGGCTATATCATTGGATCACGATTTGAAAAATGGATCAAGATCGTTGCCCCCTGGGTGGCATTCGTACTTTTATTTCTAATTGGCTTTAATATGATCAGAGAAGCTTTTTCCGAGGAAGAGAAGGAAAAAGAAGGCTTTGACATAAAGACCATGTTCATGATGGCCATTGCCACAAGCATAGATGCGCTGGCAGTAGGCATTACTTTTGTTGCGGTTCCTGTATCGGTCCTCGATACGGGAAGAATTCAGAATGTATTATTCGCCGTAACAGTCATCTCGGTTATTACATTTATCATTTCTTTTATGGGAGTGCGGATCGGCAACATATTCGGTATGCGGTATAAATCCGGCGCGGAAGTGGCGGGCGGAACGATCCTTATCTTTATCGGAGTAAAGACCCTTATAGAAGCACTGGATACGTCCGGAGCGATGAAAGATTCGGATACGATCTTTGGCATGCTGATCCCGCTTCTGGGTACGGTCCTTGGTGCGGCCTTCGTATACGCGAGAAGATGGAAACTCTCTGAAAAAGTCAGAGTGGCTCTGGCCGGGGCAAGTTCCGGCATCATGTTTTCCATATCGGTATGGGCCATGCTCGAGCCGGCGTCAGGTGGGTTTAACGGGATGAGAATATGCGGGATCCGTCCGCTTTTTCCCTGTTTTTGTGCAGGTGTTGCCGTACAATTTCTCCTGGACAGTCTTGTGCCGCATATGCACGCCTATGTAAATATTACCGAGGGCCCGAAGAGCAGCCTTCGCTCCGAAACGAAAATGATGCTGGCAGAACTGATCCATCACGTGCCGGAAGGAATCGCGCTTGGCTCGATCTTCGCAGCACATTTTATGCAGACCTCATGGATCCCGAATTCTACTCCGTATTTTCTGGCGATTGCGATTGCTGTTCAGAACTTCCCGGAGGCGCTTTTCGTATCTCTTCCAGTACTGGAGAAGGGTGTCGGAAAAGGAAGAGCTTTCTTCATGGGAGTGGTATCCGGAGTCTCTATTCCCTTGATCGCCGTGTTTATACTGGTGATCGTTACGCTGTTTCCGGATTCGCTTCCGTATATAATGGCGGTTGCCGGCGGCGCGATGATCTATTCGATTGTGGAAGAGATCCCTGTTATGATCAGTAAAAAAGATAATGACAGCGGCGCGCTGACCTTTGTAATCGGATTTGCAGTCATTATGCTTCTCGTTTTCCGTTGATGACGGATTTCAGACAAATCTGTCCCGCCAAATCAGATACGCATCTGTTACTGTGGTTGTGTGATATAATGAGTACAAGTTAGACATGGCTAACCACAAAGAGAACAGAATTGCATTTGTAAGAGATTATGACCAAAATACAGTTTAACGATACCTATATTACTGTTATACCGTCTTACGAACAGACGAGGGAGCATAGTCACAGTATGTTGCATGTATTCTTTGGGAAAGGCACTCTGAAACTGAATGATACCGTCGGGAGAATGATCATTCTCGAGCAGAATGTCAGACATAAGCGGCCGGAAGGCGAGATCCTGTTTTTCCTTTTTGTGGATCCGACGTCACGTCTGGCTGAGATCCTTCGTCGCGATTATTTGAAAGGAAAACCCGTTTTTTCGACGATGGATACGCCCTTATTGATCGAATCTGCCTGTAAAAGACCAGGCGGGTGGGGGATGGAAAGAATCGAAATATGTCTTTCAGATCTGTTCGGTGATGTTCTTCACACCAGAAGAGAGGGGATCGATCAACGGGTACTTTCCATCCTGGATAAAGCTGACCATTTTGAATATCTTGATAAAAGAGTGAAAGATCTTTCACGGGAGCTTTTCTATTCTGAAAGTTATCTGGCACATCTTTTCAAGGAGGAAACGGGCATTAGTCTGAAGAATTACCTTCTTCTTCGACGATTTGAATATGTGTGGCAGAAGATTTCCTGCGGTGAGCAGATTACCAAAGTAGTCATGGATGCCGGATTTTCATCTCCATCACATTTTGCAGACACCTGCCGGAAACTGACCGGAATCAGCGCGGCGGAAGTTATGCGCTGAAAAAATTTTAACCAGGCTGAAAGCAGATTTTCAGAAGTACATAAACGCACAGAAGCCTATACTCGAATAAAAACGATGTGAGGTCATGCGTATGAGATTTATGTATTTTTTCGATACTAAACTGAAAAGATATACCATGTACGGTAAGCGGATGCTGCATCCTGCTGAATCCGGCAAATATCAGGAAGGTATCAGCGCGGTAAGGCAGGATGATGTGAATATCTGGTTTTACACCAAAAACGGGCGAACGATCGCAATCGATTCGGGGCATCTGGATCACAAAGGTGCATCTGAGATGATCCGGCATTTGGGGATCGAGCCTGACAACATCCGGCATGTTCTCCTGACGCATTCGGATGTGGATCACTGTGGAGGCGTAGATAAGAATGCGAAGAAAAAACTGTTTCCCAATGCGGAGCTCTATCTTGGAAGAGGGGAGGAAGTCTATTTTGATGGAGCCTTCTGCAGGATGATCAAAGCCGGGATCCCACTTAAAAATCCGGTACGTCTCGATGCTTATAACACTGTTTCAAATGGCGAGATATTGCACCTTAACGGTATTCAGGTCGAAGTGATCGAGGTTCCCGGACATACTGCCGGCCATGTGTGCTATCTTGTGGATGATACTGTCCTTTTCAGTGGAGACTGTCTGGCAGTAAATGCAATGGGAGGGTACAGTCTCTTTGAATTCTTCACCCAGAATCCGGTTCTTAACAAAAAGTCACTTCAGATCCTTAAAAACAGGATTGAACACTCGAATGTGAAAGTAGTATGTACAGGGCATAGCGGAATTTGGGACTATTCTCCGAAGATCTTTGCACATATTGATGAGTCGGCGAAGAGTTCATGGGGAAAACCTTTTGATATCACTGCTCCCAAAAGTATTCGTGGCTGAGCACGGAGCGTAAAGATGCGCTATTGACAGAAATATTCACACATGATATAAATATTCGTGGTTAGCGATAGCTAACCATGTCTTGATCTTTAATTCCTCTCCAACCGCGTCGCTTTTTCCAATTCCCGGCGCAGGAGAGGAATTAGTATGTATGAAAGGAGCCTTTTTTATGGCAAAACTAACAATTGAAAAAGTAATCGGCAGAGAGATCCTGGATTCTAGAGGAAATCCGACAGTGGAAGCAGAGATCTATCTTGCAGACGGTACTGTCGCATTCGGTACAGCTCCGAGTGGCGCTTCGACTGGTGAGTTTGAAGCACTTGAACTCCGTGACGGAGATAAGAGCCGTTATCTCGGAAAGGGTGTTCAGAAAGCCGTAAATAATATCAACACTACTATTAATGATGCGATCAAGGGTCTTGATGCTTCGGATACATATGCAGTCGATGCAGCGATGATCAAGGCAGATGGAACGAAGGATAAGTCTAATCTTGGTGCAAATGCGATCCTGGCGGTATCTATTGCTGCAGCAAGAGCCGCTTCGAAGTCTCTTGATATCCCGCTTTACCGTTTCCTTGGCGGTGCTGCCGGAAACCGTCTTCCGGTTCCGATGATGAACATCTTAAACGGCGGTGCGCATGCCACAAATACAGTTGATGTTCAGGAATTTATGATCATGCCGGTCGGTGCACCGACATTTAAAGAAGCCCTTAGATGGTGTGCAGAAGTGTTCCACGCCCTTGCAAAAATTCTGAAGGGGAAAGGACTTGCAACTTCTGTTGGTGATGAAGGTGGTTTTGCACCGAATCTTTCTTCCGATGAAGAGACCATTGAGACGATCCTCGATGCTGTAAAGGCCGCAGGTTATGAACCGGGTAAAGATTTCATGATCGCAATGGATGCGGCTTCTTCCGAGTGGAAGAGTGAAAAAGGTAAGGGTTTCTACAAGCAGCCGAAGTCCGGAAAAGAGTTCACATCTGATGAGCTGATCGCACATTGGGAGAATCTCGTTGATAAGTATCCGATCATCTCTATTGAAGATGGCCTGGATGAAGAGGATTGGGACGGCTGGAAGAAGATGACAGAGAAGATCGGTCATAAAGTACAGCTCGTTGGCGATGATCTGTTTGTTACCAATACAGAAAGACTCAGCAAAGGCATTTCTCTGGGTGCCGGTAACTCGATCCTGATCAAGTTGAATCAGATTGGCTCTGTTTCTGAAACACTTGAAGCCATTAAGATGGCACATAATGCCGGCTACACAGCGATTTCTTCCCACCGCTCCGGTGAAACGGCAGATACTACAATTGCAGATCTTGCCGTAGCTCTGAATACCTGCCAGATCAAGACCGGCGCTCCCAGCCGTTCCGAGCGTGTGGCTAAATATAATCAGCTCCTGCGTATCGAGGAAATGCTTGGAGAATCTGCTGTTTATCCGAAGATGGATGCATTCCATGTAAAGAAGTAATGTCCAATTGAGTTTTTAACTCCCTCTAAGTTTACGAAAGAACTGCCCTATCCGGATGTTATATCCTGATAGGGCAGTTCTTTTAAAGGAATGGGGCGGTTCTGTATGTTTCCTGGATAGTTAATTCCCTCCCTATGTCTATTCCGGCAAGACAATTACGGGAGGGAATTATGAAATAAGACATGAGTTAGCATCTGCTAACTACTTCTTTATACCATCTGTACAGTTTTTTGTCAATTGTTTGAAAGAATAATATTGTTCAAAATTCCTTCGAGATATTCCTGTTTTCCGGATACCGGATTTGCCGGGGCTTTAAGCTCAGAAGCTTTGGCTGCCAGCTCTTCAAGGGTTGCTTCTCCGGATCTTACCTTCTTTCCGAGTTCGGAAGAGAAGGAAGAGTAGCGTTCTTCAATATTCTTTTCGAGTCTGCCGTCCTCGATCATCTGCGCTGCTTTCAGAAGACCATAGGCAAAGGAATCCATACCAAGGATAAATGCATAGAACATATCCTCATAGGTATTGCTCGGACGTCTGTTTTTGGAGTCAAAGTTGATGCCGACCGGAAGTCCATCGTTTTTCAGGATCTCATACATAGCAAGTGTGGTGTCATAAACATTGCTCGGGAAACAGTCAGTATCCCATCCCAGCATGATATCACCCTGGTTTGCATCGATGGAACCGAGCATATTATTGATGCGGCTGATACGCAGTTCGTGCTGGAAGGTATGGCCGGCCAGAGTTGCGTGATTTGCCTCAATATTCATCATGAAGTCTTTATCCAGACCATATTCTTTCAGGAATCCGATCGCGGTTGCCGCATCGAAATCATACTGGTGCTTCATCGGCTCCTTCGGTTTTGGCTCGATCAGGAAAGTTCCAGTAAAGCCGATCTTTCTTCCGTAATCTCTAGCCATCTTCATGAGGTTGGCAATATTCTCCTGTTCGAACTTTACTTTAGTATTCAGCAGTGTCTCATAACCTTCTCTGCCACCCCAGAAGACATATCCGCGGCCGCCAAGCTTTACAGTAAGCTCGATTGCTTTCTTTACCTGAGCTGCCGCAAAGCAGTACACATCCAAATCGTTAGTGCTTCCGGCACCATTCATGAAGCGGGGGTTGCTGAACATATTGGCTGTACCCCAGAGACACTTGATGTCAGTACCGGCGGTTTTTTCAAGAATATAATCTGTGATCTCATCCAGTCTTTTATTGGTTTCGTTAATGTCATCTGCTTCCGGAACGAGATCGACATCGTGGAAACAGTAGTATTTGATGCCGAGTTTCTTCATAAACTCAATACCGGCATCTACCTTTGCCTTAGCGTGTTCCATCGTTCCTTCAGCTTCAGCACCAAAGCGCTTGTCTGCTGTACCGCGTCCGAACATATCCACACCATTGGCACAAAGGTTATGCCACCATGCCATGGCAAACGGAAGCTGCTCGCTCATTTTCTTACCAAGAACAACTCTGTCCGGATCATAGTACTTAAATGCCATCGGGTTCTTGCTTTCTGGTCCCTCATACTTGATCTGAGGGATACCTTTAAAGATTTCACTCATAGTGATACCTCCATAAAATAATAGTGAATTTACACAACAAGTTAGTGTATGCTAACTACAATCTTATCGGGTTCATCCAATTCCGTCAATGTTTTCCTGAAAGAAGAAAAAACATGTTGACAAGAATTAGCGAACGGTGTACTCTAATTACTGTTAGCAAACAGTGTTCGCTAAATCTGTTTTGACCTTCTTGAAAGGATGAGTTATGGTTCGCGATAAGAAAACCCATCATGATCAGATCATGAAAGCAGCATATGATGAATTCCGTAAGTATGGTTTTATTGATGCTTCCATGCGCAGGATCGCATCTGCTGTAGGTATGAGTGCATCCGGTCTTTACAAACATTTTGAGAGTAAAGAAGAGATGTTCTCGGCACTGGTGGATCCGGCTATTGATGGCATGATGCGTCTCTATGACGATTTGGCAAAGAAAGAAAATGAAACTTTGAATCTTCCGGAAACAAAACGCGCGTGGGAAGATACTTCTTCAACTTCGATCATGCTGGATTATATCTATTCGCACCTTGATGCATTTAAACTGATCATCTGCTCTTCCCAGGGGACAAGATATGCCAATTTCGTTCATGATATTGCTCTCATGGAAGAAAAGAATACACATGAGTACATTGCGAATGCGAAAAAAAACGGATTCTCTGTCAACGAGGTTTCAGATGAAGAATTGCATCTTTTGGTGACCATGAATATCGATGCTGTGGTAGCAGCGGTAGAACATGATTTCACGAAAGAGCAGGCGATGCACTATGCGAAGACTCTTGAGAAATTCTTCATCCCCGGATGGCGGGCGGTGCTTGGTTTCTAAACAATCTGAAGCGACCTGGTCGCTTTTCTTTTTATTCAGGGGTTAGCGTACGCTAACTTAAAAGTGTTCACCAAATTTCATCCGGTATTCCATCTGCCGGTTGAGAAATAAATAAGGAGGGGTGATTGATGGAAAAAAACACATCTAAGGAAAAATCACGGTCAACGGTAAGCTGGGTCGTGGAATTTGCCGGGTCAAAGAAAAGTTATTATGTTGCAAGTATAGTACTTGCCATACTCAGCGTTGCTTTTGGCTTTCTGCCATACATTTTTATCGGAAGGATCGTCCAAGATCTGCTTTCCGGAAACGCGGATGAAGCATTCTGCTATCGGCAGCTGCTCTTTGTTGCGATCTGCTGGGTACTGAACCGCTTGACACATACGATCTCAACGGCGCTCTCTCATAGAGCGACCTTTGAAGTTCTCGGGAATATCCGGAGAAGGATCACGAAACATATGGCGAAGATGCCGCTTGGAGACGTTCTTTCTGAATCATCAGGAACATATAAGAATATCATCATCGAGCGTGTGGATTCTGTAGAGACGACTATGGCACATATCCTTCCGGAAGTGACCTCGAATCTTCTGATCCCGATCGTTGTCTTCGTGTATATGCTGACGATCAATTGGAAACTTGCGCTTCTTTCTCTTCTCTCGCTGCCGATCGGTGCACTTTTCTTCAGTTTTGAATTTATCGGTGCCGGAGAGCGTTTCCAGAATACCATTGATAAGACAAAGGCACTGAACGATACTGCAGTCGAGTATATAAACGGTATCGAAGTGATCAAGGCATTCGGTAAAGCCAGAACGTCTTATGCCAAGTTTGTCAAGGCGGCGAAAGAAGGCGCTGACTGCTTTATCGAGTGGATGCGAAGCTGCAATGTGTATCAGAATGTGGCACTGACCATGCTTCCGGCGCAGCTTCTTTCCCTGGTTCCATTTGCAGGATGGTTCTATAGCCGCGGATGGGTCAGCGGAAGTGATGCATTTATGCTGATCATTCTTGCCCTTGGTCTGGTATCCCCATTTCTGGTCATTGCCAATTATCTGGATGATCTGAAGAAATGCCAGGTAATTATCGGCGAGGCAACATCCATTATCGTAAAGCCGGAATTGGAACGTCCGGATAAAGTATCCGAACTTCCCGAAGGATATGATATCGAACTGAAAAATGTCCACTTTGCCTATGAAAAAGAAGAAGTGTTACATGGTTTAAACCTTCGGATCAAGGAAGGCACAGTCAATGCACTGGTTGGTCCTTCTGGGTCGGGAAAATCGACGATCGCCAAGCTTATTGCTTCTTTCTGGGATGTGAATCAAGGCGCGATCCTTCTCGGCGGAGTAGATATCCGTAGGATCCCGCTGGAGGTATACAATCAGAACATTGCCTATGTTTCCCAGGATAACTATCTCTTTGATGAAACCGTTATGGAAAATATCCGTATGGGACATCCGGGCGCGACGGATGAGCAGGTGATCGATGCGGCGAAAAGATGCGGATGTCATGATTTCATTATGCGTCTGGAAGACGGATATCAGACGATATGCGGTGGTGCCGGATCTCATCTATCCGGCGGAGAGCGCCAGAGGATATCCATCGCGCGTGCGATGCTGAAAGATGCTTCTGTCGTGATACTTGACGAAGCGACAGCCTATACAGACCCGGAGAATGAAGCGCTGGTTCAGAAGAGCGTAGCGAAACTGGTCCGGGGAAAAACGCTGATCGTTATCGCACACCGTCTTTCCACGATTGCTTCGGCTGACAATATTATCCTTGTGAACCAGGGCGCTATTGAAGCATGCGGTAAACAGGAAGAACTTCTCCGTGAAAGCGGACTGTACCGTAAGATGTGGGATGCCCATGTTCTTTCAAAGGAGGTGGAATAAGATGTTTTCAACACTTAGAAAATTCTTTGATTTCTGTAATGAAGAAGATAGAAAGAAACTTTATCTGGCTATTATACTCAGTGTGGTAAAAGCTGTGTTTGCGGCCCTCCGTATTTCTGCTATTGCAGTTTTTGCGCAGGGTGTGATCAATGATGACATGACGAACAGTAGGATCCTTCTTTCCTTAGGCATCATGCTGATATCTGTGATCGGGCAGATCCTGATCGGACTTAAGGTCACGATGCTTCAGACAGAGGCCGGATACCACTCTTGCGCACATAAACGAATAGAGATCGCCGAGCATCTCCGTTATCTACCGATGGGATTTTTTAATCATAACAGTCTAGGATCCATCACGAATGTAACGACCAATGTTATGGAAAGTCTTTCGGATATTGCAACACGTATCGTAATGGTCGTGTCACAGGGAATTCTTACCACTGCTGTGATCGCTGTATTTGTATTTGCCTTCGACTGGAGGATCGGCCTGATCCTATTGGCCGGTATCGTGGTATTCGTTCTTTGGAACACGTTTATGCAGAAAAGTACGAAGACCGTAGCACCGATGAAACATGAAGCGGATGAAGCAATCGTAACCGCGGTGATTGAATATGTGCAGGGAATCGCGGAAGTAAAGAACTATAACCTCACGGATAAGACGGCACGAAAACTGGAGAAAGCCATTGCCGGAAAGGTGAAGACGGACACCAAACTGGAGTTCTGTGTCATGCCTCATGTATTCCTTCAGGGGTTAACAACAAAACTTACCGGTGTTCTTATGTGCCTGGCATCCATGAAGTTCTATTTTGATGGAAGCATGTCTCTTCTTTACTGCATCATGATGATGATCTCCTCCTTCATGGTATATGAAAGCCTCGAGATCATGGGCATATTTTCCGCACTGATGAGAAATATCAACATTGCCGTTACCAAGGCAAAAGAGATCATGGACATGCCGCCGATGGATATTGACGGAGAGGAGATCGATCCGATAGATCATACGATCTCAGTTGAACATATCGGTTTTTCATATGACAAAAAGAAGATCATCAACGATGTTTCCCTTACGATCCCGGAAAAGACTACTACCGCGTTCGTCGGTCCTTCCGGAGGCGGAAAGACGACTCTTTGCAATCTTCTTGCCCGGTTCTGGGATGTGGATGAAGGTGTGGTCAAACTGGGTGGAAGAAATGTGAAAGACTACAGTTTCGACTCATTAATGAAAAACTTCAGCTTCGTGTTCCAGAGGGTGTACCTTTTCGAAGATACAATCGCCAATAACATCCGTTTCGGTAAACCCGATGCAAGTATGGACGAAGTGATTGCTGCTGCAAAAAAAGCACGCTGCGATGATTTCATAAGAACTCTGCCGGATGGATACGATACCGTGATCGGAGAAGGTGGAGCCAGTCTTTCCGGAGGTGAGAAGCAGCGCATCTCCATTGCAAGAGCGATCTTGAAGGATTCGCCGATCATCATTCTCGATGAAGCAACGGCGAATGTGGATCCGGAAAATGAAGCGGAGCTTACATCGGCCATCGAGGAACTGACAAGGGAAAAGACGATCATCATGATTGCGCACCGCCTTAAGACTGTACGCCACGCCGATCAGATCTTTGTTATCGATGATGGAAGAATCGCCCAGCATGGCACGCATGAAGAATTGCTCGGCCAGGATGGCATCTATAAGCAGTTTATCCTTGATCGGCAAGAAGCTGCATCCTGGAAAATCGCCGAATAAGGAAAACAGATAAGGAAACACTATACAAGGGAAGGTGAAAAGGAAAAGAGCCTTTCCCGGGTATAGTGCGCGAAAAAACAGAAGAAAGGATATACAAAAAATGTTTGTGGAAGTAAAGAATTTAAAGAAAGATTATGGGATTGGTGAGAATGTTGTCCATGTATTGAAGGGACTGAACTTTCAACTTGAAAAAGGGGAGATCTGCACGGTACTGGGACCATCCGGTGCAGGTAAGTCGACACTTCTTAATCTGATTGGTGGAATCGATACACTCACATCCGGTGAGATCCGTATCAATGGAAAGAAAATCGAATTGGATGATAAGGATGGTCTTCTGGAGTACCGAAGAGATCATCTGGGCTTTGTATTCCAGTTTTATAACCTGATCCCGGATCTGACTGTCAAAGAAAATATCGAGGTTTGCGCTTTCCTGGGGAAAAAATCTCTGGATATCCAGAAACTTCTGAAAGATCTGGGTTTAAAAGAACATCAGAATAAGTATCCGAGGCAGCTTTCCGGAGGCCAGCAGCAGAGAACATCAATTGGAAGAGCGCTGGTTAAGGCTCCGACGCTGCTTCTCTGTGATGAACCGACCGGTGCCCTGGACTATGATACATCCAAGGAGATCTTAGAGCTCCTTGAGGGCGTCAACCGCGAATATAATACGACGATCCTGATCGTAACACATAACGAAGCGATCAGCCGGATGTCCGACCGGATCATTCACTTAAAAGACGGTCGTATTACGAAAGATGAAGTAAATAATACAAAGATCCGTGCTAAGGATCTGGCCTGGTAATAAGGGGAAGAGGTGTCATTATGAAAAATGTTCTTAAGAAAAGACTTCCCCGGTTCTTAAAAAGAAACATCGGAATTTACGGCGGAATTGCACTTTTCATTATACTCGTGATCTGCCTTTGTGCTGCCTATGTGGTCGGAAATCACGGAATCCGGGCGGCGTTCCATGATATGGAAGAGAAGAATGGTCTGGAAGATGGATTCTTTTCCATTTCTGTACCGATGGATAAATCTGAGGTCTCCGATCTGTTAGGGGATACTCTCGAACTTGAATATCAGCCTTATGTTGATCTTCCTTCTGTGGATGAGTCGGATATCCGTGTGTTCCGGATGCGACATTCCATTGATGTTCCGTTCCTGCTGGAAGGAAGCTTCCCGGACAGTGATAAGGAGATCGCACTGGATCGTCTCTACGCAGAAACGCATGATCTGAAACTCGGTGACCATTTTCAGGTCGGAACAGAGGAATTGGAAGTTTCGGGTATTATCGGACTTCCGGAGTATATTGTCAGTTTCAGGGAACTGGGAGATCTTCTGGCAGATCGTGATGTCTTTGGTGTCTCGATCGTCAGTGACGGTTTTTTCTCCAAACTGGATGAAGAGAACATGATCTACCAGTATGCATATAAGTTCAAAAATGAACTGTCCAGAGAAGAAGTCAACCAGGAGAACCGGGAAATCATCAAAAAACTGGGGGATAAGGGTATTCTGACTGACTTCTGTGCAATCGGAGATAACAACAGAGTGAATAATCTGATCTCCAAATTGGAATTGAATATTAATATGTCGACCTATTTTATGCTCCTTTCAATGGTGATCGTTGCCTTCCTTTTCGCACTTGTATCGGTCCATACATTCGAAGACGAGTGTTCTTTTGTCGGAGTTCTGATTGCCACAGGATATAAGAAGAAATCGATCCTGCGTCATTATCTGACGATTCCGGTTCTGGTTACCCTTATCTCCACCGGTATCGGTCTTCTTCTTGCCTTAGCATTCGTCTATAAGATCCCGCTGGAAAGCGTATATGCCTATTATGTGGTCCCGAAAATGCTCTATACGATCGATCCGGTCAGAATGGCTCTCATGATCGGGTTCCCGATCCTTTCTGTGATCCTTATTAACCTGATCGTTTTCGGGAAAAAACTCAACCTTACTCCGCTTCGCCTGATCCGAAAAGATACGAAAAAAGAGAAGCGGGTGAAGAATGCTCATGAGATGAAAAAACTCGGTTTCCTCAACCGTTTCCGTGTCCGTACAGTCGTAAGAAGCAAAGGACAGTATATTTCCCTGATCATTGGTGTTTTCCTCGCAGGACTCCTTTGCATGTTTGGCCTGGGCATGCGATCTTCTTTCGATAAATACATCGATACCCTTCCAGGTTCCGCCGTGGCGGAGTATCAATATGTTCTGAAATCACCGCTTCCGGATCCGTCTGTCCTTCCTTCCGATGTGGAGAAGGATACGATCAGCACCTATGAGACAGAGTACAATGGCAGAATGCTTCCGGTGAATGTCCTTGGTATCAGCAGTGATTCAAAGTATTTGCAACGTATAGATGTCGCCTCGCTTTCGAAAGATGAGATCATCATTTCCGATATCATGGCAGCCAAAATCGGTATACATACGGGAGATACCATCGAAATCAGCAACAAACTGACACTTCATACGTGGAATGCCAAAGTTGTGAAAATCGTTGACTTCGAACTGGGAGTATATGCTTTTACTTCGCAGGATACGCTGAATGCGTATCTGGAAAAAGGCGAGGGATACTATAATACTGTTTTTTCTGACAGTGAGATCCAGGGGATCGATGAACGTTTCATCTCAACAGTTGTCACGAAAGAGAAGGTGGCGGACAGCGCGAAACAGATGAAGACTCTTATGGCATCACTCATCGTGATGCTGACTGCGGTAGGAATCATCTGCTATGTTATCGTTATGTTCATGCTCACCAAAATGGTTATTGAAAAGAATGCACTGAATATTTCGCTTTTGAAAGTTTTTGGGTACCGGAATAAAGAAGTGAATAAGCTTTACCTGTCTCAGACACAATGGATCATTATTCTATCTGTGATCGTGTTCCTGCCTCTTCAGTATTTCCTGATCGGCAAGCTCTGGCCGGGTATGCTTAATTCGATGAGCGGATACTTCTACTTCCGGGTGACACCACTGGTTCTTGCAATCATTGTTGTGCTTGGTACGGCCACCTGTCTGATTACAAATGCGATCCATGTAAAGCATGTCCGTAAGATCGATATGACCGAAGCACTGAAGAATAGAGAATAGCAGGAAAGCCCGATTTCGGACAGAACATACTACCCCATTTCTTGTAAAAGGTCCCTTGAAATCATTTGGTTTCAAGGAACCTGAACTTTTTCCGCTGAATTCCGTATTGACAATGAGTTAGCATTGGCTTACTATATAACCCGGTTATATAACCAGGTTATATTTGCGCGCAGAGGTTTTATGAGAGATAAAGAAGCAACAAGACAAAGAATTCTCCAAGTGGGAAAGAGGACATTTATCGAGAAGGGATATGAGAATGCGTATCTTCGGGATATAGCCAGAGAGGCAGGAGTGACGACAGGTGCAATCTATGGCCACTATAATGACAAGGATGCGCTGTTTGTGGACCTGGTAAAACCTGTTCTGGATGGACTTAAGGGCGAACTTTCCAGGATCCAGAAGCAGTATCAGGTGATAGATAACGATCTGCTCCGGGAAAACCCGATGAAAATGCTGCCTTCTGATAATGTCGTCGATTATGTTTTTGACCATTTGGATGAGGTTTCTCTGCTATTACAGTCTGCGGATAAGACATCTCTTAGAAACTGGCAGGAGGATCTGTTTCAGGAAGGCGTTTCGGAGGCGGAAGCATACCAGCGTAAATGGAAAGAAGCAGGAATACTAAGTGACGATTTTGATTCCGGCTTTCTATCTATTATTACTGCGTCTTTTTTTAAAAGCATCATCGAAGCAGTATCCAGAGGATATGACAGAAAGAAGACCAAGCAGTTCGTCAATCTTCTTTCGGTCTATCACACCGGCGGCCTTCAGATGCTGGCGGCTGCACAAAAAAGAAATGAGGAGATATAGATATGCTGATTACGATTTTACTTTCACTTATGATGATGGCGGGACTTTTTCTGATGCTCTGGAGTGGCGTCGGGTTTATCCAGGATAAGAAATTTTTCTCTTCCGCTCCCAAAGAAGCCATTGAGGTGACACCTGACTATGTCCCGGAACGGTTTAAGGGACAGCACGCTGTGGGCTATGTTATGGCAGCGCTATCGCTGGTTCTAATGGGCGGTGCTGTTATTCTGGGTGCATGGGACGGCATAAAGAATGAATACGGCTTCTGGCAGTTTTTCGTAAGATTTCTGGTCATGCTGCTTCTTCTTAAGGCGTTTGATGTGATCTTCTTTGACTGGGTGCTTCTTTGTAATCAGGGGTTCGGATTTTTTACCCATTACTATCCGCAGGTCGGATCTGTCTATAACCGGAGCCTGTTCGGATACAACAAAAAGACACATATTGCCCATGTGATCTGCTTTTTCCCTGCTTGTGCGATCCTTGCCTGGATCTGTACATTATTGTGATATCATTTGGGCTATTTTTGTTCGAATGGAGTAAACATCTGCTAACTTATGTGCTACAATGCGATCATAACAACGTAAGGAGCAGAAGATGTTTGAAGATCTGGTCAAAAGAGTTTCCCCGGTTCCTTTGGATGATGTAGTACATTTTGCACGTGCTTCTGAATGGATCACCAAGATGGAATTGAAAGCATCGCCTCGTGATGACAAAGCGGTCGATGCATATGTGGTGATGCCATTCGAAGGTATGGGGATCTTCTATTACACGATCCCGAGAGAACTTGAATTTGGTGCACATATTGATGGACGGAGACCTGTTCTTACGGACCGGCTCCGTTTCTTTAAACTGAACTATTGCATGGACGGCCGCGTCGAAGTGTTTATGAGGGGAAAGGGGAAGTATGCCTACCTGGATAAAGGTATGGTCGGCTTCGATGAAAATGATCCCCAGGTCCTGCTGACTTTCCGGAAAGAATACTATCGAGGTTTTGGTCTGTATTTTAATTTCGAGCTCATGAGTGACAGTGACCGGACTACACTTTCTTACTATGGCATCACAAAAGAAGCCTGTATGCAGCTGATTGAAAGGGATAAAGAGTGCTTCCTGGGAAATGCATCGCAGGAATTCCGTCAGATCGTGGAGGATCTGACCAAGGGAATCGATGACCGGTCCCTGGATCTTCCGCGGGCCAGGATGCAGAGTACGAGACTTTTATATCTTCTTCTTCACGAAGATGTGGAACCGCTCCGGAAGAGTGAATATACCACTTCCGGCCAGAGAAAGATTGCGGAAGATGCGAGAAAAAGGATCCTTCAGGATCCCAGCATCCACCTGACGGCGGAGGAACTGGCAAAAGATCTTCGCTGTACGGCACCGGCGCTGAAGATGTATTTCCGGAAAGTATATGGTGTTCCGATCTATACATTTCTTCAGAATGTACGGCTGCAAAAGGCGGAAGAAGGCCTTCGGAAAACGAGAAAGAGTATTGCGGATCTGGCAGAGGAGGCAGGATACAGCAATCCAAGTAAATTCTGTGCTCTGTTTAAGAAGACATATGGTGTGACACCGACCGAATATCGTCGATTACATACATAAGAAATGAATGGACATTCAGTGAAATAGAAGTCCTTGCGGAAGTGAGGGTGAAGTTTCCTGCGGCCAAAAATAGTAAAAAGGAGAAAGAAAATGTTTATTGAAGTGAAAAATGCAGTGAAGCAATATGGCAGCGGGGAGAGCCTGATCCGTGCCATGGACGGGGTGGACTTTACCGCAGAAAAAGGAGAGATCACAGTAATCCTGGGACCTTCCGGGTCCGGTAAATCCACACTTCTGAATATGCTGGGAGGTATCGATTCTCCGGATTCGGGTGTGATCCGCGTTGGAGAGACTGAACTCACCGCGCAGGGGAAAAGCGGGCTGTCCGAGTATCGGAGGAAACATGTGGGATTTGTTTTTCAATCCTATAACCTGATCCCGGATCTGACGGTCCGTGAGAATGTGGAAGTCGTCGCGGATATTTCAAAAGAGCCGCTTTCCATTGATGAACTTCTGGAGACTTTGAATCTTACCAAGCATAAGCATAAGTTCCCCAGAGAACTGTCAGGAGGACAGCAGCAGCGCTGTGCGATCGCCCGAGCCCTGGTTAAAAATCCGCAGATCCTCCTTTGTGATGAGCTGACGGGTGCCCTGGATTCGAAATCCTCCAGAGATGTGCTGACAATGCTTGAGAAGATCAACCGGGAATATAAAACGACGATCGTGATCATCACCCATAACGAAGGAATCTCCGGAATGGCGGACAGGATCATTCGCATCCATGACGGAAAAATCGTTGAAAACAGCATGAACAGCAAGAAACTTCCGGTTTCGGAACTTCAGATCTGAGGTGACGGAATATGGTACTGAATAAACGATATATCCGGAATTTCCGGAGCAATCTGTCTTTTTTCTTAAGCATAACGATCCTGACAGCGCTGGTTTCCTGCCTGCATGTCGCCTTTGATTCTTCGTATGGCGTACAGCAGGAAAGCTTTCAGAAGCTTCTGAATGAAGCCCATCTGGAAGATGCGGAGTTCATGACGATTCTCCCGCTTGACGATGAAAAATCCTTAGAAGAACAGCATCACGTCTTGATCGAGAAGCAGCCTTATATCGATCTTAAGATGCAGGACACAGAGACGGAGGTCCGTATCTTTGCGCCATCTTCCGAGATCAATCTGTATCGTGTCCAGGAGGGAAGGGATATTGAATCAGATACGGATATTCTTCTCAACGGACTTTTTATGGAACGGCAGGGTCTATCTATCGGCGACAGCATTACTCTTGACGGCAGGATCTATCACATCTGTGGTGAAGTCATCCGTACAGATTATCTTTTCTGTCTGAAAAACATCACGGATACCTTTTCCGACAGCGACCGTTTCGGAGTCGGCGTGGTGAAGGAAAGTGCTTTTTCTGCATATGAGAAAGCAGATATGGCGACCGTCTATGCTGTAAGATACGAAGAAGGTACGGATGTAAGTGCTTTTCGAAAAGCACTTAACGAGTCGTACGGGACGCTGTCCTATGTGGATGTCGGCAATAACTCCCGTATCCAAAGTCCGAAAGATCAGTTTGAGGAATTGGGGTTTACCGTAAAAATCATCCTGCCGACAACGATGGTTTTCATGGTGCTTCTGATTGCAGTCGTGCTTGGACGTAAGATCAGAAACGAGAGAAAGATGATCGGTGTCCTTCATGCGCTCGGGTATAAGCGTTATGAGCTGGCTCTGCACTATAGCGTACTGGGCGCGATCCCGGGGATCCTGGGGGGACTACTGGGTATCCTTCTGGCAATACCAGCACTTGCTCCTCTTTCCGATATGCTGATCGAAGATAAGATGGAAGTCTTCTATAAGGTGACACACATAACCTGGAAGTCCTCTCTTGTCGCACTTTTACTTCCGACGGTGTGCTATGTGATCGCGGTCTTTATTACTGCGCTGATCAATATGCGCGGGTCGGCGATCGACATGATTAAAGGACTTGCGAAGAATAAGAAGAAGAGAATGGGTCTTCGTAAAGCGAAGATGAGTTTCCGGACGAAATATAAGATCCGCGCCGTATTCGGCCATCTTCCCAGAACCCTTCTGGTCATCGCCGGAATCGCACTGGGCGGGACGCTGGTGGCATTTACCTTCGCCTGCGTGGATTCGATCCAGCGATATGTCGATACCAGCGTAAAAGAGACGGGTGACTTTGAATACGAATACTTCCTTTCCTCTGTAAATACAGGAACGCCGGAGCGGGGAGCGGCAGTGATGGCAGCTTCCTTCGAGGTCAAAGACAATCCCGACCTGATCACCCTGATGGGAATTGACGATACTTCGATGATCCATGTTAAAGACTCGGATGGAAATGAGTTCCCTCTTGATGAGGGCAAGTTCTATATCTCCGAGATGAGTGCATATGCATATCATGTCAAAACCGGAGATACCATTACCATAAGAAATATCGCGGATCTAAAAGAGTATCAGATTCATGTGGATGGAGTTTTTGTGAACGGTTCCCAGTCACTGATGGTTGCTTCCCGATCCTCGGTCAACAGACTTCTTTCCATGCCGGAGGATGCCTATACGCTGGTCATGAGTAAGGAGAAGCTGCCGTACAGAGATTCTGAGCTTCTGCGTGAAGTCAGTAAATCTTCTCTTTCGGAAGCGCTGGATAAGACGATCAACCAGGGCATGAAGGACATGCTGATGCCAGTCACGGTGATCGCGGTCATTATCTCGGTCATCACGACGTACCTGATGGTCAATATCCTTCTCAATGAGAGCACCTCGGTGATCTCCATGCTGAAGGTGCTGGGCTATAGGGACGGGGAGATCAATCGGATCGTGACCTATATTTACCATCTGCTTCTTGTCTCTTATCGAATCTCTCAAAAGCACAGGAAATCTGTGTATCTGCTGGGGATCGAAAACGAGATCCACATAAGGATAGGATTTCTTGATCTTTGCGACATTCTCGGGAACCTTCATCATGCATCCGCAAACAGCGATGATCACATCCCTGTCAGTCTTCTTGAGCGCCTTGAAAACACCGAGATTGCCGAACAGGTGTCTGTCAGCATTCTCTCTGACACTGCAGGTATTCATAATAA
>CADCLV010000017.1 GCA_902802325.1 Oscillospiraceae bacterium | reverse complement strand
AATTCCTTACGAGGTTCAACCTGATCGCCCATAAGAAGAGTCATCGCTTCATCCGCAGCCTGTGCATCTTCAATTGTAACCTTAAGAAGTTTACGTGTAGCCGGGTTCATTGTTGTTTCCCAGAGCTGCTCGGAGCTCATTTCACCAAGACCTTTATAACGCTGGATCTTTGGTTCCTTCCATCCGGTTTTCTGCTTAATTTCGTCGACTTCTTTATCGTCGTATGCATAATATCCTTCGTTACCCTGATATACACGGTAGAGAGGCGGGCATGCAATATAAGCATATCCAAGTTCAACGAGAGGTCTCAGATAACGGAAGAAGAAGGTGAGAAGAAGTGTGCGGATATGAGAACCGTCAACATCGGCATCGGCCATAATAATAACCTTATGATAACGAAGTTTTTCCGGATCAAAATCATCGCCAATTCCGGCACCAAGAGCCATAACGACAGGCTGCAGTTTCTCATTTCCATAGACCTTATCGATACGGGCCTTTTCTACATTCAGCATCTTACCCCAGAGAGGGAGGATGGCCTGATATTTTCTTTCACGTCCCTGCTTTGCAGATCCACCAGCCGAGTCACCCTCAACGATGAAAATCTCGCAGAATGTAGGGTCTTTTTCCTGACAGTCAGCAAGCTTACCGGGAAGAGCATTGGACTCGAAAACGCTCTTTCTTCTCGTCATATCACGGGCTTTTCTGGCAGCTTCACGAGCACGGGAAGCCGAGAGGCACTTGTCCATAACGATCTTCGCGACGTTCGGATTTTCTTCCAGATACTGGGCCAGTTTCTCACTCATGACTGTCTCAACAAGAGTACGGATTTCGGCATTACCTAACTTTGACTTTGTTTGACCTTCAAATTGAGGTTCCGGAAGCTTTACGCTGATGATGGCGCCAATACCTTCACGAGTATCTTCACCCTGGAGATTTCTATCGGAATCTTTGATGAACTTATACTTTCTGGCATAGTCATTGATCACCTTGGTCAATGCACTCTTAAAGCCGGTGAGGTGAGAACCGCCTTCTACGGTTGCAATGTTATTAGCGTAGGAATAAACATTTTCCGCAAAGGAATCGTTATACTGAATAGCTACCTCAACGAAGCATTCTCCACTTCTCTGAGCGATATAGATCGGCGGCTTGTGAAGTGCCTCTCTATGGCGGTTCAGATACTCTACGAAGGAGATAATACCACCATCATAATGGAGTACCTTATCGGCCGGTTCTTCCGCTCTGTCATCACGAAGAATAATAGTGATTTCTCTATTCAGAAAAGCCATTTCACGATAGCGCGTGATCATGGCATCGAAATCAAAACGGCAATCCGGGAAGATCTCCGGATCCGGTGTAAAGATCGTAGTCGTACCGGTATCACTCTCATCACACTTACCCACGATCTCAAGGGGAGAAGTGGTCTTACCGCGTTCAAATTCAATATGGTAAATGTTTCCTTCACGACGGACCTCGACGACCATCTTGGAAGCCAGTGCATTTACAACAGAAGCACCTACACCATGGAGACCGCCGGAAACGCTATATGCGCCGCCGCCGAACTTACCACCGGCATGAAGTACTGTATGGACTACTTCGACTGTCGGAATGCCCATTTTCGGGTGAATACCGACAGGGATACCGGAACCGTTATCCTGTACCGTAACAGAACCATCTTTATTAACAGTAACCTTGATCGTATCGCATCGACCGGCCAGCGCTTCGTCTACAGAGTTAGCTACGATCTCATATACGAGGTGGTGAAGACCACGAAGGGTCGTATCACCGATATACATACCCGGACGCTTACGAACGGCTTCCAGACCCTCCAAGACCTGAATATCTTCTTCGTTATATTCCTTCTTGTTGGTCGTATCGAAATCATCCTGTCCCTGCGTTGCCTGCTCCAGATCCTCAAGGGAATCCTCGGCATAATCCTCAGTCAGTGCACGCGGATCAGAGGCCAGGTTTACCAGACCATCTGTCTCTTCCTGTACTTCATAGTAGAACTCTCTTTGTCCCTCCGGCTGACCCTGCTGTTCATTGCCCGAAGTATTCTGCAGATTCTTCTCGTCGTCCATTTTCTATTCTTTCCTTCCTGATTTTCCCCTTTTTCTGAAAATAGGGGAAAACTACTGATTTCACCGGATCTGTAACAATGTTAAACAGATATTTTAAGCAGATATTTCTCCACTTTGAACCCGTTTTAATATCGTTGCCACCGAAAGAGGGGAGACGTATGTCCGATCATCCGTCAGGATCAGAGATCTGGGGATCTCTTCAGATACATACTCCAGGATATTCTCATCTTCCTGCAACTTGAGAAAGGCATTCATATCTGAAGAAGATGCCTGAACTGTCTCCAGATTGACCAGACTGATCACTGAATCAACCAGAATCGTATATTCTCCACCGATATGAACGAACATCCAAATGCCCCTTTTTGATATCTTTTTAGACCTAAATATTATACCATAAAAGGTAGAAAACGAGTAGTTTTTTAGTTATTCTCCCTTCGTATCACATCGCCGGAAACAACCTCAAAAAACGCGATTTTAGAAGCTTTTTCCAAAGAATCAGCCAATTCCTGCTCAATAAAGGATTTATCTGTGCAGGTAATAAAGATCTGGGCATCTCCGATCTCGGAAAGAAGGCATTTTCTTCTTTGAGCATCCAACTCGCCAAAAACATCATCCAGGAGGAGAACAGGAGAATCATTCATCTCTTCTCTCATAATATCCAGTTCCGCAAGTTTCATGGAAAGAGCTGCCGATCTTTGCTGTCCTTGAGATGCAAACATACGAAGTCCATCTCCGTCTAAAGACATCTGCAGATCATCTCTTTGCGGTCCATATTCGGTACCTCCCCGGTAAAAATCATCTTCAGAAGAGTGATCCCACTTTGATATAAGATATTTCACCAATTCTTCCTCATCGAATTTTTCTAACATATTGACGGGAATACATGTTTTATATTTCACATAAAGAGACTCTCTGCCATGGGAAATCTTTTCATGATGGACCTTGGCAAACTTGTCGATACGAAGAGAGAAGAGGTATCTGTCATGAATGATCTTTGCTGCTGATCTGGCCATAGGTTCATGCCAGATCGACATTTCTTCACCAATCTTATCAGTAAAAACCTTATTTCCGCTTGTACGGGCATTCTTAATGATCCGGTTCCGGCTCATCAGATATCGGACAAAATTCGAAAGCTCGTGATAGTAAGAAGGCTTTACCTGAGAAAGAAGCACATTTATGTATTTTCTGCGGATAGATGGGCCCTCTTTTATCAGCATCAGGTCTTCAGGAGCAAATATAACAGCGTTAAAAATCCCGAAATATTCGGATATTTTCTCGAAAGGGACATCGTCGTGAAAAACTGTCTTTTTTGCTCTCTTGGAAGAGGAAGAACTTCCGGATCCATCCTCATACATGACTGAAACGGATTCATCATAGGCATGAAAAGAAGAGGTGATCTCCAGTTTTACCTTATATGCATGCTCCCCGTGAAGGATCATTTCGGCATCTTTGGCAGTTCTGTGGGAATGAGTCGAGGTACAAACGTAGATCGACTCTAAAATATTTGTCTTACCCTGTGCATTTTCCCCATAAAAAACATTAACAGAAGGCCCGACCATAAGATCAAGCCTTCTGTAATTTCTAAAGTTTTGAAGTTCGATAGAACGAATAAACATGCCGATGTATCCTTTTTCTCGCTGTCTTTAGTATCTATAACAGCCGGAAAGGTGTTTATTTACGCAGCGGCAGGATCAGATAGGTATATCCTTCTCCCTCTACCGGGACCACCACAGACGGGCCATTTGCGCCGGAGAAAAGGAACTTCACTGTATCGTCCTCAATGGAGCGGAGAGCTTCCATAATATACTTATGGTTGAAATCCACGCTGATCAGGTCACCTGTGATCTGACAATGCACTTCTTCACGAAGGTTACCCAGCTCAGTACTGGAAGCAATAACCAAAGTCTCTTCATCTGTCATGGAGAGGTTGACCGGGCAGCGTCTATCTTCCTTCTGAATGATCAGGGAAGCACGCTCTACCGCATCAAGAACTGCATTCTTATCAATGATCATCGTTGTGGAAGAATTCTTCGGAACGATAGCGTGATAATCCAGGAACTCACCATTGATCAGTCTGGATACGATACGGAATCTGCCTGTATCAAAAAGAATATGGTTCGTAGAAGCATAAATGACAACTTCCGCATCTTTTCCTGTCAGGATACGTGCTGCTTCGTGCAGAGCTTTACCCGGAATCAGGAACTTCATGACCGGAAGATCCTCACCGATCTCCTGCTTTCTATGAGCCATACGGAAACCATCGATGGATACCATATTGATGCTCTTTCCGTCGGATTCGAAGAGGGAACCGTTCAGGATCGGTCTTCCTTCATCTGTAGAAATCGCAAAAATCGTCTGGCTGATCATGTTTCTCAGGATATCCTGGTTCAGTATGATCTTATTTTCATCGCCTACGACCGGGATCGTCGGGAATCCTTCAGAAGAAATACCATTGATCGCAAACTTCGAAGAACCACTTACGATCTCAATTACCATTCTCTCGTTGGATGTAATGGAAACCTCTGCTTCCGGGAGCTTTCTTACGATCTCACCGAAAACTTTGGAAGGGATGACAATGGATCCTTCTTCCATAACATCTGCATCTACCAGTGCTTCAATACCTGTCTCTAAATCATATCCCGTAAGCTTAACGCCATTGCCTGCGGCTTCAATTAAAATACCATCTAAAATAGGTAAGGTAGAACGAGTTGAAACTGCCTTCTGAACGATCGAAATCGCTTCGACCAGATTGTCTCTTGAACTTACAAGTTTCATCGTTAACTTTCCTCCTTATTTCTTTTCGAAATACATACTCTATATTATACAGAAAAATTACAAAAATGCTACATAAAATCACCTGAAATTCACGTCAGTTCTTGCCTTTTTCGGGTTTTTCAGGTTTTTAAAAGTTTTCCACATTTTGAAAAGAGAGGAGAGGTTCAGGTTTGGCTTTAGGGCAGGTCCGAAAGGCAGAATAAACAACAAAAAGAATAAGATGTTAAGGAAAGCATATTCGTCTTATTATAGCCTGTGTAAAAATAGAAAAACTACTTCAAAGGCCTATATTTCAACATTTATACTGTGCAAAACTTGTGAATTGGAAAGTGGAAAAAAAGTGGGATTTTAAACTTTATCCACAAGGTGAATTTTTACACACAAAATGCACATGAAATCCAATCAAAGTTTTCCACAAATGAACGAAAAACTGTGGAAAACTTTAGTTAAAAAGACGCTTTTTAATGGAGTCGATACGAACGGAAAGCTCACTGTCCGCGCTTTTCAGCTCTGTTTCAATTTTGTTACAGGCATGAAGAATGGTGGTATGATCTTTGCCTCCGAAAAATTCACCGATCTTCGGAAAGGTCATATTCAATTCGGAACGGCAAAGGAACATACAGATCTGACGCGGCACGAGAATATCCTTGCTGCGTTTATTGGACATAATGTCGTTTACAGTAATATTTGAAGAACGGGCAACTACTTCCACAATGATCTCCGGTGTGACCTGACGGGCCTGTTTCGGAGAGATCATGTCCTTAAGTGCGATCTTGGCATCGTCCAGAGTAAAGGAATTGGCAAGAAAACAGTAAGCTACAACTGTTTTAAATGCACCGTCCAGTTCACGGATATTGGATGCGAAGTTGGATGCAATGTAGTCAATGACAGTATCCGGCAAAGAAATACGGTCATCCTGCATTCTCCGGTTCAGGATCGCCACACGTGTCTCATAGTCGGCCGGCTGGATATCTACGATCAGACCGGAAGAGAAGCGGGAACGAAGCCGTTCTTCCAGGGAAGAGAGGCTTTGCGGCGGCTTATCACAGGTCATCATGATCATTTTGCCGGACTCATATAACTCATTGAAAGTATAGAAGAATTCGACCTGTGTCTGTTCTTTTCTTTCCAGAAACTGGATATCATCGATCAGAAGGAAGTCGGCGTTTCTATATTTGCTTCTAAATTCGGTATAAGAACTGTTCTGGATCGTTGCAATGAAATCATTTACAAACCTCTCGCAGTTAACATATACCACTTTTTTGGAAGGAAAATGCGATTGCACATAATTTCCGACCGCATGCATAAGATGGGTCTTTCCAAGGCCGGATCCGCCGTAGAGGAAGATCGGATTATACTGTTTTCCACCCTCAGCTACGGAAACACAGGCAGCATGGGCAAAGCGGTTTCCGGAACCGACGATAAACGAATCAAAGGTATAATCTGCATTCAGCTGGGAAGAAGATGTCTCCGGGCTGACCGGTACGGAATCGGAAGAAAGCTGATGTACCAGTTCCAGTGCCGAAGCCGAATTCGGGAGCTCGAGTTTCACATCCAGTTCTTTACGGATCGCTGTCTCAATGCAGTTCTTGATCAGAGGAATAATAGGGGTGACCTGTTCTTTACTGAATTCATCCGGAACAGTTAAAAGGATCATGTCATCATTGGCAAAAACGGGTACGATAGGCTGGATGAAAGTCTTGTACTTAATGTCCGAGACTTCATCTTTGATCAGTGGAAGAGTCTGATTCCAAACTATTTTCGCATCCATTTCCGAAATAACCCTCTTTTGAAAACCCCTGACTTCGATTTCTTCCGTATTCTCCGAAAGAGACGAAAAGCAGAATAATAATAGCAGAAATTTCCACTTCATGAAAGTATCTGATATAATGAATCGCAAAGAAAATCGCGAAATTTTTCTTTTGACAATCGAATTATCAACCTGTGCACGGCAAAGCCCCTTTATATAAAGAGGTAAGCGGTACAGAAACGGAGAAAATATGTTCAGAGATAAGAATGGACGGATCAAATGGAAGAATATCATCCTGCTGAGTATTGCCGCCATCTGCCTGATCGTCGGCGTGATCCTTCTTTTGATAGATCCGATCAAGAATATGAAGCGCCAGAAGGTTACAGACGACATGATGGAAAGCATCGTGCAGAATAGTCAATCTACCTTCGTGGTAAAGTCCTCTGGAAATGAGGTCAATGGCGAAGAATTCGAATATTACTACGGTGAAGAGGAAGACAGTGATGCGCCCCATGACTACAAGAGTATTGTGGAGCAGCTGCCGGACGAGGTCGTGCTGACTGCTTTGGGTACGATCCGTATTTCCTCTGTGGATATCGATATTCCGCTCTGGGACGATGCTTCTATCGTATCCCTCCGCTATGGTGCCGGACGTTTAAAGGGAACCGCAGATCCCGGTCAGGAAGGAAACATGACCGTTCTGGGACATCGTATGCGAGCGGAAGGAAAGCTTTTTAACCGCCTGGGAGATGTGAAGATCGGAGACACCATCGAGATCTCCTGTATTGACGGAAATGTATACACATACAAGGTCGATGCCATTCACGAGGCTGTGAATCCGGGCGATCTGGACTACTATATCGATATTGACGACGGAAAAGGAAAGCAGATCACTTTGGTTACCTGCACCCCTACCGGTGTGGCCACACATCGTCTTCTGATCGTCGGACATATTGTGGAGTGAGGAAAAATGGCTTCATTACGTTATCATTTTGCTATCTTCTGTGCAAAAGGAACGAAACTGGCGCTGCATCTTATGGGACGCGGCGCCACGACTTTGCCCGGAAAAGTGGCTGCCAGGATCGATCCGAAGATCCTGGCCCGGCTTTGCAGCGGACGTGACTGTCTGACGATTACCGGTACCAACGGAAAGACCACTACGACCCATATGATCACGGATATTTTCAGAAACTGCGGATATACCGTGGTCACGAATGTTTCCGGCGCCAATCTTCTTTCCGGTGTGACGACATCGATGATATTCGGCCTGAAAGATATGAAAAAGGCGGAAAAAGAAGGCAGAAAAGTTATCTGCGTACTGGAAACGGACGAAGCGGCTTTCGGAAAGATCGCCTGCCAGATCAAGCCGAAGGTATCGGTAGTGACAAATCTTTTCCGGGATCAATTGGACCGGTTCGGCGAACTTTCCCATACCCGGGAACTGATCGCAAAAGGACTGGATACCTGTGAGGCCGATATTCTCTTAAACAGCGATGATTCTCTGGTTTCTGAGCTTCATAAAGGAAGAGAAGACCGGACATTCTACTATGGTTTCTCTTCACGTTCCATGAAAGAAAATAACGAAAAATATCCAGGTAAATCCGGTCTTCTGCCGGCTTCTTCAGATGCAGAGTACTGCACCGAGTGTAAAGAAAAATACACCTACAACTCCAGAAGCTTCGGCCATCTGGGTGACTTTGCCTGCGAAAAATGCGGCAAAAAAAGAGTACCGGCCCGGTTTTTTGCCAAATACGATCTTTCGAAAAATCCGGCAAACGAGGGTTATGAGGTGACGCTATGTGATGCCGGATATGGAAGAAATGAATTTGACGATCCTTCGAAAATCCTGGAAAAGACCGTAAAACTTCCGGTTCCGGGTATTCATAATATGTACAATTCCGTTTCGGCGGTGGCAGCCTGTGTCCGCATGGGCGAAAAGATCGGCGATACAGAAGGTCTTTCCTTTGGAAAATGCGCTTCGGCTCTGGAACATGTGGAAGCGGCTTTTGGCCGGATGGAGAAGATCAGCATCGGCAGCAAAAAGATCTGTGTCATGCTGGTCAAGAACCCGGTGGGACTTGACCGGGCGCTGTCTTTGGTGGCCGGTGCAGAGGATGCCGACGGCATGTATATGCTTCTTAACAGTAATATCGCCGACGGAAAAGATGTTTCCTGGATCTGGGATGTGGATTTCGAATCCAAGACTTTCCCTCAGAAAGTCTATGTTTCCGGAGACCGCTACGGTGACATGATGCTCCGGATCCTGTATTCCGGGGTAGAAAGAGAGCGGATCATCGCCAGACGCATGGAAGAGTGCGCTGAGCTTCTGGATCAGGCGATCTCGACAACGGCAGACGGAAAGTGCCTTTATATCCTTCCGAACTATACCTCTATGCTGGCGCTTCGGTCGATCCTGGTTAAGCGTTATCACCTGAAGGATTTCTGGAAGTGAGGGATGGGAACGGTATGAATAGCATAAAAGATAATGAAACAGGAAAATACGAACTTCGAATATGTCATATGTATCCGGATCTTCTGAATCTTTACGGAGACCGCGGAAATGTGCTGAGCCTGATAAGAAGAGCAGAGCTTCGGGGGATCAAGGTCCGCCTCGTTCCCGTTTCCATTGGAGATGAGTTTGATCAGGATGACTTTGATATCGTCTTTTTAGGTGGCGGCCAGGATGCCGAGCAGAACATGATCCGTAAAGATTTTGTCGAGGTAAAAGGTCCGAAGGTCCAAAAGTCTATTGAAGACGGTATGGTCTTCCTGTGCATTTGCGGCGGATACCAGATGCTGGGAAAGTATTACCAGGAGCATGATGGCACAAAGATCGAATGCCTTGGGGCCATCGATGTGTACACAGTAGGTGAGGATGTCCGCTATATTCAGGATACGATCTACGAAGCGGATTTCCTGAAAGAAGATGGCGTTTCTGACAGTACGCGCCTCTACGGATTCGAAAACCACAGCGGCCGGACCTATCTGGGTCCTTCCGTAAAGCCCATGGCCAAGGTCATTGAAGGTGCCGGAAATAACGGAAAAGACGGTTACGAAGGTGCGATCTATAAGAATGTATACTGTACTTATTCTCATGGAAGTTTCCTTCCGAAGAACCCGCGCATGACGGACCATCTATTAAAGCTGGCGCTGAAACGCAGGTACGGAGAGGATTTCGAGCTTCCCTTTCTTTCCACGGAAGGCGAAGACTTCGCCCGTGCGGCACTTCTCCAATATAAAGAAAAAGGAAATACAGCCCCGTAAAAAGAACCGGTCCCGAAAAGGAACCGGTTCTTCGTTTTCTATTCAATTTCTATTTCAATACGATATACGATCCGGATCAGGTCGTTCTGTCACGCCCAAGATTCTTGGAGGTATAAAGACGGTCATCAGCCTGGTGGATCAGTTCAGCCACATCCTTACAGTCAGCATAGCAGGAAATACCGATGCTGGCGGTCAGACGGATCGGCTCTGAAGTCTCGTCGAGAAGGATCGGTGTGCTGGAAAGAGCCGAACGCACACGCTCAGCCTGGATCTTCGCGCCCTTCAGCGGTGTATCCGGAAGAAGCATCATAAATTCATCTCCGCCGATACGGAAGACCATATCGGTCTTTCGGCACTGGGAAGTCAGAATACCGGCTACCAGACGCAGCACATCGTCACCCTTGTTATGTCCGTATGTATCGTTGATTCTCTTGAAGTAATCGATATCCAGAGAAATCAAAGAGAAAGTATTCTTCGGATTCTTCGTCATGGCTTCACGGACACGGCGATCGTACTGCGATGCCGTCTTTTCGATCATTTCATAGAAATATCTCCGGTTGAAAAGCCCGGTCAGATCATCCACATGGGACAGTCTCTTCAGTTTCTCATTGGTGCGGTAAAGCTCTTCTTCCACGATCTTGATGGCCGTGATATTGCGGCTGATACCCCAGGTTCCCACGGTCTTTCCGGTGCTATCCAGAAGGGGATATTTAGAGGCGGAATACCAGACCACTGAACCGTCCGGCTTTTCCAGGCGCTCGATATTCGAGATCAGGGGGATCTGTGTATCCATGATCTCCAGTTCTTCTTTTCTGGCCCGCTGGGCGAATTCCTTCGGGAAAAAGTCCGCATCGGTCTTGCCCTTCATCTGCCGCGGATCATCCACGCCGAACTGAGCGGCATGAGACCGGTTATTCCACAGAAAACGCGATTCGGTATCCTTGAAGTAGATCGTATCATTCGAATAATCGCGGATAATTTCCAGAATCATCTCGTTGGAGAAGTTGAACTCTTTTTTACTTTTCCCCATAGTACGCACTCCTTCTTTCCTAAGATAACCAATCGCTCCTATTATCTCAAAAAAATATGAAAAAGGAAATAGACAAAAGCATTTCCCCGCTGTTTCTGCTATACTGTGACTGAACATAAGGTGCAGTGGAAAGGTGAGAATATGAAACTGGAAATCATGGATACCACCCTTCGGGATGGAGAACAGACCCCGGGAGTTTCTTTTACTCCCAGCGAGAAACTCAGTATAGCCAAGATCCTTCTGGATGAGGTCAAGGTCGATCGCGTCGAGGTCACATCTGCACGGATTTCCGACGGTGATTTTGAAGCACTCCAGAGAATCACGGAATGGGCCAAGAAAAAGGGATACCTGGATAAGGTGGAAGTTCTGGCTTTCGTAGACCGTGGCCACTCTCTTTCCTGGATCCAGAACGGAGGCGGACGTGTCGTCAATCTCCTTTGTAAGAGTTCCCTGCATCACCTGACTGCCCAACTGGGAAAGACTCCGGAGCAGCATGTGGGGGAGATCCGCCACATTATCGAAGATGCGGTCTTCCGTGACATGAAGGTCAATATCTATCTGGAAGACTGGAGTAACGGAGTCCAGAGTGATTTTGACTATGTAAAGATGCTGGTTTCGGAGATTTCGGACCTTCCTGTGGAAAGGATCATGCTTTGCGACACCTTAGGTGTACTGACACCGGATATGACCTTCGAATATGTAAAGAAGATGTGCTCTCTTTTCCCGGAGGTGCATTTCGATTTCCATGCCCATAACGATTACGATATGTCGGTGGGAAATACCATCATGGCCGTGAAAGCCGGCGCCAAGGGTGTCCACGTGACCGTGAACGGTCTGGGCGAGCGTGCGGGAAATGCACCTTTAGCCTCCATTGTGGGCGCGGTGGCGGACTTCTGCGAGAATAGATCGACAGATATCAATGAATCCGCGCTGGAGCATGTCAGCAAGATGGTCGAGTCCTATTCCGGCATGCGGATCCCGAAGAACCAGCCGATCACCGGCGCGGCTGTATTTACCCAGACCTGCGGCGTCCATGCGGATGGGGACACCAAAGATTCCCTCTACTGCAATAAACTGGCTCCGGAGCGTTTCGGGCGGTTCCGTCAGTATGCGCTTGGAAAATCAAGCGGCAGGGCCAGTATTGCCAAGAATCTGGAAGAATTCGGACTGGATCTGGATAAAGAATCTCTGGAAAAGGTAACAGCCAGGATCGTGGAAATGGGCGATAATAAGGAAAGCGTCATGACCGATGAGCTTCCGTATATCGTGGCGGATGTTTTGGGAAGAGGAAATGGCGAATCCCATGTTAAGATACTGAACTACTATGTCTGCCACGCGCGGGATCTCAAGCCTGTTGCGACCCTTCGGATCCAGATCGACGATAAGGTCCATGAGGCCAGCGCTTCCGGTGAAGGTCAGTTCGACGCCTTCATGAGAGCACTGCAGAAAGTATATCAGCAGTTTGGAAGAACTCTTCCGTTCTTCGCCGACTATACCGTTACCATCCCGCCGGGAGGCCGTACCAATGCATTTGTGGAGAGCGTCATTACCTGGCGTGACGGAGAGCATGAGTTTAAGACCCGAGGTCTCGACCGTGACCAGGTTGCCGCAGCCATCAAGGCCTCTGCCAAGATGCTAAATATCATCTACGAGCAGGAACAGCTGGAACAGCGGGGCGAACAAGAATAATTTCATTTCTATATTACACATTACACTTTACATCTGATCCAGGATATATTTGACGATGTCCTGATGCGCGCTCTTTTTCCATGCGCCTTTTTCCGCTTCTTCCGCAAGAGGACATAAAATGAAGAAATCCAGGGTCTCTCCCGGTACGCGGCCGGTACGCATGGGCTCGGAAAAATGCGCTTTCCAGTCTTCTTCCGTGGCATTTTTAAACTGATCCGGCTTTAAATAAGTCATCTGCCGTTTCGTGGCGGCAATGTGCATCTTGGCCGAAAGAGGGGAAAGAAGCTTATATTCGTCTTCCTGCACGTCCTGAAAGATCACCGGAAGAGAGCCGATATCTATGCGCTCCGTATCCCGTAAAATGTCGATGCCGTAGGGCTTAAATGACCAGTTTTCAGAAGACAGATCCAGCTGCAGAAGAAGTCCTTTTTCCGTATTAAACTGAGAACGCTGATAGGGTGTGTCGAAGATGAAATTACCCAGTGAGTAGAAGATCGCCTTATCGCCGACCATCTCATAATTCATGGGGACATGCGGATGGTGGGAGACCACGAAGTCCGCTCCCATCTGAAGGTACAGGTGATAGCGGTCGCGGGTATACGGAGACGGAAGCGGTGTGAATTCTTCTCCTGCGTGGGCCACAACGATACACCAGCGGCAGGTCTTCTTGATCTCGGAAATGGCTTCCTGTATCGCATCCAGATCGCTCCAGCTGAAGCAGCCGGCTTCATTTTCTCCTGCCTTTCTGCAGGCCCGCTGATAGCCGACGCCGAACATGCCGATGCCGCCCGCTTCCGGAAGATAAAGGATCTTTCTGGCTTCCTTTATATTCATGCCGGCACCGATGGTTTGGATGCTGCGTTTTTGGGCTTCGTCGAGTGTGGAAGCAATGCCTGCTTCGCCTGCATCTTTAATGTGATTATTGCAGATATTCCAGATGTCACAGTGGTTTTCCTGAAGAAAATCCGCAACTTTCGGATCCATGAAGTGAAGGAGCTGCTGTGCGCCCTCGGTGGCTTCATTCTTCGTTCCTTCCATGATAGGGCCTTCCACATTGGCGATGACGTGATCGGCATAGGAAAGGACATCCTTAACCCGCTTGCTCAGAAGGTTCGGATCTTCCCAGCGGTGATCCATATAACGGTCAAATCCGATATCTCCCGTAAAGACGAGAGTGGTCTCGCCCCGGAGGATCTGACAGAATTTATTTCCGCGGGCTTCGAAATCCTTGAAGTGGGTGTAAGATGCGGCGGCCGGGGAAAGGATGCAGGCTTTTCCGGCGGGAGTCAGTTTCTTTCCTAAATCGATGGACTCTTTTAAGTCTTCTACCAGATGGGTATAAGGAAGATCGCCCACATCGGCATAGATGCGTTTGCCGGATTCATAGGAGAAAATGTACTGATACTCCGGATGTGCTTTTACGAAATCAATAAGCGCGGTATAGTCGATGCCGCGGTCCATGCCGCCGATGAGGAGCGTGCCGGTATTACTGATACTGGTGGCTGCCTGGATGGTGGCCTGGGGGATCGTGCTGATGGAGTCATTATAAAAATCGATACCGTCGAAATTGCCGACGAATTCCAGACGGTGGTGAAGACCGGTAAAAGTCTCGATGCTCTTTCGGACTTTTTCCGGATCCAGACCGAAAACTTCTGTGCAGATCCGGTAAACGAAAGTGGCATTGAACTGATTATGCGCGCCTTTGAGCTTCATATCGAAGTTCATCGATGTATTAAAATCCAAAAGGTTTTTCTTCGCTTTCGTGTCGATTTCCGGAACATCATTTCCGTAGAAAAGATAGTCACCAGGTTCCTGATGGATCGTGATATTCTTCTTCGCATTGAAGTAGTTTTCCATAGTCTTATAGCGGTCCAGATGATCCTCGTAGAGATTGAGGAATACGGCCACATGAGGGGAGAACTCCAGATCCGAAAGCTGATGGCAGGAAAGCTCGTAGACGATGATGGTGTCTTTCGAGATGTCATCGTAGTAGTCGAAGCAGGGAAGACCGATATTTCCGCAGAGGATGGCATCTCCGTCTCTCAGGTCATGAAGGACGTGATAAAGAAGTGAAGAAGTCGTACTCTTTCCTTTCGTTCCGGTAATGCCGACGATCTGTGACCGGAACTCCTCCATGAAAAGACGCGTCTGGGAGATATATTTCGGATCCGGAACATGAGTGATGATGCCCGGACTTTTAAGAATATAATCGAATCCGCCGGAGAGTTT
Organism: Oscillospiraceae bacterium; assembly: GCA_902802325.1. Taxonomy (GTDB): domain Bacteria; phylum Bacillota; class Clostridia; order Saccharofermentanales; family Saccharofermentanaceae; genus Scatonaster. Next base: position 50,756 of record CADCLV010000017.1, on the reverse strand, counting down.
CGAAATGTCTTCTTCAGAACCTTCCACCATCTCATAGGTCGCACCGGGGCAGTGTTCGGAAAGGAACTTCTCGGAGGATTTTCCTTCTCTTCCTTTTCCCCAGATGAGTATATGTCTGTTATCCAGCTTTTCTGTGATCTTCATGCGTCTTTCGCCTCCTGATTTGCACACCTATTATACTATAACGTTCTGTAAAGATTTCGCAGAAGAAAGATAGATGGAGAACCGCATGCCGGATCCGTCCGGAATCGGGGCAAACTCGAAGGGAAGTTTTAGAAGTCCCAGAGACTGGGATACGATGAAAAGCCCCAATCCGTTGGAATCCGGGTGAGGTGCTTTTCCCGTATGAAGAGGCTTCATGGCATCGATTATCTCTTCTTCCGAAAGCGGGGTACAGGTATTTTCGATCATGAGTGTATTTTCCGAAAAGCGGACATTTACTGATCCGCCGGCATCCGTATATTTGGCGGCATTGGAAAAGACATTGGAAAGGACCTGGGAAAAAAGATTGGGAGAGGTCCGGATAGAGTAGTTTTCGGGCACATCCAGGCTGGTCCGGATCTGGCGGGATTTCAATATCACTTTATACTGACGGAATTCTTTTTCTACCATTGTTTTCAGATCCATCTCTTTCGGTTCTTCGTGATAGACCGGCGACAGATTCAGGGATTCCTTGGTCAGTGTGATGGCCCGGGAAAGAAGGGTCCGGCATTCTTTCAGGTACTTTTCTTTTTCCTCGCAATAGGGAGGGATCCCGCAGGTAATGCCCTCGATCAGTGCATTTGCCGAAGCCAAAGGCGTCTTCAGTTCGTGGGAGACATTCCGTAAAAAAGCGATCTTCTGGTTTTCGGAATCATCGTGCATGCGGATCTGGTTTTCCAGGTCAACGATGGTGGTGCGAAGCTCTTCGTACATGGCGTTGATGTCCGCACTCATTTCGGCAAAAGCACCGCCGTCGGAGTCGGAGATACGGGCATCCGGCTGAAGCTCGGCCATTTCACGGACGCTTTTTTGCACTTTCCGGATGGGCTGGGTCACGATATGGGAAAAGATCGTGGCCAGGAGAAAAGAGAAGAGCACACAAAAAAGACAGGCGAAGGGGAGCACCTGGAAAAGCACTGCCTTTGCTTCATTGATGGGCTGAAGAGGAACATCCAGGATCAAGGTGCGGGGCATGCCGGATGCATTTTGGTAGTCGCATTCTGCCTGAAGGGAGTCGTTTTTACCTGCATTCTCACTGACGGAATAAGAAAGAATGCTGGTATTCTCGTGTTCGGTAGAAATTGCATCCGAATCGGTATTCTGCTCCAGAGAAACCCCTAAGTTTTCCGAAAAGCGGACCAGTGTTTTTCCGTCTTTGTCCAGTATGGCGCAGCCGATATGGTTCTGATGGGCAAAATCGGTCAGAAGAGAAAACTCTTCCGATTCGTCTTTGGCCAGAGATAATTCAGAAGCAAATTTCCCGGCCATGCCGGTGTATTCTTTTTTCTTATATTCCCGGTAAAAACGGGGCATGAGAAGGTAAAGGAGAAGATAGGCGATCAGGACGATGGAAAGAAGCATCGCAAGAGAAATAAGAAGAGTCTTGGTAAAGAAATTCAGTGTATGTTTCTTCTTCATGGAAGATCTCCTTACAGATTCAGCCGATAGCCGATCCCCTTGATGGTGAGGATGATATCCGGATCCAGTTTTTTTCTGATGTTCTTGATATGGGTATCGATGGCGCGCTCTTCCGATTCGTATTCACAGCCCCAGAGATTGGTGATCAGAAAATCCCGGGATACGGCTTTGCCGCGGTTTTCCAGAAGATAGCGTAAGATCCCCATTTCTTTATTCGTGAAACGGATCTCGTTTCCCTTCTGGTCGATGACGAGAAAACGGGGAAAATCGAAAGTATATCCTTTTACGGTACACTGAGTTCCCTGCCCGTAGATCCGGTCCGTCAGGGCGTGGATCCGGCGGGTCATGACCTGCGGAGAAACGGGCTTATCCACGTATTCATCGGCATGAAGATCGAAGGTCTGGATCTTGGTAAAATCATCATCGAGCGCCGTCAGCATAATGACCGGGACAGTACTGATCCGGCGGATGCTCCGGAGAAAATCGATGCCTGATCCGTCCGGCAGCATGACATCCAGAACGACCAGCTTGAAAGAGGGGTCAAAGACTTCTTCCGCTTCCGAAAGCGTGTAGGCGGAAACGACGTCATCGCCGTCTTTCCGAAGAAAAGCGGCGAGTACGTCATTTTGGATCTTATCATCTTCCACGATCAGGATCTTTAACGGATCCATAGGCCGGTACCTCCATATGTCAGACCACGATTTCCTGAGAGATCACATTTTCTCCGGAAGAGGTGGGCTGGTTTTCATCGATGACGATTTCTTTTACGATCATCTGCTCGGATCCTTTCTTTTCTGAAACCGAGGTCGAAGATGCCTTTTCAGAATTACTCTGTGTTTCACTTGAAGTCACAGCAGTAGTCGTCTCTGAAGCGGAAGTTGTGGTCTCATCTGAACCACAGGCACTAAAGCTGAAAAGACATCCCAGTAAAACTAATACTACACCAATTCTTTTTTTCATGATACATTTCCTCCCATTATAAAAACTTGTTTAGTGTGTTATGTAAAATGAGCTATGGCTCGTTTCTACCGTCTTTAATGCGGATCGTCCGCTGGCAGCAGGAAGCCACCTGGGGGTCGTGGGTAACGATGACAAGTGTATTTCCTTTCTCGTGAAGACGGGCAAAAACGGTCATGATCCGAAGTCCGTTTTCTTCGTCTAATGCACCGGTGGGCTCGTCTGCCAGGATCAGTTTCGGTTCGGTGATGATGGCGCGGGCGATGGCGGTGCGCTGGGCTTCTCCGCCGGAAAGTTCCTTCGGATATTTTTGAAGAAGAGAACTGATCCCCAGTTCGTCTGCGATATTTCTAACTTTCTCTTCGATCAGAGCGGACGGAATGTGACGAAGTTTCAAGGGAAGCGCGATGTTCTGAAACACGGTGAATTCATCGATCAGTGCAAAGTGCTGGAAGATGACCCCGATGTTTTCTCTTCGGAACCGGATCATGTTTTTCTCCGAAAGACGGAACATATCCGTGTCTTCGAAAAAGTACTGTCCGCCCTCCAGCTGATCGATCCCGGAAAGAAGATTCAGCACAGTGGATTTGCCGGAGCCGGACCTGCCCATAATGGCCACCATTTCGCCCTTTTCCAGCGTCATGTCAAATCCTTTCAAGGCAGGGATCTTCTTCTTCGTACCGTAGTTTTTACTTAAGTTTTTTACTCTGATCAAGCTCATGTTTTTTCCTTTCGAATGCTTATTTTCCCGTCACCGTTTCTCGGTCCGGGTTAATCATGATCCCGAAGAACGCTGCTCATATCGACTTTCCGCACTTTCTTTTTTCCGTAAAGTCCGATCAGGAAAAGAAGGAGGATCTGGATCGAAAAGATCGAAAGAACGGAATGCGTATGAAGACCGAAATCCAGTGCGGGAAGGGATGCAAAGAGGGACCGCATAACGAAGAACAGGATCGCGGAACAAAGGAATATCAGGATCGTTTCCACATTGACAAGGAGTGCGATCTTCCAGTTGGAGATACCATGGAGTGAATAAATACTGTATTTTTTTCTGTCCTTCGTTATGCGGTAGAAGGTAGAGATCAATATCATAAGGCAGATCAGTACGATCACGAAGGAAGTGATCAGAATACTGACTGTCAGGTTTTCCCGTGCATGGTGAAGCTGCATTTGGGCGCCTTTGCTTTCTTCGGAAAGACGAAGTTCGGAAAAACCGTTTTCCGTGAATATTTCCCGGACGCGTTTTTCGACTTCTTCCCGATCGCTGTTTTCACAGAGGATCCGGGAGTTAATGATCTTCATGGAGTCATACGCGGCATGAGTCAGTTCATCGTAGGTGCCGTTTTCCAGACGTCCATCATAGGCGGTTTCGATGGACGGGACGATCATGTACCGGTCGAGAAGAATACGTATGGCATTGTTATCGTAAAAGAAACTGCCTTCTTTTAAAAAACCGACGACTTCCAGTGTAAGTGGTTTTACCGTGCCCATATGGGCATTTTCGATCCGATCACCTACCTGATAGAGATCTCTATATTCGTGACCGAGTATTACCGGAATGACGATCCCTTCCGGAGAATCCACGATAAAATCTGTATCTTGAAAAGACCGGCCGTCTTCGATATTGACGCCTTGTTCCGAAAAGAAAAGCTTATCTGCATAGATGGCTTTTAAGGTGAGATAGCTGTCGTCATAGACCACATCTCCGGTCTCATACCCGATCCGGAATTCTTCTTTGAAACGGGGGAAATCATCGTGGTTATAAGATGGATCATCCGGGTCAAAAAAGTCCATCAGATTCTCCGTACTATAGCGGAACCGGATTGATGGATCCCTGGAAAGAGCTTCAAAAAGAGACTTCACTTTTCCGCTGTTTTCATTACTGAATACCCGGATATATGTATCACTTTCTCCGTCCATGGTGATCTCGTAAGCGGTCTTATTTCCAAAGCTTTCCTCGGTGGCCTGATGCTGCGTTCTTGTGAGAAGAAGGCCGGACATACTGGCATTGATCCCGATGCAGGCGCAGGTGAAGGCCAGGACCGAAAGAAAGAAGATCCGCTTATGGGAGGAGAAAACAGTTTTCAATTCCAGAAGGATCAGAGCGAACATAGTTTAGCGTCCTTTCAAAATCGTACTTAATTCCATGTGATGACAAAGCCGGGTAGTATAGGCCGAATTTAGGATCCCGATGAAAAAAAGTATCACTGCGGTAAAAAGATAGTGCTGAAAACGAAGAGGGCATTCGGTCAGAATACGAAGATGTACGGCATGGGTCAGCACCTTCATCGAGGCGAAAAGGAGGAGGAAAGAAAGACCCGAGATCAGAAGGTTTTTCCTGCTGCTATCGAAGAACAGTTCTTTTTGCGTCATCCCGCAAAGCTTTTTCACGGCGAGACTGTAGCGCTGGCCGGAGATCAGAAAGATCGTGGTGATCAGCATGCAGAGAAAAGCGGCGATACTGCTGAACAGATAAAGAGTAAAATCCATTCTGCCCATCTCATGGGAAAGCGGGGACTGATATTCGATTTCAAATATGGTAAATGCACCCCGGACGTCGCTTCGGATCTGCTCTTCGACTTTTCGGACGGCAGAAGTGCTTTTGGCGTCGATATAGTAGACACCGAAGCGCTGATCGATGGTCTGGTCCAGATAAGTCAGATTCAGGTATACGGCCCGGTCCAGAGGATCATTTCTTTCTTTAAATACACCGATCACTTCGTATTCGGTATTGTCATAGACGTAATATCTTTTGCCGTTGCGCTCGGAAGTATTTTCGAAGGCGCGGCTCCCAAGTACGGCTGTCGGAGAAGCGTCCGAGTAGTCTTTCGAAGTGAAGAAACGGCCCCGGGAAACATGTTTTCCGAAATCGAACACGTCTTTGGTTCCATAGATCCCGCGGACGATCTCGGATTGCCCGTAGGACAGATACCGGTAGAGCATGAAGTCCGTGTCATCTACTTTGGGAATCCCGAAATGCACTTCTTCGGACAGCTCCCCGCTGGACATCTGTAAGCCCCGGACATAGGGACTGAACATTTCATTTTCAAAAAAGTCTTTCTTTTGGGAACTCATTTGATATCCCAGAAGCACCAGGGCCAGGAGCCCGATGAAAAATAACTGGAGAAGATAGAGGAGATAGATCTTTCGGATCCGCATGATTCCCGCTCCTTTCGTTTGGATGCGGTTATCGTAACGTTCCAATGTGGAGTTTATGTGAGGAAATGCATGCGGTAGATGACAGTTTCGTCACGTCGGAAAAAGAAATCTGAAAAGTCAGGTTTTCTCTTCTTTTCCGCGGCGCATTTTCCGCCAGATGGTGAGATACATCGTGGAGAAGCAGATGCTGGCGCCGATCATCTGGCTTAGAAACTCCGCCCAGAATACACCGTCTACGCCAAGTCCCAGGCTTGGAAGAAGAAGTGTCAGCGGGGTGACGAGAATGAGCTTTCTGAGCATGGAGAAGAACAGGGCGTGTTTCGGACGGTTCAGTGCGACGAAAGTGGTCTGACCGCTCATCTGAAGGGCCATGAAGGGGAAGGCGCCGAAGTAGATCCTTGCGCAGTGCACGGTCAGGTCGATGAGCTCGGTGTCGTTGGTGAAGATACCGAGGATCGGGCGCGGGAACAGAAGCATCAGGATCCATAGGAGCGTGTTGACCAGAAGACCGGAAAAGAAGATGAATTTGATGCATTCCGCGACACGGCGGTTCTTCTTCGCACCGTAGTTGTAGCTCATGACATTCTGGCCGGCTGCCGTGACTCCGCCGATGGGAAGACTCATGACTTCGCGGATCGAGTTATTCAGTGTCATGGCGCCGACATAGAGGGTGCTGAGAGGACCTGCCCAGGCCTTCAGCATGATGTTGACGATCGCCTGGGTAAAGCTGGTGGTGACCCGGAAAGTAAATCCGGTGGCGCCGAGCTTAAGAAGACCGCCCAGCTGCTTTCTGTCGATGAGAAGACGTCTCAGCCGAAGCGGCGGACGCTTACTCATAAGGAAAAGCACTACCCACAGGGCACTGGCGCTCTGGGAAAGAACCGTAGCCAGCGCGGCGCCGCGGATACCCATGTCGAAGGTAAAGATGAAAAGCGGATCCAGTGCGATGTTCAGTACGGCACCGAGGATCACGGTGCCCATGCCGATCTTCGGGAAGCCCTGTGCATTGATGAATGCGTTCATGCCCAGGCTGATGAGTACCGGAATGGTACCGATCACGTAGATACGGAAATAACCGATGGCGTAGGGAAGAGATAATTCGTCGCCGCCGAGAAGCTCCAAAAGCCAGGGCGCAAGGGCCAGGAGCGTAACGGTGAGAAATGATCCGATGATGAGAAGAAGCGTGAAAGAAGTGCTCAGCATACGCTCCGCTTTTGCATCGTCTTTTTCACCACGGGCGATCGTGGCCAGGGTGGTTCCGCCTGTACTCAGGAGATTGGCAAAGGCACTGATGAATGTGATCAGGGGAAAGCATACGCCAAGTCCCGTGATGGCCATGGTGCTGCGATCCCCCATGTGACCGATGTAGGCCCGGTCCACGATGTTATAAAGGACGACCACCATTTCGGCCAGCATGATCGGAAGGCCGAGTTTGAGGATCAGATATGGCACGCTTCCTTTGGAAAAGTCACCTTTGGAAGAGGAAACGGCCGGAACTTCTGTGGCCGTGTTTGTGGTTTCGCTCTTTTCCTGATTCATCGGTACTTCCTTAGTTACACATATGCCCGGTCGATCTTAATGACACAGTAGTGATTCGGGTGTTTCTTCAGCATACGTGAAGAGACGGCATGGACGAGTTCTTTTTCAGACATCTTCACATCGTGGGGCACCACCATGTCGAAGATCAGATTGGTATGGCTTTCTCCCGGAACCATACGGAAGTCGTGGATCGTGATACGCGGATCCAGTTCCCGGATGATGTCTTTCACTTCATCGGAAAGGCGCATGAGATCCTTATTCTTCGTATCGATCGGGTCCATATGGATCACGGCTTCGCAGTCCAGTTCCCTGGCAAGATCCATCTCGATATTATCGATGCAGTCATGGATGTAGAACATATCCTGAAAAGCAGAGACCTCCGCATGAAGAGAGATCATTTTCCGGCCCGGACCGTAGTCATGGACAACCACATCATGAAGGCCGCTGACACATTCGTGGGATAGAACGATCTCGGAGATCCGGTCAAGAAATTCCTTGGACGGAGGATTTCCCAGAAGAGGCTCGACGGTGTCTTTGGCGGCATTGATGCCGGAGTACAGGATAAAGATAGAAAGGGCCACACCTATGTAGGCGTCTACCGGAAGAAAGGTAAACCTTGTGGAGATCACGGCCAGAAGAACGACGGTCGTGGAGATCATGTCATTTCTGCTGTCTACGGCGGTGGCCCGCATGGCAGCCGAATCAATGATCTTCGCCCATTTGAAGTTGTAGAACATCATATAGGATTTCACAAGAAGCGAAGCGATCAGCATGGCTACGGCAAGTACGGTGCAGTCAACTTCTGCCGGGTGAATGATCCCTTCGATAGAGGATTTTCCAAGCTCGAAACCCATGATGCAGATCAGAAGGGAAACGAGAAGTCCGGAGATATACTCGATCCGGCCATGGCCGAAAGGATGGTCGGCATCCGGAGCTTTGCCTGCCAGACGGAATCCGATCATGGTGATGATGGAAGATCCGGCATCGGACAGGTTATTCAGCGCATCACCGATGATGGCGATGGAGTGGGTGAGAATACCCATAATGAGCTTTCCGATGAAAAGGAGAAGGTTGAAAAAGATACCGCAGGCTCCGCATATACTGCCCACGGAACGACGTGCCTCCGGGGGGATCATCGTAGATGATTCCGGAGGTTTGCGCATCGCCGGCACTTTTTTCCGAATGAGCCAGGAAACCATGAACTCTCCTTTCAATTCGCATCAAATTCGATAGGGATATTCTACCACAGAAACGAAAGGACATATCTGATCTTATACTTATAAGACAGCGGTCATTCGAATACAACCACATTTCTTGCTGTTTTTCTTTGTTTTATTGTGATATATGACTAATTGTTCATATGTTGACTCGTTCACATGTGAGAAGTATACTACATATGAACACATACTCATATGTTCACCACATTAATTACTCAACCACTTATGAGGTACAAGACAATGGGAGAAAATACATTTTTAACAGTTAAAGACATTTTCAAATCCTTCGGAGAAGGCGACAGCAGGCAGGAAGTACTTCGCGGCATGGATTTCACTGTATCCAAAGGCGAGTTCTGTGTCCTTTTAGGGCCTTCCGGCTCCGGCAAATCCACTCTTCTGAATATCATCGGCGGCATCGATCAGGCCGATGACGGATATATTGCCATTGCCGGCGATAAGCTTCGGGACATGGACGAAAAGGCACTGACCCGCTATAGAAGAAAGCATCTGGGTTATGTATTCCAGCTTTATAATCTGATCCCGAACCTGAACGTAAAAGAAAACATCGAGGTCGGCGCCTATCTTTCCGATAAGCCGCTGGATATTGACGATCTTCTTAACACATTGGGTCTTTGGGAACACCGCTATAAACTTCCGAACCAGCTCAGCGGCGGCCAGCAGCAGAGAACTTCCATCGGCCGCGCCATCGTCAAGAACCCGGATATCCTCCTTTGCGATGAACCCACCGGCGCGCTGGACTATAACACCAGTAAGGAGATCTTAAAGCTCATCGAAGACGTGAACCGGAAGTACGGAAACACCGTCATCATGGTCACCCACAATAATGCCATCTCCGACATGGCCGATCACACCATCAAACTCCGTGACGGAAAGGTGAGAAAGAACATCATTAACGAAAACAAGATCTCCGCAGTGGATCTCGACTGGTAAGCGGAGGAGATAATCATGGCTGTAAATACGAATTCTTCTGCGGGAAAAGCACCTGCCCAGGCATCTTTGTCCCGCAAAAAGGTCGGAAATCCGATGCGCAAGCGTCTGTTCCGCGAGCTGAAAAAAGACTGGAAAAAGTACATCGTGCTCTTTCTTCTGATGACATTTATGATCGGACTTGCATCCGGTATCGATGTAGCCAACGACAGTATGATGGCCGCGATCGATGAGTCCTTCGAAAAGTACTCGATCGAGAACGGACACTTCGAGCTCCGCGATCAGGCATCCGACGAGCTGCTTTCGAAGTTTGAGGGCGCAGGCATCGCTGTGTATGAACAGTTCTATAAAGATCTGACAGAGAGCAAGAATGCGCCAAATGAAACTGCGTCCGATGATAAAGAAGTTACCGTCCGTATTTTTATAATCAGAAATGAAGTCAACCGGGCCTGCCTCATGAAGGGCGAGATGCCGGCGAAAGCGGATGAGATCGCCATTGACAATAACCATGCGTATGTCAACGATATCAAGGTTGGCGACACACTCTATATCGGGGAAAGTGCTTTTACCGTATCGGGACTTATTTCTTCTTCCGATTACACCACACTCTTTAAGAATAACTCCGATTTCATGTTCAATGCAGTCGACTTTGATATCGCGGTCATGACGGAAGAAGGCTGGGAAAGCCTGCCGTCATCGGTCTTCTACCAGTACGCGTTTAAGTATAAGGAGAAGCCGGCTACCACTTCGGAACAGAAGAAAAAAGCGGATGAACTCATGGAAAAGCTTGCCGTGCTTTCGGTAACAGGTGGCCTTACTGATGACAAAGAAGCCGCCGAGGAAATGTCCGTGAAGGTCCAGAACGAAGATCCGGAGACGTTGAAACTTCTTTCTGAGCACGAGAAAGATGTGAATGAACTTAAGGATTTCGTGCCGGAATATGCCAACCAGGCGATTCATTTTGCCCCGGATGACATGGGATCGGACAAAGCGCTGATCGCTGTTCTGGTATATGTCTTTATCGGTGTTTTGGCATTTATCTTTGCCATCACCACCAGCAACACGATCACGAATGAATCTGCCGTTATCGGTACACTCCGTGCCACGGGCTATACGAGAGGCGAGATATTGCGCCACTATATGCTGATGCCGGTCATCGTGACACTGCTTGCAGCGGCAGCCGGAAACATCCTGGGATACACGTTTTTCAAGGATGTGGCTGTTTCACTGTACTACAATTCCTACAGCCTCGTAAAATACGAGACACTCTGGAATATGAAAGCCTTCATTATCACGACGATCCTGCCTCTTATTCTGATGATGATCATCAACTTCATCGTCATCTACAGAAAACTTCGCCTGTCGCCACTGCGCTTCCTTAGAAAGGACCTGCGCACATCGAAGAGAAAAAAGGCGATGCGGCTTCCGTCGTGGAGCTTCCTCAAGCGCTTCCGTCTCCGCATCCTTTTCGATAACATGGGCGGTTACATCGTGCTTTTTGTCGGTATCGCGTTCGTTATGCTGATGCTGGCATTCTCGATCGGACTTCCGCAGACGCTCGACCATTATAAGTCGAACCTGGATGAGAACCTGCTGTCGAACTACCAGTACATCCTGAAGGGATATAAAGACGAGGCGGGAAATGTGATCTCCACCTCGGAAGAGTCGGCGGAAAAATATTCGATCACCTCTCTTGAGACGATCGACGGTGCGCACGTCGGTGAGGAGATCTCGGTGTACGGTTACGAGGAAGGAAGCCGGTATATCAAGGTCGATGAACCCCTGAACGGAAACGAGATCTGGGTATCCTCGCCGTATCAGAAGAAGTTCCGCCTGAAGAAAGGCGACACGATCACGCTGAAAGAAAAGTACGAAGACAAGTCCTACGACTTCGTGGTCAAGGGCGTCTACGACTACGAAGGAGGCCTCTGTATATTCCTGCCGCAAAAGAACTTCAACAGCATCTTCGGTATGGAAACGGATGCGTTTACCGGATTTCTGTCGCAGAACACGATATCGGACATCGATTACGAACAGATCTACTCCGTAGTCACGATCGAAGAGATCATGAGCATCGCGACACAGCTTGACCACAGTATGGGCGGCACGATGGATATGGTTTCCTGGGTCTGCCTGATCATGGCGGTCCTGATGATGTATCTCCTGACGAAGATCATTATCGAGAAAAATGCCACTTCCATCTCCATGGTCAAAGTGCTTGGTTACGAAAACCGCGAGATCAACAGTCTCTACATCCTTCTGACTTCCATCGTGGTGGTCGTCAGTGCGCTCCTGACCTGCTTTTTGGCAATACTCGGATTGTCCCTCGTCTTCCGCCTCTATATGCGTTCGCTGAACGGCTGGTTTGACGTATATATCAGCCCGATGGGAATCGGAAAAATGATCCTCATCCTGGTTGTTTCCTATGCAATTGTCGCGTGCTTCGACATGATCCGGATCAAGAAGATCCCGCTGGCCGATGCACTGAAAAATGTGGAGTGAAAAAACTGCCCTCCTAAATACCCTACCCCTCCACATGTTCCATGACCCTCCCGAAGTTACTTCAGGGAGGGTCTTTCTTTCCGTTTTTTGTTGAAAGTGAAAATCATTTACAGAATGTTCTTAATTATCTTTGTGCAAAATGATGAAATCTGACTTTTACGGATGTATAATGTCATTGTGGGGTTTTTCCTGCCACAGGTCTGGTGTGCAGGGAGAAGGAGGAAGGATGTTTACTTGGAATTTTCATTATATCTCCAAGTCCAGACTGTCAGAGACGCTGAATCAGTTGAATCTGAACAAGTACAGCGGGGATATCTTTATACGTATCCATACTGCGCTTCATCTTCCGGAAGAGGCTGTGGATCTGGCGCAGTTCATTAAGCGGATCGTTCCCAAGGCCAAGATCGTAGGAACGAGCTGTGCCGCAGTCATTATCGGCGGACGTTGCGCCCAGAACCAGTGTATGATCTCTGTGTCTACCCTGGATACCGGAAAGGCACATGTCAAGATGCTTTCCCTTACAGATGAATCACAGGGCACGCCACTTCCGGTCGACATGTTTTGCGGGCAGATCAAGCAGGAGCTGATCAAAGACAATACGAAACTCCTTCTGTGCTTTTCTTCCGGTGGGAATCGGGATTTTCATCAATTTATAGTCCGATGTAATGACCATTTTCCGGGCATGCAGATGATCGGTGGTGTCGCCTGTCTTCCCCAGACCGGAAAAAGAAACGGTATTTTCCGCGGATTTGTGTTTAACGAGACTTTCTGGTCTGACCAGGCCTTAATGGTGGCGGCTTTGTCCGGTACGGATCTGGAATCCTATACTTCCTATGCGACCGGTGTTCAAGCAGTCGGACAGGAAATTGAAGTGACGGATGCATTCGGTTCATGTATGCTTTCGATCTCAAACCGGAAAGCGACTGATGTGTTCCAGATGGGTTTTTCCGGCTATCTCAGGAATAAACCGGAGCTTCTCCATATGTTCCCGCTGACCTATTCGGAGGCGGAGGATGTCCCGATGCTGACCCGATACGAATATAATAAGAGTCTGGAAGAACTGTTCCCGAAGAGTGATCCGGAAAATGCTCATGAGTATGCGATCCGCACAGATCTGGATACTTTGATGAAGGCGGAGTGCCTTTGTGTTGATTATAATGTGAAAATCGGGCAGAAGATTCGAAGAGGATTCATTTACGATGGCAAGATCGTTTCCGATAATCGGGGATTGTTTCAGCGGATCGAGAATTTCGTCAAGTGTGAGTCGCTGTTTGCCTATTCCTGTGTAGACAGAAATGCAATCTACTCCGATTGTTCCCGATGGGAATTGTCTGTGTATGAGAACTCCAATATCAGCGGTTGTGTTCTGGATGGTGAGATCGTCCATGTGAACGGACAGAATATCTTCGGTCACTATGCTTTTGTGATCTCGGCCATAGGTGAGAAGCCGGGATCACAGGAATATAATCCGTATGCGTTTTCTCACGCAGAGAGTCTGTCCCGGGATAATGAAGGCATGATCAACTTCCTGATGGAGATCGAAGGATTGGCGGAGACCTCGACACCATCTGATGATGTGAACAGACTGAAAGCCTTTATCCATGACTGTGAGAAGAAGATCCTTTTCTCCGAAAGTGATGAGATTCCCAACGAAGCGGCATTAAGTATGGATGTCCGTCTGAAAGAATATGACCGGATCTGCATCATCAACGTATCCGAACAGGCCGAAATGGAAAGTGTTTTTTCCGAGCATATCATCGACCTGACAAGAAAGAATTATATCGGCAAGTGCTTGAGTTTTGCCAAGTCCAAGAAATACCATATTTATCTTTTGGATGACTGGCAGATCGCAATTGCGGAGTCCTCGTATCGAGTCTCGCTATCGAAGTTTATCGACGATATGAGCAAACTTCAGATGGAACTGTTCGAGTATTCCGAGGATTTCATTGCGATCGTACCGATCTTCTGTGTGCTGGATGGCTGCACGGCGGAGAATCTTCAGTCTGTCTATTATGCGGCCCGTGTGGAGATGCTGAATAAGAACGTCCAGTTCTATGTCCGTGATGCATCGGATGAGGCGGATCTGGATGAGGACAGCATCCGCGAACGCTATCACATGATCAATGTGATCAACTACGCGATCATGAACGATAAAGTGATACCGTACTTTCAGGGAATCTACGATAACCGCAAGAAGAAAATCAGCCACTATGAGTCGCTGATGCGGCTGGAAGATGAGACCGGCAAGATCTACTATCCCAATAGTTTCCTGGATATTGCCAGAAACTTTGGTGTTCTTTATGATGCCATATCGAAGACTATGATCAAGAAGGTCTTTGAACGGTTCCGCAATGAAGATAAGATCAGCGTCAGCATCAATATCGGGATCCGGGACATTAAGAATAAAGAAGTGCTGGATCTGATATTCGACAACCTCTCTCAGGTTAGCCATCCGGAGAATTTTATCTTTGAGATCCTGGAAAATGAGGATATCGAGGACTATAACGAGATGGTGACTTTTGTTGACCGTGTTCATGAGTTAGGCGGACGGATCGCCATCGATGACTTTGGCAGCGGTTTTTCCAATTTGCAGCATCTTCTGAGTATCCACACGGATTTCCTGAAGATCGACGGATCGATCATCCGCAACTGCTGTGTGAATGAGGATTCGGCCAGCATCATCGCCTTGATCACTTCGTTTAAGAGTCTTGCTTCCCACAATATCGGTATCGTTGCCGAATATGTGGAAAATGAGGCGATCCAGGAAAAACTCCTTACCTATGGTGTGGATTATTCTCAAGGGTATCTTTTCTCCCAGCCCTCCCCGGAACTGAATCTGGTAATGGAAGCAGAAACGAACAATGAGGTTTGAGTATGGCGTCGGGTAGCGTAAAGAAAAAGACGATCGGTCTGATCCTGGAAAATGTGTTTTCGGATTTTGCCGGAGAGTTTATCCGGAATGTATTAAGCGGAATCCAGCAGAGAAAAGATCTCCGTCTGGTGGTCGTGGCCGGCCGCTATGATGGCGTGAAGGATCAGAATGAGCACTTTCGAGCTTTCCGTACGATCTATAACTCGGCATATCAGCTGGAGCACCGCTGTCATTTTGACGGACTCATCATCTGTCTGGGGTCGATGGCGGACATCAGTCAGGAACAGATCCAGAGACGCTTTGAAGATAAGCTGAATTCTTCGCCGTTCGTGTTCGCGGTTACGGAAATGAAGGACTATGTTTCCGTAAACTACGATAATGAGACGGGAATCAAGGAGGCGCTGGAGTGCCTGATTAATGTGTACGGGTTTACCCGGTTCGGCATGCTTGGCGGACGGGAAGACAATGTCGATTCAAGATACCGGAAAGAGATATACAGCCGCATCTTAAATGAACATGGAATCGCTTTTCATGAATCGGATTATGAGGCGACGGATATGTCTGTCAACACCAAAACCGAAGCAAAGGCACTGTTAAACAGGAATCCGGATGTGCAGGCGATCTTCTGTGTAAATGACTCCGTAGCCATGGGCCTTTATGAGGAGATGGCGGATAGGAGGCTGGTTCCCGGAAAAGATATTATGGTCTTTGGATTTGATAATACGAAGATGTCCGGCAGAACGATCCCGACGCTGACATCCATCGGCGCGGATGAGGTGACTTTGGGTAAGAAATCCCTGGAGCTTCTTCTGGCGAAGATGAACGGGGAGGACGTCAAGTCTGTCCGGATCCCGACACGTCTTTATGGGCGTGAATCGTTCCCGTATGAGATGTATGAATACAGTCGTCTGGAAATGCAGAACATCGAGCCGGCGTTTATCTACCGTATGTTCGATGACTGTTTTTACCGCTACCGCTATGAACATATCAGCCGGGAATCCGTAAACCTTAGAAGACTTTTTAAAGAATATATCTCGAAGATCCTTCTGGCATTGCGCCAGCGTTATATGAGTGTGGAGGATTTTGAGGAATGCCGGGAAATGATCAGTATTTTCTTTGCTAACGGCGCCCTTCAATATACCGACGCCGACAAGTTTTTAAAGAGCGTCGGCAAGCTTCATGCCAGTGTGAATATTGCCCAGAGAAATAATCCGGGCGGAAGTAACGAATATATTAACCGGCTGTTTTCCTACATGCGGGACCAGGCGATCGTGGCATTATCTGATGAGTTGATCAAGTCAAATGAAGAGAAGGTGTATCTGAGACAATCCTATCAGGAGTTTATGACCCAGATCACAGACTATGTAAAAGAAACCGACGATCCGATGGGACGGTTTGTCAGCCATTTCGATAAGCTGGGGTTGAAAAATGCGGCGCTGTATCTGTTTGATGAGGGTGTGGTCTTTGAAAAGGATAACGATGATCTGTTCCCGGAATATATCAACCTGCGCTGCGTCACAAAGTCAGGAGAATTATATGTTCTTCCGCCGGACCGCCAGAAATGCCTTCTCCGGGAAATGTTCGAGAGAGTGGAGCTTCCGCAGGTCAGCGGATTTGTGACTTTCCCGATCTTTAATAAGTGGAACATTTACGGTTTTCTTGTCTGCGAACTGACGCCGTATATTGCGACAGAAGGAGAATTTCTGGCAGATCAGCTGGGCAGATTGATCTGCACATCCCTAGGCGGCCGCGCGATCTGAAAATAGACCGGAGGACGGTTTTGCCTGAAAATACGCGTTTTGGAACAATGTTATATCAGGTTCGGATAGAACTGAACCTCGATATTTCCCTGTGAATCCGTCGTGAGCGTCATGTAGTTGCGGTTTTTCAGCGCACCGGGATTGAGAAAACGGATCCCGTTCTCGGTTTTATCGACCTGACGGTGGATATGCCCGAAGATGACGATGTCACATTCCTTTTCCATGGCCGCATAGGTCATGAGATCATAACTTGCACGGTAAAGATGCCCGTGGGTCACCAGCGCCCTGTGACGGGCACCGATGGGAAAGGAAATCTGATCTAAAAGGGAGGAACTGGATGTGAAATAGGCATCACAGTTTCCCCGGACCATGCGGATATCGATGGAACGGGACATATGTCTTCGGATGATCTCTTCAATATCATAGACCTCGAACTCAAGATCTCCGCAGATCACCACAACATCCGCATCTTTTTGCGCGGTGAGGGCGGCTTCGAGATACAGTTCGCTTCCGTGAATATCTGAAAGGATCAGGTACTTGGTCATGAGATACGGCTCCTTTTAGATGAGGGATTTATACATCAGGATCTCGTCGTGGTAGGTGCCGTCATCGAAAAGAAGGGCATTATGCCGGCGTCCGGACTCGATGAAGCCGCACTTCTTATAAAGTGCCTGCGCCTGTTCGTTCTCGGCGACTACTTCCAGATCCACCTGATGCCAGCCGATCTCCTTGGCAAGTTCTGTCATGTAATTGATCATGGCGGTACCGATGCCCAGTCCCCAGTATTCTTCATAAAGAGCGATTGCCAGGGAACAGCGGTGGCGGATCTTTCTTTTATCTCCGATGCCGGTGATGCTGCCGTTACCGGCGACTTTTCCGTCTACTGTCGCGGCCATCATGATGGCATAGGGATCTTCCTGAAGTCTTCCCAGGATCTCTTTTTCACTTTCCAGTGTGAAGTTCACTTCATCGGGATTTCGAAGAAGAAACGGCGTCTCCGCAGATGTTTTTTCCAGGTAGGTAATCATTTCTTTGGCAAGATCCGGTCCGTTAGGACGCAAAATACAGGTCCGGCCGTCCTTAAGTAAGATCTTTCTTTCCGGGAAATGCATACGAAAACCACCTCGTCTCTCTCTTTTTCTCCATTGTAGCGAGAGGAAAAGAGAGAAACAAGTAGTTTGCTGGTATACTTTTTAAAGCCCGAAATGCATGGTGACACGGAAAAGTGACGGTATGCTTATCTTAATCTTCGGCTCTCTTGCTAGAATAGACGTACGATATCGATTTAAGGAGGTATTGTAATGAAAAAAGTTTGGGCAAGAAGAACGATCGTAGCATGCATGGCTTTGTGCATGCTGTCCGCAGCCGGATGCCGTCCGGATAAGGATTCCAGAGAGGAATCCACCACGAAGGCAAAGACGGAAAGAAGAGCGGATGACGAAGACGAAGAGACGACAGAAGCAATAAAGAAAGAGACAGAAGCAGAATCTGAAGCTACGACAGAGGCTTCAAAAAAAGAGACGGATGCGACAAAACCCGATTCAGAACCGCCATCCAAAGGACCGAAAACCGCGTCAGATGAACCGGTGAAGGATCCATCTGGAGATGAGATCTCGGAAGATCAGGTGGCAGAAGGTACGGCCGATGAGGAACCGGTGGGCGAAAGAGATGTACAAAGATACATCCGTGCCGCGCTGAATTTCTACAATGAGCAGGCCGAGGCGCAGCTGAAGCTGGTGGTATTTGACAGTCAGATCGAAGAGACGGATGAGGGCTACACCTTCCAGGTCCGTTCCCAGGATGGAAAAGATGCCAATGTGCTGGTGGCGGAAGTAAAGGTCAATACCACTACCGGAGAGATGCGTGATGAGTGGGATCATGTCTGGAATGTGGAGGATTACGACTGACCCGAAAACAGCAGATTCAAGCCTGAAAATGGTATATAATGGCAGGTAGAACCGACACCTTCAGGAGAAGAAAAGCCATGGCCTATATCGAGTTTCAGGACGTAAAAAAGATCTATAAGACCGGCGACGTGGAAGTGCGTGCGCTGGATGGAGCAGAGTTCGCCATAGAAAAAGGCGAACTCTGTGTCATTTTAGGCCAGTCCGGCGCCGGGAAAACAACGCTTCTGAATATCCTGGGCGGCATGGATACACTGACTTCCGGAACCGTCATCCTGGATGGAAAGAAGATCTCGGATCTCAAAGAAAAAGAACTGGCGGAGTATCGAAGATCCGATGTGGGCTTCGTCTTTCAGTTTTATAATCTGATCCCCAATCTCACGGCGATCGAAAATGTGGAAATGGCCTCCCAGCTGGTTTCCGATCCGATGGATCCGGAGACAGTGCTTAAGGATGTGGGTCTTTCTGACCGTAGTAAAAACTTCCCGGCCCAGCTTTCGGGCGGCGAGCAGCAGCGTGTAGCCATTGCCCGGGCTGTGGCGAAGAATCCGAAGCTTCTTTTGTGCGATGAGCCCACCGGCGCCCTGGATTACCAGACCGGTAAATCCATCCTCCGCCTTCTGGCCCAGATGTGTGTCGAAAAGCACATGACTGTGGTGATCATTACCCACAATTCCACGCTGGCCGCGATGGCGAACCGGGTGATCCGCATTAAGAACGGCCGGGTCTTAAGCTGTGAAGTGAACCCGGAACCCATATCCGTGGAAGATATCGAATGGTGATCCGGACATGAAGAGCAGTTACTGGAAGATCGTTTTGCGCACCATCAAGGGAAGTCTGATGCGATATCTGGCGATCCTGGCGATCATCGCTTTGGGCGTCGGTTTCTTTTCCGGCTTAAAAAGCACCAAACCGGCTTTTATGAAGACCGGTACCGACTATATCCGGAAACAGGCCCTCTTTGATTTCCGCATTCTCTCCACCATTGGTTTCGATGAGGAGGATATCGAAAAGATCCGGACTCTTCCGGAGGTGATTTCCTGTGAAGGTGCATTCTTTTCGGACGGCATCGTGACCCGGAAAAAGGGAAAAGAAGGAAA
The DNA here is from genome assembly GCA_902802325.1 of Oscillospiraceae bacterium. GTDB lineage: Bacteria > Bacillota > Clostridia > Saccharofermentanales > Saccharofermentanaceae > Scatonaster. The sequence goes on along the minus strand of CADCLV010000017.1, from coordinate 31,178 downwards.
AGAAGATCTCGTTTCCGTCGTCCGTTTCCATACAATGACGAAGGATATCAATAAACTGGATCTGATCGAGGGGCGGCTTCCGGAAAAGCCGGATGAAGTGGTGGTCGATGCCTATGCCTGCGCCTCTGATTATGTGGGGGATACGCTTCTGCTTTCAGAAGGTGACGGTTTTTCTTTCAAAGAATACGAAGTAGTCGGCCGGGTCCGCTCGCCGTATTACTTGAACTTTCAAAAAGGCACCACCGAGATGGGGGACGGATCTTTGGATTTCTTCGTATATGTTCCCGAAGAAGGACTGGATTTCACTTCATATTCTGAAACCTATGTACGGATCCGCACCGACAAAGATGCATTTACCGAAGAATACGAAGAGGATGTAAAACTTCAGGAAAAAGCACTTTCGCCCTGCGTGAAAGAGGTGGTGGATGCCCGCTATGAACGGCTCAAGAAAGAGGTCCTTTCCCAATACGGGATCACCGGCGACGAAAGTGCATTTCCTGTAGATCCGGAATCCATGGGATTTCCGGCGTCAGCGGAATTCTTTATCCTGAAGCGCGACACCAATGTGGGCTATGTCAGTTTCGAAAATGATGCCAAGATCGTAGACGGCATCGCCTCGGTATTTCCGATCTTTTTCTTTGCGCTGGCCGCCCTCGTCTGCTCTACCACCATGCAGCGCATGGTCAGCGATGAACGGTCGGTGATCGGCACCATGCGGGCCGTGGGGTATTCGAAGTTTTCCATCATGCTCAAGTATATCATCTACTCCGGATCGGCCTCTCTTATCGGCGCCGTAGGCGGGTTTGCCGCCGGAACGAAGATATTCCCCTTCGTGATCTGGAAGGTCTATGACGTGATGTACGGGTTTGCGCCCATCACGTTTACAGTGGAGATCCCGCTGTTTCTGATCTCCCTTCTCGTGTCCCTTCTCTGCTCCGTCGGCGTGACCATCGTGACGTGTTTTTCGGAGTTTACCGATACTCCGGCAGAACTGGTCCGGCCGAAAGCCCCGCCCTCGGGAAAACGCATCTTTCTCGAGTACATTACGCCTCTTTGGAAGAGACTGTCCTTCCTCCACAAGGTATCGGCCCGGAATGTTTTCCGCTTCAAAAAGAGAATGTGGATGATGATCATCGGCATTGCGGGATGCACGGCGCTTCTGATCACCGGATTCGGGCTGAAGGACTCCATCAATAATCTCATCAACTTCCAGTACGATGAGATCATGACCTACGATGTGGCAGTGAATTTCGATGGAAAAGCAACAAAAGAGGAGATGAGGGATCTTCTTCAAAAGGCTGAAGAGAAGACCGGTATAAAGGCCGAATCCATCCTGATCCGTACCGAGCAGCTGAAGCACACAAGTAAAAGCGCCATCCGGGATGTGTCTTTGTTCGTGGCAGACGATCCGGCATTCATTCAGTATGTGCGTCCCCATAACGGAAAAGAAGAATATGCGCTTCCTGAATCGGGAAAAATCGGAATCAGCATTAAGCTTGCCGAAAGCAACGGCCTTGAAGTGGGCGATACCATCACTCTGGAATACGGAGAAGAGGGAAAGACCATAACCTGCCCCATCGGCTACATTTTCGAGAATTACACATTCCACTACGCCATCATGGACAAAAGCACCTACGAAAGTGCTTTTGCCGAAGAATATGTACCGAACAGCGCACTGGTCCGCGTGCCGGAAGGAACTTCCTACGAGTTCGGTTCCGCCATCGGATCGGAGGAGCATATCCAGTCCTGGAACATTATGGAAGAAGGAAGAAAGAACTTCTCCAATACCATGGAGAAGATGAATTATATCGTGATACTGGTCATTACCTGTGCAGCTCTTCTGGCCTTTATCGTGCTGTTTAACCTGAATAACATCAACATCGCCGAAAGGACCCGGGAGATCGCGACTCTCAAAGTTCTGGGTTTCCGAAAAGGCGAAACCGGAAGCTATGTGTTCCGCGAGAACTTTATCCTCTGCCTTCTGGGCTTTATCGTAGGGATCCCGACAGGCATCGCCCTGCACCGCTTCGTGATCTCCCAGATCAAGATGGATATCGTGGCCTACAAGGTCCTGATCCTGCCCATGAGCTATGTTTACTCGCTCCTTCTGGTCATCCTCTTTTCCATGGCCGTGGACTTCATGATGCGCGGCAAGATCCGCCGGATCGACATGACCGAGTCGCTGAAGAGTATCGAATAAGAAGATGCGACGATTTCTTTTACCGGATATTTTTGTGATAGAATACAATAGGTGTGGGGAAATAATGCGAAAGGAGTATAAGGTGGGGATCCTTATACTTTAGATAAAATATGAGCATGCAGATGTTTGCATTGCCTTATGCAGGAGGCAGTGCAAGTATATATCGAGACTGGATTTCAGAATTGAAACCGGAAATCGAAGTTTGTCCCATCGAGTATCCCGGACACGCGAGCCGCTTCTGCGATCCCTATTATTCCAGTATTGAAGCAGCGGCAGAGGAGATCTCTGAAACGATTCTTCGGAAAAACCCTTCTGATTATGTAATTTACGGTCATAGCATGGGTGCTTTGATTGCGCTGGAGACTGCTTTTGTTTTGGAAAAGATAACAGACATACTTCCCAAAGCAGTCATTGTTGCCGCAAGCCGGCCGCCACATATGCGCAATAAAGGCATCAATCTTCGAGAGTTATCCAAAGAAGAACTTTTACAAACTATCGTTTCCCGAGGACAGTTTGAACCGGAGATCCTTGAATGCGAAGAACTGATGGAAATGATTGCCGATATCTTATATGCCGATGTGCAGATGTTTACCCGGTATACGCGTTCCTATGAAGAAAGGAAGATCCACGTACCTCTTTTGGCACTTTTCGGTGAGGAGGACGAAGAAACTCCCCAGGAGGACATGCAGGAATGGCAAAAGTATACTGAACAGGATTTTTCTCTTCAAGTTTTCAGAGGCAATCATTTCTTTGCATTTAATAACCATACCGAGTTCGTTTCTTACCTTCGTAAGTACTTGAAAGAAGGTGAGAAGAAGAAATGATCAAGAGGCTCCTGCTTTCAGTCAGAGAGTATAAAAAACCATCTATTCTCTCACCGGTTCTGGTTTCCCTGGCGGTTGCCATGGAGGTAATTATGCCGTTCCTTATGGGAAAACTGATCGATGAAGGTGTTGAAAAATCCAACATGGACTACGTATGGTGGATGGGGACTCTGAATCGATGAAGGTGTTGAAAAATCCAACATGGACTACGTATGGTGGATGGGGACTCTGATTCTGGTGTGTATGCTGGCATATCTGGCATTCGGTGCTTTATCCGGAAGTTTTGCTGCCAAGGCCAGTTCCGGATTTGCCCGAAATCTTAGACACGATATGTTTTGCCAGCTGCAGAAATTCTCGTTTTCTAATATAGATAAGTTCAAAACTTCTAGTATCATCACAAGACTGACGACAGATGTGATGAATGTACAAAATGCGTATCAGACGATTATTCTGATTGCGGTAAAAGCGCCGATCATGCTGATATTTGCCATGACGGCGATTTTTACGATCAATACCAGACTGGCACTGATATTCCTGGGTATTGCACCACTGATGCTGATTGGCTTGTATCTTATTTTTCGTTATGCTCAGCCGGTTTTTACCCGCATGTTTACTAAAATCGACCGGATGAATAATGTTGTTCAGGAAAATGTACGAGGGATCCGTATCGTCAAATCATATGTGCGGGAAGAACATGAAACCGAGAAATTCACGTCTGTATCCAACAGTATCCGAAACGACTCTGTAAAAGCTGAGAGAGCGCTGAATTTCAATGGTCCGATTATGATGTCCAGCATCTATACAGCGATGCTTCTGATTTCCTGGATCGGTGCAAAACTGGTCGTAAATAAAAAGATGACAACCGGACAGCTGACGATTATGTTCACCTACACCATGCAGATACTGCTGAGTTTGATGATGGTATCGATGATTATTGTTATGCTTGTCATTTCCCGTGCGTCGGCAGCTCGTATTGCTGAAATACTGGAAGAGGAACCGGATATCCGCAATCCGGAGGCTCCGATCCAGGAAGTGAAAGATGGTTCTATTGATTTTGAGAATGTATCTTTCAGTTATTCTAAGGACAAAGAGAAGTGCTGCTTGATAGATATTGATCTGCATATCCGTTCCGGAGAAACAGTGGGAATCATTGGCGGGACCGGAAGCGGAAAATCTTCTCTGGTACAGCTGATCCCGCGACTTTATGATGTCACATCCGGAAGGATCAAAGTTGGCGGAGTCGATGTGCGAAATTATGATTTGAATGTTATCCGTGACAATGTAACTATGGTACTTCAGAAAAATGTTCTTTTCTCAGGTACGATCCGGGAGAATCTTTGTTGGGGAAATGCGGAAGCAACGGACGAGGAGATGAGACAGGCATGTGAAATTGCTCAGGCGGACTCTTTCATCCGATCATTTCCGGAGGGGTATGATACGTATATTGAACAGGATGGAACCAATGTTTCCGGCGGACAAAAGCAGAGGCTATGTATAGCCAGGGCCATTTTGAAAAAGCCGAAGATCCTCATTCTGGATGATTCGACCAGTGCGGTAGATACGAAAACAGATGCTCAGATTCAGAAAGGTTTTACTGAACTGGTTCCGGGAATGACAAAGCTGATCATTGCCCAGCGTATATCTTCCGTAGAGAATGCAGATCGAATCATAGTGATCGACAAAGGCAGGATCAGTGGTATTGGCACCCACCAGGAGCTATTGGCCGGCAATGATATATATCGGGAAGTATATGAATCTCAGAAGAGGGGAGGCGAGGAATAATGTCTTCCATCGATGAGAAAACATTGGAGCAGGAGAGCCCGCTTTCTATGAAGAATATCAAGCGCTTGCTTTCTTATCTGACCGGGAAATATAAATTTCTACTGTGTCTGGTCGTCGTTTGTATAATTCTCGCCTCTATTGTTGCTGTTTTGAGTAATGTGTTTATAAAAGACTTGCTCGATGACTACGTGATGCCGTTTTTGAAAACGGCGGAAACATCAGGAATAAACGCGGTGGATTTCTCCGGACTGGCAACATGGATCGGAAAACTCGGGCTGTTGTATGGGTTTGCTGTGCTGGTGGAGTTCTTTTCGGCACAGATCATGATGGTGATTGCTAACAATGTATTACGGAATGTACGTGATGAAATGTTCCGCCACATGCAGACCTTTCCGCTTTCGTTTTTTGACACTCATGCTCACGGGGATGTAATGAGTCATTACACAAATGATGTAGATGCACTAAAAGAGATGATTTCCCAGGGTGTGCCTACCACACTCTCTTCTTGTATCTCTTTTGCTGCCAATCTGATTGGTATGCTTTTCCTGTGCTGGCAGTTAACGATCCCCGTCATCATTGGTACGGCAGCGATGTTTTTCTTAATCGGAAAGATTGGAGGAAAAAGCGCTAAGTACTTCATGAAACAGCAGGATTCACTTGGAAATGTGAATGGCTATATTGAAGAAATGGCCAATGGTCAGAAAGTCATTAAAGTTTTTACATACGAGAAGCGTGCTATACAGAGATTCGACCAAAAGAATGATGAACTCTGTCTGAATTCCACAAAGGCGAACACCTTTGCCAATATTATGATGCCGTTGACAGACAGTATAGGAAAAGTTCTATATGTACTTGTTGCGTTCATCGGCGGATTTCTGGCGATTCGTTGTCACTTGAGCGTCATTACTGTCGGAGTGATTGCGTCCTTCCTGCAGCTGACACGAGCCTTCGTAGAACCTGTATCAATGATGTCAGGGCAGATGAATGCCATTAATATGGCGATGGCCGGAGCGGAAAGAATCTTTCGATTTCTAGATGAAGAATCCGAGCCGGATGAAGGATATGTTACGCTAGTGCGTTGCCGGAAAGATGGGGAAAAACTGATAGAGGTTTCGAAGGAGACGCCGCTTGTCCATAACTCTAATGATGATTATGTTTGGGCTTGGAAACATCCGCATGGGGATGGAACGATGACGTACTCGCTTGTGCGTGGCGAAGTTTGTTTCACAGACGTGGATTTTAGTTATGACGGAAAAAAGACCGTGCTTCACGATATCACTTTACATGCCATGCCGGGGCAGAAGATTGCTTTCGTCGGTGCAACCGGTGCCGGAAAAACGACGATCACAAATCTGATCAACCGTTTCTATGACATAGCAGATGGAAAGATCCGCTACGATGATATCAACATTAATAAGATAAAAAAGTCGGACCTGCGCCGCTCGCTTGGCGTGGTACTTCAGGACACTCAGCTTTTCACGGGAACTGTCATGGAAAATATCCGCTACGGAAATCTTTCGGCGACGGAGGAAGAATGTATCGCTGCTGCCAAACTGGCCAATGCACATGATTTCATCAGTAAGCTTCCACAAGGGTATGATACTTTGCTGACGGCGAACGGTTCGGAACTGTCTCAAGGCCAGCGCCAGCTGATCTCGATCGCCCGTGCCGCTGTGGCTGATCCGCCTGTCATGATCCTCGATGAAGCAACCAGTTCGATCGATACACGTACAGAAGCGATCGTGCAGCGTGGAATGGATGCTCTGATGGAGAACCGCACGGTATTTGTTATTGCACATAGGCTTTCCACCGTAAAAAACAGTGAGATGATCATGGTGCTGGAAAATGGCCGTATTATCGAGCAGGGAGACCACACTTCACTCGTGGCTGAAAAAGGAAAATACTACCAGCTGTACACGGGTGCTTTTGAATTGGAGTGATGGAAATGTCACAATGTTTCACTTTTGAAAGAATTGAAAGACCGTCTGGTGTGATATAATTAGGCAGGAAGGAAAACGAAGAAAGGATTAATGATTTTTTGGTAAAAAAGTAGTTTTTTTGTCGACTTTTTTTGCTGTAGTCTCTTTTTCTATATAATGACACTTTTTGCGCGGCGGCCCAGTGGGTTGGGTTTTGTTTGCTGAGCAAAGTGCGAAATTAAAGCGGGCTGTGCAGAAAAAATGGGGGTGCATAGAACCGACAAAAAGCAATGGAGCCATAGATCAGGTAGTTGGTATGGCGAATGTTGTTGTTGTCACCCATTGGCTGGATGGGGATGTGATTCCCTATGTCCGGATTGGTACAGAACTGAAAAGACGAGGTCATCACGTAACGCTGGTTACGCACTGTCACTTTGCCGGTATGGCTGAGAAGGCCGGGCTGGACTTTGTTCCGTGGGATACTCCGGAAGAGTACGATGCATTGGTGGATCTGATGTATCGGAATAAAGATGATCATGCTTTCCAAAGCAGTAATTTTTCATATTCATCAAATGAGTTCAGGCAAAGTACAGAAAACATTCAGTTAAGACTGAAAGAATATAAAATCGTCGACTCCTGCTGTCAAAGCCCGGATACAGTTCTTCTTTGCAAGAGCCGTTCCAGTGTAGCTGCGTATATGGTGGCGGAGAAGAGAAAGCTTCCTTTGGCCACTGTGATCGGTTATCCGTCGGAAGTAGCCAGTATGCTGCTGTTTGAAGATCTCGAAGGAAAGAATGATGTTCCTCGTTTAAATGAACTTCGCAAGGCAGTTGGTCTGGATCCGATAGATTCTTGGCTGCAGTGGGAAGGCAGTGCAAAAATGACGCTGGCCCTATGGCCGGACTGGTTTGATCATGTGGATGATCAGTGGCCGACGAAAATTGATCCGGTCGGTTTTCCGCTTGAGCAGGGAAAAGCGGCTTATCAAAGAGAGATTCCGGAAGACTTTGCAAATTGGTTGGAGAAGAATCCGAATCCGATCCTGATTACCGGAGGCACTACGACCATGATCGACGCCAGCTTCTATACCAGCAGCATAGAGGCGTGTGGAATCATTGGCCAGCCGACTGTTGTTCTTTGCAAGTATGATGAGTTTATTCCAAAAGAACTGCCCTCGAATGTGGTTTGGTACAAATATATCCCACTTGATGAAATCATGCCGAAACTAAGTGTTCTGATTCATCACGGCGGAATCGGAACGGTTACGGGAGGAATGGCGATCGGTATACCGCAACTGATTCTGCCAGGATATGGAGACAGACCGTATAATGCAACACTGATCAAGGAACAGGGTGTGGGTGACTATCTGCTTCCAGGAAACTGGCAGCCGGAGAAAGTCGCTGACATGATCCGTTCTCTTATGGCAAATCGCGGCTCGGAAAAATACCGGATATGTGTTGAGAAGATGGCGGAAAACCGTGGTATCTCGGTAGCAGCTGATCGTGTTGAGCAGATGATAGGTAATGATGACTACGTGTATTCCATTAACAGGAAGCAGGGAACGGAAGCAAAGCAAATAAATACTTCGGAATCCAGTGAGAAAAAAGCGCCCGGTGAGCGTATACAGAAACTCACCGATGAGCAGAGAGCACGGCTGCGATTGAGTCTCAAAAAAAGAGAAAACAAGTAAATACAAAGAAAATCAGTATAAGTGAACATGGAGGTATATATGAAAAAAGCGTACCTGACAGTTGACGATGGCCCTTCTGTGGCCCGCCGTGAAAAAGTGGACATATTAAATCAGTATGGTATTCAGGCGGTTTGGTTTTGCGAGAAGCGATTTATGGATATCAGAAAAGATGATGTTCTTTATACCATTCAAAGTGGCCACATTATCGGTAATCATGCATGTTCCCACCCGAACTTCTCTGAGCTGACTTTGGAACAGGCAAAAGAAGAGATCCTGCTGAATGATCAGATGATAGAACGGATCTATGAAGAAGCGGGAGTAAAGAGACCGGCCAAGTTTTTCCGTTTTCCATATGGAAATGAAGGGGTCACCCGTGGTTTTTATGATCTGGACTATTCGCAAGAGGAAAAAGAACGGGTCGAGAGCATACAGTCCTTTTTAAAAGAAAACGGATATGTGCTCCCGTCATTTCAGGAAATCACCTACCCGTATTTTGATGCATTCCGGAAATCCGGGCGTGTGGACTGGCTTTGGACATATGATGCCATGGAGTGGTGTGTATATCAGGAGAATCCGCCATATGGAGTCCGTACATTAGATGATGTGCTGGAAATGATGGAGCTGGATCTTCCGGACAGATGGATGGGGCTTAACTATCCCGGTTCGGCAGATCTCATAGTCATCCATGATCATCCGCAGACAAATGAGATGTTTGGACCGATCATAAAGGCTTTTGTGGATATGGGAATCAAGTTTGCCCGTTTCGATGATTTGATCAAATAAGAACGATACACTTCTATTTCTTTCCATTGTTTCAAAGGAGGAATGATGTATGGATAACGAAACGATTGATTTGTTTGTGCCGGGACGCCTGTGTCTGTTTGGTGAGCATAGTGACTGGGCAGGGACAAGTAGAACAGTTAATTCTGAAATCACACCTGGATGTGCGATTGTAACAGGTACACAGCAGGGTATATATGCCCGTGCAAAAAGATCAGACATGTTTTCAGTAACCAGTAAGATCAAGGAACTGAAAGACGGCTCCTTTGAATGCCCGATGGATCTGGACTCTCTCAGTGAAACTGCGCATCAGGGAGGATATTTCAGCTATGTTGCCGGCGTCGCATCCTATATGTGCGAATGGTATAACGTAGGCGGCGTTTCTATTGAAATTACAAAAAGAGACCTGCCGGTGAAGAAGGGATTGTCTTCTTCGGCAGCAATTTGTGTGCTTGTCGCACAGGCATTTAATCAGTTGTACAATCTGAATCTGAATACCCGTGGAATCATGAATATTGCGTACTGGGGTGAACAGAGAACGCCTTCCCGATGTGGAAGAGTCGATCAGGCCTGTGCCTTCGGACCACACCCGGTTTCGATGACTTTTGATGGAAACGAGATGCATGTGGATCAGATTCCTGTTAAAAAACCACTGTACTACGTTTTTGCCGATCTGATGGCAAAAAAAGATACGATCAAGATCCTGGCCGATCTGAACAGCGGATATCCATTTGCCCGAAATGAGAAGGAGAAAACTCTCCATGAGGCACTGGGCGAGGACAATATCCGCATTACGACAGAGGCCAGAAAACTGATTAAAAACGGTGACGCACAAGGTTTGGGCCACTTAATGACAGAAGCACAGGAGATCTTTGATGCGAAAGTGGCGCCGATGTGCCCGGAAGAATTAAAAGCACCGGTACTCCATTCCGTACTCAATAACACTACGATCAAACAACTTACCTATGGTGGAAAAGGCGTCGGTTCACAGGGAGATGGAACAGTGCAGTTTCTGGCAAAAGACAAGAAATGCCAGGACGATCTGATCGATTACATGAGCCATTCGCTGGGTCTTTCTGCCTATCCGTTAACATTGAAACCGCAAAGAGCGATCAACAAAGCGATTATACCTGTTGCCGGATTCGGAACACGGTTATATCCCGAAACGAGATTTACGAAAAAGGAAATGTGCCCGATCGTAGATCTTGATGGTTTGGTCAAGCCGATCCTCCTGGTATTACTTGAGCAGCTGGATGCGATCGGGATAGAGGAGATCTGCCTGATCATTAATCCGGATGACGAAGAAATGTACAGACAGCTGCTTTTGCGTCCATTGTCGAGAAAGCATTATGAAAAGCTTCCGGAGAAAATGCGCGCATATGAAGATAAGATGACTCGAATCACGAAGAAGATCTCCTTTGTAAAGCAGTACGAGCCGAAAGGATTCGGGCATGCTGTATATCAGGCTGCTTCTTTTACAAATAAGGAACCGGTACTGCTCCTTCTGGGGGATACTTTGTACCGGAGCAACACTTCTACTCCGTGCTTAAAGCAGATCGTGGACACATATGATATATACGGGAAATCCATCGTGGCATTGCAGACGGTAGGCGTGAAAAATGTGTCTTCTTTTGGTGTATTCTCCGGCCACTGGGATGATAAGGAAGAACGTATTCTGAACTGTTCTGAAGTAGTTGAAAAACCAACACCCGATTATGCAAAAGAGTATTTGATGCTCTCCCGAAAGAAGGAAGAGAATGTTTGCTGTGCGGCATTTGGCGCCTATGTTCTGAATGAGAAAATCTTTAGTTACCTGGGCGATGCGGTGAGAAATAATCACACAAATGAAAAAGGCGAAATCGATCTTACAGAAGCATTTCGAAAAGCAATTAAAGAAAAGGATCTGATTGGATTCCTGGTGGACGGGAAATCTTTCGATCTGGGCAATGCAGCTGCCTATCAGGAGGCCTTTGCCAGATACAACATGTAAACTGACTTCGGAAAAAGGAACAAGAGAAAAGGAAAGACAGATGAATAACGATGAAAAAAGACAGCTTCTTTTGAAGATGCTTTCGAAAAAGAAACAGAAAAGTGAACCGGAGGATTCAGACCGGATCATAGCATCACATAAAACAAAATTCCCGCTTTCCATGGTACAGCGGGGCATTTGGATGGACTGCCTGATCGATCCGGACAGTGTTGTATATAACATTCCGTTTGCCTGCAAAATCAAGGGACATGTAGATCTGGAAGCGATGAAAAAGAGCTTGGAGCAGATCATCCATCGACATGAGATCTGGCGGACAGTCCTGTGCCGTGAAGGAGAAGAAGTATTCCAGGAAGTGCTTCCAGAAGGGAAACTTGACTTCAGATATTTTGATCTTCGCGGAAAAGGATACAATGACGATCTTGTGGCTGAAGAAGGAAAAAGATTCGTATCTGAACCCATTGATTTAGAAAAAGGTCCGCTGGTCCGTTTTGCCTTGTATCAGACTGAAGAGGACATCGCGTATTTTGTTCTTTCAGGACATCATATTGTGTACGATGGAACTTCAGAAAACCTCTTTTGTAAGGAATTGTCGGAGGAATATACTGCGGCACTGCATAATCGGAAATCTGACTTGGAAAAACCTGCTGTCAGTTATGGTGATTATGCTGAATTTGTTTTATCAAAGATGGGTTCAGAAGAAATCCGTTCCCAAATCGAATACTGGAAAGAAGAACTGGAAGGAATCGAACCGACGGAGTTCCCGACGGATCACATGCGCCCGGCTGTGCGAAGCAGTGAGGGAGGAATGATCTACTTTGATGTTCCGAAGAGCATTGACGAGAAGATCAGACAATATGCTGCATCCCGGCACGTTACGGTAAATGTGGTTCTGTTTTCAGCGTTGAATTGCCTGCTGAACCTTTACACACGGAATGAGAATATCGCCGTTGAGATCACTGTCGCAGACAGAGATAATGAACAGCTTGAAAACCTTCTGGGCTGCTTTATTAATAATCTGATCATCGTGACGGAAATCCATCCGCAGATGACTTTTGACGATGCTGTGGAGGCGGCGAAGGAAAAAACATATCAGGCATACGGAAAGAAGGATGTTCCGCTGGAAACGCTGGTGGCTGCTGTAAATCCGCCCCGTGACCTGAGCCGGACACCTTTTTCCGAAGTCGGATTTAACTATAATCCCAGAAAGAGAATGGAGCTTTCTCTAGAAGGTTGTGAAGTGGAAGCATTCGGTCTGGGAGACTTTGTTGTACTGACCGATGTGAACTTCCAGATTCATGATGATGATATTTCTCTTTGTGGATTTGTAGAGTATAACCGGACTATCTATGAAAAGCAGACCATTGAGAAGATCCTGGCTCATTACCTGCTTATTCTGGATAAGCTGACAGCAAATCCGGAAGCCAGGATCGAGAGCATCGAGGTAGTTGGCGAGGAAGAAAGACAGAAGATCCTGACGGAGTTTAACAATGCAGTTCTTCCACAATCAGAGGAAACAACCGTTATAGATCTGTTCGAGCGTCAGGTCGAAAAAACGCCTGAAAACATTGCGCTTGTGTATGAAGATACATCACTGACCTATGCGGAACTGAATGCCCGTGCGAACCAATTGGCCCGGAAATTGAGAGATTTAGACGTGAAGCCGGATGATATGGTGGCAATTGTGGCCGAAAGAGGCCTGGAAATGATTATCGGCATCTACGGCATTCTTAAATCCGGCGCTGCGTATCTTCCGATTGATCCGTCATATCCGGAGGATAGAATCGCGTATATTCTGAAAGATTCCACGCCTAAGGCGGTGCTGACATACCAGGCATCATTAAACACGGATATATCCGTGATCGACCTTTCTGATAGCCGGATATATACCGGTGACACGGAGAATCTGCCACATGTGAATACAGGGAAGGATCTGGCGTATTGTATCTACACATCAGGTACGACAGGAGAATCCAAAGGCGTACTGATTGAGCAGCGGAATCTGGCAGCATATGTCCGCCAGTTTGTCCGGTATTACGGGATAACGGAACAGTCTGTTATCCTGCAGCAGGCGTATATCGGCTTTGATACCTCTGTAGAGGAACTGTATCCGGTATTGATCTGCGGCGGAAAGATGGTCATTGTAAACAAAGATCATTTGCTGGATCCGGTGAAACTGAAAACAACGATCATAAATGAGAGAATCAACATCATAAGCTGTTCACCGCTTCTGATAAAGGAAATGGATTATCTGAAGGAAACGCAGATGAGAATACTCATCAGCGGCGGAGATGTGCTGAAGAAGGAATATTTCAAGGATCTCCTGGATACGGATATAAGCATATACAACACATATGGTCCGACAGAGACGACAGTATGTGCGACATACTATAAGGTGGATTATTCTGATGAGAATGAAACCATTCCGATTGGAAAACCGATCGCGAACAGTCAGGTAATGATCCTGAATGGAGATGTGTTGTGCGGAATCGGTGTTCCCGGTGAGCTTTGTATTGCCGGTGCCGGTGTTTCCAGGGGATATCTGAACCGGCCGGAACTGACGAATGAGAAGTTTGTTAAAAATCCATTTGGAGATGGCCGGATGTACCATACCGGTGACCTGGCAAGATGGCTTCCGGATGGCAATGTGGAGTATCTCGGAAGAATCGATGAACAGGTGAAGATCCGTGGATTCCGGGTGGAATTGGGAGAGGTGGAAAGCAGACTTCTCCAGATCCGGAATGTGAAAAACTGCGCGGTCATTGCAAGATCTGATCGATCCGGAGAAAAGGCAATCTACGCCTACCTTGTCAGCGATGAGGAATTGTCTCTTTCCAAGGTAAGAAATGAGCTGGGCAAAAATCTTCCGGATTACATGATCCCTGCGTATATGATGCAGATTGAGAGTATTCCGGTAACCAGAAACGGAAAACTGGATAAGCGGTCTCTTCCGGATATTGAAGCCCGGACCGGGGATGAGTATGTTGCTCCGAGAAATAGTACTGAAGAAATCATTTGTGCTATATTCAGCGAAATACTGAATGTAAAAAGAGTTAGCGTCAAGGATAGTTTCTTTGCTCTTGGCGGACACTCTCTTCGTGCTACCAGACTGGTCAATCGGATCGAGTCTGAATTAGGGAAGAGAATACCGTTGAAAACGATCTTCAGCAGTCCGACACCGGAAATGCTGTCTGAATATGTTAACGGCGAAGAGGCCGCTGAATTTGAATCCATTCCGGCTGCGGAAAAGAAGGATTACTATCCGATGTCTTCTGCCCAGAAAAGAACATTCCTCATCTGTCAGATGAACCCGGAGGGAATTCTGTACAACATGCCGGAGTCTTATCGCCTGAAAGGTGAAGTTGATCCGGAAGCATTGAAAAAAGCACTGCAGCAGCTGATAGACAGACATGAAATACTCCGTACGCAGTTCCTCATGATGGACGGAGAACCGGTGCAGAAGATCCTGGATCATGTTGAGGCGGATTTTGAATATTTCGAAGATAAAACATCCAAAGAGGCAGATCTAACCGCACGATTTGTGAAGCCTTTTGATCTGAGCATGCTGCCGCTGATCCGGGTCCAGCTTATAAACAGAGGGGATCACTATCTTCTCAATCTGGATATGCACCATATTGTTGGTGACGGAATGAGTGCAGTCACCTTTACAAAGGAACTGAATGCACTGTACAACGGAGAAACATTGCCTCCGCTTACACACCAGTTCAAAGACTACAGTGAATGGATGCGTTCCCGTGATCTCAGTGATCAGGCAAAGTACTGGAAAAGTCAGTTTGAGGATGAGATCCCGGTATTGAACATGCCTCTTGATTTCCCGAGACCACAGGAGCAGAGCCACAATGGTGCCATGGCTATGGTGCATACCGGGAAAGCTTTGGGAGAAAAGATCAAGAAACTGGCGGCTGAGACGAAATCGACCGAGTTTATGGTGCTTTTATCTGCAGCCATGATTCTTCTCGGAAAGTACAGCCGGCAAGAGGACGTAGTGATCGGTTCGCCGATCAGCGGGCGTACCCATAAGGATACCGAAGGCATGCTGGGTATGTTTGTCAACACGTTGGCAATGAGGGGAAAACCTGAAGGGAAAAAACAGTTTACGGACTTCCTTCAGGAAGTAAAGGAGACTTGCCTGAAGGCCTACGAGAATCAGGAGTTCCCATTTGAAGAACTGGTTGAAGCTGTAGATGTTCAGCGGGATCTGTCCAGAAACCCGATATTTGATGTGATACTTGTCCTGCAGAATAACGAGGATGAAGTGATCCGTCTGGGCAATACGGAAGTGCAGGTTGCGGATACTACCGACACCATTTCAAAGATCGATCTGTCCTTTGACATCTATGAAGATGACGGTGATTTCGGCATTGGTCTGGAATACTGTACAGCGCTGTTCAAGAAAGAGAGCGCAGAAAAGATCCTGGATCATTATATTCACATTCTTATGAATCTGACGGAAACCCCATCCTCTCTGATCAAAGATATTTCCATGATCGGAAAGGAAGAGGAGAAACAAGTTCTCATTGACTTTAATAATACTTCTGTCGCATATCCGGCTGAAAAGACACTGGTAGACCTCTTTGAAGAGCAGGTAAATAAGACACCAGAGAATATTGCCGTTTTCTTTGAAGGGGAAACACTGACCTATCGCGAATTAAACGAAAAAGCGAATCAGCTTGCTCATTCTCTCCGGGAACAGTATGGTGTCAAACCTGGTGAGTTTGTTTCCATGCTCACCGAGAGAAGTCTGGAAATGATCATAGGTATCTTTGGCATCATCAAAGCAGGCGGAGCCTATGTTCCGATGGATCCGACATATCCGGAAGACAGAATCGCATATATGCTGGAAGACGCGGCGCCGAAGGCTGTGCTGACCTACAATACGAAGATCCGTACAGATATTCCGGTGATCGATCTGGCTGAAAAAAAGAGTTTTGCGTGCCCGGTAGAAAATCCGGAACATACAAATACCCCGGATGATCTTGTGTATTGTATTTTTACTTCCGGAACCACAGGTAAGCCCAAAGGCGTGCTGATCGAGCACAAGAATGTCTGCAATCTTGCCTGCTATATGAGAAAAGAACTGGGTATCACAGAAGAAGACCATGCGATGCTTTTTTCGAATTACATCTTTGATGGATCGGTTTGGGAAATGCTGACCGCGATTATGAACGGCGCTTCTCTGTATATACCGACAGATGAGACGATTCGTGATTTGGATGCCATGAAAAAATACGTTATCGAGAAAGGAATCAACGTATCTTATTTCCCGCCGCAATATTATGAACAGGGACGATTTGTACTGGATAAATATGTCCTGACTGCCGGGTCAGCAGCACCGATGTCTGTTGTGGAAGCGGTTCTGGCGAACAGCGGATATATTAATTCTTATGGCCCGACTGAGGCAACGGTATGTATCAGTAACTGGATATGTAAGAAGGGGGAAAAACCTGAAAGAATCACGATAGGCAAACCGATCCACAACGTGCAGGTATACATTCTGCAGGGTGATACACTGTGTGGAGTCGGTGTGCCGGGTGAGCTCTGTGCAGGCGGCGCAGGAATCACAAGAGGATACTTGCACAGACCGGATCTGACAGCGGAGAAATTCGTAAAGAATCCATTTAGTGAAGGAAGAATGTACCGGACAGGTGATCTTGCCAGATGGCTGCCGGACGGAAATATCGAATATCTTGGCCGAATCGATGAACAGGTGAAGATCCGTGGTTTCCGAATTGAACTGGGTGAAATCGAGAGCCGTATCCGGGAAATCGATAAAATAAAAGATTGTGCGGTAATTGCAAGAAATGACAGCAACGGAGAAAAGGCGATCTATGCTTATGTTGTCAGTGATGAGGCTGTCCGCATTCCGATGATCCGGGATGAACTTGCAAAATCGCTTCCGGATTATATGCTGCCGTCCTATATGACGCAGATCGAAAAAATACCGATGACCAGAAACGGAAAAGTCGATAAGCGTGCATTGCCGGATATCGAGGCAAAAACCGGCGGCGAATATGTGGCACCGAGTAATGAAACAGAAGAAATTATCTGCCGCATCTTCAGTGAGATCCTGAATGTAGAGAAAGTCAGCGTTAAGGACAGTTTCTTTGCTCTTAGCGGCCATTCTTTGCGTGCAACCAGACTGGTAAACCGTATAGAGGCGGAAACCGGAAAGAGGATTCCGTTAAAATCTGTTTTCAGCAGTCCGACTCCGGAAAAACTGGCTGAAATCGTAAACGGAAAAAAGGAAGAAGAGTTTGTATCGATTCCGCATGCAGAAGAGAAGGAATACTATCCGATGTCTTCCGCCCAGAAAAGAACATATCTCGTCTGCCAGATGAATCCGGATGACATTTTGTATAACATGCCGGAGCATCTGATACTTCATGGTGAGGTGAATCCGGATGCATTCAGAAGCGCATTGCAGGATCTGATCGACCGGCATGAGATATTGAGGACACAATTCCTCATGGTGGACGGGGAACCGGTGCAGAAAATCCTGAATCATGCAGATGCGGATTTTGAGTATATCCAGGATACGCAAACAGATGAAGCTAAGCTGATTTCCGATTTTGTCCGTCCATTTGATTTGAGTGAACTCCCGCTTGTCCGGGTTCAGCTCATCGAGCGGAGCGGATACTATCTGTTGAACATTGATATGCATCACATTGTAGGTGACGGCATGAGTGTGGGTACTTTTATCCGGGAGTTGAATGCACTGTATAATGGCGAGAAACTCCCTGCGCTGACCCATCAGTTCAAAGACTACAGTGAATGGATGCGTAATCGTGATCTTAGCGGACAGGCGGCATATTGGAAACATCAGTTTGATGATGAGATCCCGGTATTGGATATGCCTCTGGATTTCGTCAGACCGCAGGAACAGAGTTTTCGTGGTTCTATGGTATATAACAGTACCGGCGAGGTTTTGGGAAGAAAGATTCGTGATCTTGCCGCCAAGACCGGCACGACGGAATTTATGGTACTGCTTTCTGCCGCGATGATCCTTCTGGGAAAGTATAGTCGTCAGGAGGATATTGTGATTGGTACACCGATCAGTGGCCGTACCCACAAGGATACGGAAGGTATGCTGGGTATGTTTATCAATACACTGGCCTTGCGTGGCAAACCGGAGGGAAAAAAGACATTCCTGGAATTTCTTTCCGAAATCAAGGACACCTGTCTGAAAGCCTACGAGAATCAGGAGTATCCATTTGAGGAACTGGTCGAATCAGTTCATGTTGTAAGGGATATGTCCAGAAACCCGCTGTTTGATGTTATGCTCGTTCTCCAAAACAATGAGACCGAACAGATCCGGTTGAACGGCGCGGAAACAGAATATGCCGAATCGGAGGATACGGTCGCCAAATTCGATATTACGTTCAACATCAACGGACATGAAGACGATTTTGATATTGGACTGGAATACTGTACAGCCTTGTTCAGAGAAGAAAGCGCGGAGAATCTTCTCAAGCACTATATCGCTGTACTGGAAGAACTGACGGAGACTCCTTCTTTGCGGATCGATCAGGTACAGGTGATCTGTGAGGAGGAAAAAGCCCGGATTCTTTCAGAATTCAACAGTACCGCCATAGAGTATCCGAAGGAAAAGACCGTGGTGGAGATGTTTGAAGAGGCAGTCGCAAATACACCTGATGAAACCGCTGTTGTATACGATGGACAGAGCCTCACGTATGCCGAGCTCAATGAAAAAGCCAACCAGCTCGCTGACCGTTTGAGAAAACTGGGCGTGAAACCGAATGACTTTGTTGCCGTTTTTACGGAAAGAAGCCTGGAAATGATTATTGCCATCTACGGAGTTATGAAAGCAGGAGGAGCGTATCTTCCCATGGATCCTGCGTATCCGAAGGACCGAATCGAGTATATGCTGGAAGATGCTTCTCCTAAGGCTGTGCTGACGTACAAGACAAGCCTGGATACAGATATCATTAGAATCGATCTGGCTGATCCGGAACTGTATTCCGGCACCTCTTCCAATCCGGAACATGTGACATGCCCGGAGGATCTGCTCTATTGTATTTATACATCGGGCACAACCGGAAAACCGAAAGGTGTCATGATCAAGAATCAAAATGTTGTGAACTACTCTTTTGTATCAGATAAGAGTACGATGACATACGCATACAAAAACGGACTTCGCCGCTTTGTGTCTGTCACGAACCTTGTGTTTGATATCTTTGTCACAGAAGCAATATTAACTCTTTGCAATGGTATGACTATATATGTGGCCACAAGTGAAGAGCAAAGTGACCTTGCTGCATTTGAAAAGCTCGTTGTGGAAAACGGGATCGAGATCCTGCAGACTACGCCGAGCCGTATAAAAGGGTTCTTTGCACAGGATCCGGAAACGAAAGTGTTTGCCGGAATGCGGTACATCATGCTTGGAGGCGAAGCTGTAGGTATGGAAGTGGTTTCCAGATTGAAGGCAGCCTCGGATGCCGTGATCGAAAACGTATACGGTCCTTCCGAAACTACAGTATGGTCAAGCTGCTTCCAGATTGAGGGAGAATATGCCAGCATCCCTATCGGAAAACCGATCAGCAATACGCAGATCTATATCGTGGATAAAGATCATCTGTGTGGAATCGGTGTTCCCGGCGAGCTTTGTATTGCCGGAGACGGATTGGCAAGAGGCTATTTGAACCGTCCGGAACTGACCGGGGAGAAATTTGCTCCCAATTCATTTGGAACAGGAAGACTGTATCACACGGGTGACCTTGCAAGATGGCTTCCGGATGGCAATGTGGAGTATCTCGGACGAATCGATGAACAGGTCAAAGTGAGAGGCTTCCGAATTGAGCTGGGAGAGATCGATAGCCGCCTCAGAGAGATTGAAGGCATTAAGGATTGTGCTGTGATCGTTAGAGAAGAATCGTCCGGTGATAAGGCAATTTACGCGTATTTCGTCAGCCAGGACGAAATGGATATTTCTCTGATCCGAAGTGAACTCGGAAAAAATCTTCCGGATTACATGATCCCTTCGTATATGATGCGGATTGAAAAGATACCGGTAAACAGAAACGGAAAGCTGGATAAGCGGGCCCTTCCGATAATTGAAGCAAGTACCGGAAAAGAGTACATCGCGCCGCGAAATGAGGCGGAAAGGACGATGGCTTCTGTATTTGAAGAGATTCTTGATGTGGAGAAAGTCGGCATACAGGATGATTTCTTTGAACTGGGCGGAAATTCACTGAAAGCGATCCGTGTTTCTGCCAAACTGAAACTGTTCAACATTCCTGTTTCGACAAAAGACCTGCACACGTACAGGACGATTTCGCAACTGGCTCATGTTTTAGGAATGGATGCGGAAGAAGAGATATCTTCCTCTGTGAATGCCGACAAGTCAGCAATTAAGATCTCCATGTTTGAGCCGCCGGTGATCGAAGGGAAAAAAGTCCATAACGAAGGCGTAATTGAAGCCATAGCTGAATATAAGAACAATCTGAAGGGAAAGAGTATCGTCAGCAGTTACAAGCCGAACAACATGCAGAAGTATTATCTGCATCTTTCCACAGATGAATCTTCGATCATCGGTGTATGTTTCCACATTTCGGGAGCTGCGGTTTCGCAGATCCAGAAAGCACTGACTGATATGGTTCGGGATCAAAGTGCACTGCGTTCCTGTTATTCCGATGAGCAGGAAAAAATCACGGAGTATTCATTTGGTGAATGGAAAATTCCGTATCTATCCGCATCTCAGGCAGTCAGCAGAGAGTCTGTTGCGACATGTCTTTTTGCACATGAGGTTAGATCCGGAATAGATATTTTACCTGTGATCCTGATTACCGAGTCGGGTACCGGCTCCTTTGATGTGTACATCGCGGCAAATCATGCACTGTGGGATCGAAGCAGCTGTGATGTGGCGGCAGATCTTCTGGAGACATACCTTAACCAGTCAGGGAACACAAAGCCGGATGATCTGACGTACAGCGATTACATACAGTGCCGGAATACGGCAGAAAAGTCTGTACACAGCAAAGAAGACAGCGGGACGATCCTGTCCAGTATTGAGCTTTATAAAGCGAGATCTGCCGGTACATATGAAAACAAGTCCTTTAGTGTCACGCTGAAGAAGGACGAGAATGTCACTTACGATGTTAGATGGCTTATGTCCAAGTTCAGTGAAATCAGTGATACGAAAGACCTGAGTTCGATACCGTTCTTTATGCTGTACCACTGCCGGGATGACCGTTCAATGAATACGATCGGATATTACATCGACTACATTCCCTGTGTGTACGACAAAAAGAGGCAGGAGATCTGTTTCTACGATGAGGCGATCGATAAGCTGAAAGAGGGGAGCGCGGAATACCATTTCCTTGGAGATGAATATGCTTCAGGTATTTGTGATGATGTACCGGTAGTGAACCTGAAAGAATCGATCGATATGATGAGTGAAGAAATGAATCAGATCGAGATATACAATTTAGGCAGTCAGAGTGCGCAGGAAGGCATCGAATGCTGTCTTGATGGTGATAAGGTCTACGTGGGTATGGGATTCCATATGCACGGGGTTTCTGATGAGGAATTCTACAGAAGGATACAGAAGGCCTTTTCCATTACATAAAAATACAGAAGATCGTGAAAAACCAACATAAAAACAAACGGGAGGAAAATAGAAATGAGCATTTTTCATGGTAAACAGAGAGATACAAAAGGAGTAACACTGATTGGACTTTTGGAGCAGCGGGCGAAAGAACAGCCGCAGAAAGAAGCTTTAAAATTCCATTCAACTTCAATGACATACGAAGAGGTTTGCGGCGCCGTATCACGGTTAGCAAGAATCCTTCAGGATGCCGGTGTGCAGAAAGAATCGCTTGTCGGAATCTATATGGACCGTTCCGAAAAGATGATCATTTCTCTTCTGGCTGTGATTAAGGCCGGTGGTGCATATGTGCCGTTGGATCCGGCTCATCCGAGCGAGCGGAACAAGTACATCATTGAAAAGTCACATATCGGCACGGTCCTTACGGAAAAGAAATACGAGGATGCATTTGCATTATCTGCCAAAATGATTTGTGTCGACAGCATCTGGGAAGAGATACTGCATGGTGAGAACTATGTCATCGAGAATCTGTTAAGCGGTGGCCACCAGCTTGCATATGTGATCTTTACATCCGGTTCTACGGGAAAACCGAAAGGCGTCGAAGTGGAGCATGAAGGTATGGTGAACTACCTGTTGAGCGTAAGCGATAACCTGCATCTGAATGGTTCGGAAAGAGGCCTTACTGTAGTTACGATCACCTTTGATATTTCGATTTCTGAAATGTTCCTCCCGCTTATCAACGGAGGTACGTTGATCGTTGCCGATAACGAAACAGCAAAAGATGGTGCACTCCTGACAAAACTGATAGCAGATGAGAGAATCGATCTTTGCGGATTCACGCCGTCAACAGCATATATGTTACTGGATGCCGAAATACCGGATTTGGATGGCATGAAGATGCTCATCGGCGGTGAACCCTGGAGCATCAGCCTTGCGCAGTCTTTACTGGATCTTGGGTGTGAGCAATTGTGGAATGTGTATGGACCGACAGAGACAACGATCTATTCGACTATGTACCGGATTACAAAGAAAGACACCTATATTCCGATTGGCGCACCGATCGATCAGACGGATATTTACGTGCTGGATCAGAATATGAAACCGGTGGAAACCGGAATGGAGGGAGATCTCTATATCGGTGGTATAGGTGTGGCACGTGGATACTTTGAGAATAAGGAACTGACAGATGAGCGTTTTATTCCCGATCCGGTTGAACCCGGCCGCGGACGTATCTATAAGACAGGCGATATTGTCAAGTGTGTGAATGAGACTGATATCGTTTATGTGGGAAGAAGTGACTTCCAGGTCAAGGTGCACGGATACCGTATTGAACTGGGTGAAATCGAAGCTGCTATTTCGAAGCATAAAGATGTGGCGCAGGCTGTGGTAGTCGTTACCGGAGAAAATGCTGAGGCAAAGATCAAGGCCTTTATCAAAACGAAATCAGAGGAGCGTCCGGCAGTATCTGATTTGAAGGCTTTTGTGGAGGAGCTGCTTCCCTACTACATGATACCGAATATCTTCCGCTTTGTGGATGAATACCCGATGACTGCCAATTTGAAGGTGGATCGTAAGGCACTGATGAGCATGGAAGATGAAGGCGCGGATAATGCTCATGAATATGTCGCCCCCAGAAATGAGATCGAAGAGATGGTTGCAGATATCTGGAAGGGACTTCTTAATCTGGAGCAGGTCAGTGTATGTGATGACTTCCTTGAGTTAGGCGGTCACTCGCTTCTGGCGAACCGTCTGGTCAAGAAAATGAATAATGCTTTCGGAACAACAATTGCGCTCGTAGAGATCTTCTCCCGCCCGATGACAGTCGAGGAAATGGCGAAACTGGTTGAGGAAAATCTTCTTTCCGGTCTGTCGGATGAGGAAATTGAAGCATTGATGAATGGAGAAGACTGATGTCGAATATTATACTGGTTACTCATTGGACGGGCGGTGATGTGTATCCCTTTATCCGATTCGGTAAAATGCTGAAAGAAGAAGGGCATAAGGTCACGATCCTGACACACTGTGTGTATGAGAATGTAGCGAAAGAAGCAGGACTGGAGTTTATTGCTGTTGATACGAAGGAAGAGTATGAACAGCAGAACCGTGACCTGGCACTCCTTGCTGATCCGATCGGGAAAAAGGAGGAGTATATTAGGTTCCATACACTGTATCACGGAAAAGAACGACTCCTTCGCGAGGTTGCACTGATCGAGACTATCTGCACGCCGGACAGCATTATCATTGCCCGTCACCGATCGAGTATCTCCGGCCTTATTGCGGCAGAAAAGAATCATCTGCCTTATGCATCCATGATTCTTGCTCCGAATTATTTCTCGCATATGGAGTTACATGACCAGTTGTTTGGAAAAATTTTCTGTGAGGAAATCAACCAGGCAAGGACAGAACTTGGACTGACACCAATCAGCAACTGGAAAGACTGGCTCTATTCTCCCGGAAAGATTCTGTGCGGTTGGCCGAAGTGGTACGCCCAGGCGGATGAAACCTGGCCGGAATGCGCTGTTCCCATCGGTTTTTTAGCTGCGGAACAGCCAAAGGAAATGGTGCAGTTTGATCCGGAGGTCAGTGCTTTTCTGGAGGAAGCAAAGAATAAGAAGAAAAAAACCGTCATTGTGACCGGAGGAAGCAGCCGGATGGTCAGCAAAGAGTTTTATCAGAAGGCGATCCAGGCATGTTCGATGGCGGATATCTATGCTATTGCCGTCACGCCGTATGATGAATATATTCCCGAAACTGTCCCGGACACGATACTGTGCGTGCGTCACGTCCCATTGCGTTCGCTGATGAATAAAGTGGATCTGATTATTCATCACGGTGGTATGGGAACAATTAACGAAGCGGTTGACGCGGCTTTGCCGCAACTCCTGATGCCGCATTTGACAGATGGACCCGACAATGCGGATCGCCTGAGTGCTCTGGGAATTGCTGAAAAGTATTCTCCGAAGATGTGGGATCCGGAAAACATTGCTGAGGGTATTACCCGGCTGCTGGATGGCAGAATGAAAGAAAAATGTTTGCAATACAGGGACCTGAATCAGGAGGAGTATTCTGCCAAGGTATGGAAGACGGTTATTCCTGAAATTGAACCCTATGTATTACCCAGACAGGAGAAGAGATACGAAGCGGCTGTGAATCAGGCAGGCGTGAACCGTCAGGTTTCCCGGGAGATGCTTATGAAAATCCTGCGGAAGAAGCAGGAAAATAAAGAAGGGTGATCATTTCGGGACGGATATGATATATCAATATGCGTACAATATTCATAGCATCAGTGGATTTCAGGAGGTTTCCGATCTTCTGGCATTCATTTCGAAGGAGCGGAGAGACAAAATCAGCAGATTTCGCTTTGATGCGGATAAGATCAGAAG
This sequence comes from Oscillospiraceae bacterium, assembly GCA_902802325.1. Taxonomy (GTDB): domain Bacteria; phylum Bacillota; class Clostridia; order Saccharofermentanales; family Saccharofermentanaceae; genus Scatonaster. The sequence goes on along the minus strand of CADCLV010000017.1, from coordinate 6,028 downwards.
TCTGTTTGCCGAGATCGTTTGCCGGTATGCATTGTGGGAAAAGTATGCTATCCGGGACTTGCGCATTTTGAATACGGAATATGGAAAACCGTATCTGAAAGATCATAAAGACATTTTTTTCAACGTATCTCATTCCGGAGATTGGGTGGTGTGTGCACTTGGTGACCGGAGCCTGGGCATTGACGTGGAGAAGATGGAAGAAATCGAGATCTCTGTTGCAGATGAGTATTTTGCGAAAGAGGAGATAGCCTATCTTCACATGCTTCCTGAGGCGGAAAGACAGGCTGCGTTCTATTCGTTATGGACGTTGAAAGAGAGTTATACAAAAAATGTAGGAATGGGAATGAGTATTCCGCTGAATTCCTTTTCATTCCGTTTGAAACCGGAACAGATCTGTCTTTTTGTTGACGGGAAGCAGAATACCCGTTTCTTCTTTCAAACATGTGATCTGGATGCACGTCACAAGATGGCTCTTTGTGTTTCAGGGGAAGAAGAAACGAATCATCGTACCGGGATAACTTTTCTTACGAGGTCGGATATCGATCGATGGAAAGAGTCGTTTTCTCAGATGGAAAGTAAATGAAAAACCCCCGAAAGCCGTGGAGGAGCAAGGCATTCGGGGATCTTTATACTTCTTTCCGGGAGGTGAGGGATCCGGAAGGAAGGTTAGTCTAAGATGTCCTCTTTCGGACTGTTCATATTGATCCGCTTGGTGACGGTGCCGGATTCGTATTTGGTGGCATCTGTCTCCATAAAGTAGATCTCATCGCCGACGATACAAGTTTTTCCCATGTCCATGAAACCAGAATAGATCAGGGTAAATCCGTCGGGTCCGTTCTGTCTATATAGCTCATATGTATCGGCGATAATGTCATTTCCGTCCACATGATTTCGGGAACACGGACAGGCCTTTCCCACCAGTTCCAGACCGGTACCATCCAGATTGCATCTGTAGTAGGCGGCGCCGCCTTCTTCGGTATTTCCGTAGAAGTACAGGAATTCCCCATCGGAGAAGAAGAGTTCTTTATTGCAGACGGTTACCGGAGTGCCCATATCAAAGAATGCTCCGCCGTTCAGATCCATGGAGATCAGCCGGCCGAAGAACATACCGCCCTTGGCAAAATCCGTCGGATCGGCAAAGTAGATCCGGTCATTTGCGATACAGAAAGCGGGGTTGGCATCCATGGAAGACTCATCAGAAACATACAGCTCTATTTCATTTTCGCCGTTCAGGTCACTTCTGAGAATATCGCCGTCCTTACTGTAGAACAGGTAATTGCCGTATGCGGTCACGTTAGAGATATGTCCCTGTAAGACCGTCTTCTGATCTTCGCCGGACACGGTGATCTTCTCGATGGTGTACTCATCGGAATTCGGGACCCGCTGTCTGAAAAACAGTGCATTTCCCGCAAGATTCAGACAATCCAAAAGCGGATTTGCGCTTTCCGGAGAAGTATAGATCATCTCCGTCTGCCCGGTGGGGCGGTGTTCCTTTCTGATGGAAAGCGTAGACTTATCCGGATGCACCACGTAATACGAATACTGGCTGTCTCCTGTGGCAAATCCGCCGTTCGAGATGTTGGCGGTGCCAAGGCTGATGGGCGATGTGACCGGACTGTTCGAAGGGTCTTGGCTTTCTTCTTTTTCTTTTTCGGATTCGGATGAGGCGAGGATGTCCTCGACATCAATTTCCAAAGCTGCGTCTTGATTCTCGGAAGACTTGTTGAGGGAAGTATCTGACACGTCATTTTCGTCGATCCATATGGATGTGTTATCAAGATCCGATTTGATCTGTTTTTTGGCATCGCCGGTTTCGATCGGCTTGCTGCACCCGGAGCACAGACAAGAAAATGCGATTGCTGCGACGATCCAATTTTTATAACCGAACTGTTTCATAAGTATACCTCCTTGCAATTCGTTCCGAAGGCTGTTTCCTGCCTTCGACAAAGTCATGGTACCACGGAGAAATCATCGCCCGGATAAGGGAACCGTCACCCAAAAGGCCTGAAAATAAGGGAACTGTCACATAACTACAGGCAATGTCAAAACAAATTGCGAAAGGCGGAAATAGGAAGCGGATCTCCCTTTTTCTGCGGAAAAAGCACTTGCCCCCGAAGACTTCTTCCGGAATGGTATAATGCTTCTTAGGAATTACATCCACGGTAAGGAGCATTTCAGGCATCTTATGAAAAAAGGATTCAAAGAGTTTTTCTCGTATCTGATGATCATGGTCGGCGCGCTGATGGCCGCGTTTTCCGTTGCCTGCATTCTGCTTCCGAATGATGCCATCGATTACGGAACGGCAGGTGTGGCCATCATCATCAGTAAGATGACCGGATTCCCGCTTTCTCCCTGCGTGTTTCTGGTGTTCCTTCCTTTCATGCTGGGAGGCGTGCTGCTTCTTGGCTGGCGCTTCAGCCTCAAAGCACTGGCAGGTTCGCTGGTCTATACCATCGGACTGGATGTGTTTGAAGAGATCCCTTTTGAACTGAATACCGAGCATTTTCTGGCGGTGGCTTTCGGCGGAGCGATCCTGGGACTGGGTCTTTCCCTGATATTACGGCACGGCGGGTGTATCGACGGGTCGGAGATCTTTGCCAATATCGTGATCAAAAAACTTTCCGATAAGACCGGAAAGAACTTCAGTATGTCCTGGATCCTGATCGGCTTTAATGCCTGCGTCTATATGGCGGCGTTTATTCTTATCAACAGAAATGCCGCGCTTTTGAGCCTTCTGGTCTACTTTGTGGCGACGGCGGTGATCGACCACTTTACCGATCACTTTGAAGCCATCAAGCAGGTCACCATTATTACCAAAGAACCGGATAAACTGGTGGAGGCGATCAAGCAGAAACTGAATAAAACATGCACCATCATGGACTCCTACGGTGCCATCGCAGGAGAAAATAAGACATTGATCTGCTATGTAAACTACTTTGAACTTCAGAAAATGAGAGAGATCATCGCCGAAAATAAGGGCACATTCAGTACCGTTTCGACGATCGATGAGATCCTCCGATAAAAGGAAAATCCAGACCCGACGGGGAATAGAGAGAGTAGGAAAAAGATTATGATTGAGAACAGCCGACTGTTTTATGAAGAAAAAGTAGCTCCGATGATAAAAGAAAAATTCGGAGAATATGAAAGCCGGATCGCGGTGGGCCTTTCCGGAGAAGGATCGGACTGCTTCGCCTTCGATGACGATATTTCGCGGGATCACGACTTCGGAACAGGTGTCTGCCTGTGGCTTACCGATGAAGATATGGCTCTTTTTGGAAAAGCACTTCAGGAGGCCTATGATGCCATCGTGGATGAAAAAGAGAGGTCTTATCTTACGGAGAATCTCCGGAAAAGAAGAGGTGTCATGACCATCCACGATTTTTTCTCGAATATCCTTCGGATCGACTGCAATACCAGGGAATGCGCGATGAGCACAAACCAGTGGATGATGCTGGATCATGCGTGTCTGGCGACTGCGGTGAACGGCGAAGTTTTCCGCGACGACCTGGGTGCATTTACCAGTTTCAGAAATCTTCTTCTCGGATATTATCCGGAAAATATCCACCGGATCCGTATCGCGGAAAAGATGCACGAATACTCTGCTTCCCTTCAGATCAACTATGCCCGGTGCATGACGAGAAAAGATACCGTTTCCGCGCAGATCTGCAGGCTCAGGGGAATGGAAGCGGCGATGGAACTTTTCTTCCTTCTGAAGAAAGTCTATCCGCCTTACTATAAGTGGATGTTCCGTGCGCTTCAGGATATTGATGAAAAGGGCGAGTTTACTTCCCGCATCCAGGAACTGGCAGATGAGAAATGCAATCTGGAAGCCTGGGAGGACACAAAATATAATCCGAACCGGCTGAATCTGAAGGATCGGCTATGATCTGACGGAACTTCTGAAGCAGGAAGGGTATATTTCCCGCATGAATCCTTATCTGGAAGCAGATGTCCGGAAAATTCTTGACGGGATCATCAGGTCCTGAAAAAGAGGCGTTTGTAACGATGTTACGCACATAATAAGGCGGAAAACCGCGTCCTTATCAGCGGCGACACGGTCTCCGACAGTAACATATTCATGTTCGGCCCCATGCGGAATCTGGACCTTTATATCGAAAGCCTCAATCACCTTTCTGAACTGGAAGGACAGTTCGATGAGATCTATCCGATGCACGGGTCCTTCCCGGTCTCTCCTGACCTGATCGGTAAGCTTATCGAGGGGGCAAACGAAATCAAAGAAGGCAAAGCCGAAGGGAAAGAAGTAGAGTTCTACGGCAACAAAGCCCTTCTTTACAAGTTCCCATACGCGGGGCTTCTCTGCGACTTGGAGTAATCCATCCCTTTGAAAAATATATGAAGGGTAAAGGGAAAAACACTTGAACGTGCTACAATATAGAGGCCGGCAAATCCATAACAAGGAAGGAGTCTATATGAACGAATTTATTGCATATTGCGGCTTGGACTGCGAGAAGTGTGAAGCACGTATCGCGACGATGAATAATGATGATGAGCTTCGTCAGAAAGTGGCGAAAGAGTGGTCTGTCATGAACGAAGTCGAGATCACACCGGAGATGATCAACTGCACCGGATGCCGTGTTCCTGGCGTGAAATTTCCTTTCTGTGAATCCATGTGTCCGATTAAGATCTGTTCTTCGGAAAAGAAGTACGAGACATGTGCGGACTGCAGCGAAGTCGCTTCTTGTGAGAAGGCAGCGATGGTCCTCGGAAACAATATGGAAGCCAGAGAGAACCTCGGGATCAGCGGATCTTTCTCATAACGTCATAACATAAGTGATCGCCGTTTGCGGCATCGATCACGTTATATTCGATCTCGGTATATCCACGCTTAAGATAGATTCTTTTGGCAGGGAAAGACGCATCCAGTTCGATCGTATCGAAGGATGAAAAGATCTTCCCTTCAGCAAAGTCCATCAGTGCTTTTCCGAAGCCCTGATGCTGATATTCGGGAAGAACGAAGAGCCTGCAGATGTGATTCTCAGCGACTGTTACCGTGCCGACGGTCTTTCCGTCAACATTCAGAAGGTACACGTTTCCATTTGAAATATCGGAAACGATCTTATCCATCGAATGATGCCGGCTGAAGAATTCGACCGCACCTACCGGATAGTATCTCGGATATACCGTGTTGATCGTGACTTGAGTGATCTCATATACGATATCTGCATCTTTAGGCTGAGCAATGGTGATCTTTCTGTCCATGATCCTTCTCCGTTGTCTTCTAGATTGATTCAGATTATATCATGGAACCTGCTGAAAGAGGCTATGCTATACTGAACGAAAACAGACTATTTTCAGGCATTGCGCTCTTAACGCTTTAAAGAAAATGGAGATAAAAATGAAACAGCACTATAAAGAAATGCCATCTTCCCTTCAGGGAACATATGCTGAGTTTTCCAGGAATTTTGGATTTGACTGGAAAGAATTCATTATGGGGATCCCGACACCGATGTTTCTCGTAACGACCTACAAATCCAACGGTCAACCGAACGCGACGATGCAGTCGTGGGCGACGTTTACCAGCGCGGATCACGGTAACGGATATTTCGCTGTTCTTGCCAGTGTTACAAAAGGCGGACACCTTCATCAGACGCTGAACGAGAAGAAGGAAGCGGTCATCAATTTCATGTCTTCGGACAAGTACGAAGACTGCATGAAAACGATCCAGAATAATCAGTTTGAAGCGGATGAGATCTCCGCATCCGGACTTACCGTGGCGAAGGCTTCCTGGGTAGATGCACCGATGGTAGAAGAATGCTTTATGAATCTTGAGTGTAAGTATCTCTGGGAGAAGGAGATCGTTCCCGGAGATGATCACGTAATGGTGTGTCTCGAGATCGTTGGAGGACATGTTGACGAAGAATTCCTTGCGGACCGCTTTGGAGAAAAAAGTGTTTCGTATAACATCCACTACCCGATGGATCCGAATAATGTGAAAGAAAAAGGATGCGACTATGTTGCAGGTCTGAAGGTTACAAACCGATCTTACGAATATTGATTTAGGAGAAAA
>CADCLV010000016.1 GCA_902802325.1 Oscillospiraceae bacterium | reverse complement strand
GTGACCACAGCTTCGGCAAGAAGGATCCGTGCTTCCGGCATACCTACCGCCATGATCCCCTGATACGCGGCATTGGCCACTAACAGTGCATTTGGATTCGCCATACCTACATCTTCGGAAGAACAGATCAGGATGCGGCGGGCTAAAAACTCGATATCTTCACCGGAATGCAGAGCTCTGGCCAGGTAAAAAAGTGCGGCATCCGGATTGCTTCCCCGCATGGACTTGATCATGGCGGAGATATTGTCATAGTGGCTCTCTCCATCTGTATCAAAGGCAAGGGAACGCTTCTGCATGCAATCCTGCATGATATCCTCATCGATGGTGATGGTCCCCTTCTCATCCGGTGGAGTGGTGATATAGGCGAGTTCCAAAGAACGAAGCGCAATACGGGCATCTCCATTACAAAGATCAGCGATATAAGAAAGTGTTCTGTCGGAGATATTTATGGATTCGTTTCCCAGTCCCCTCTCTTTATCGTTCAGCGCCTGCTTTAAGATCGCAATAATATTCTCTTCTGTAAGAGGCTTAAGAGATAAAACCGTGGAACGGGAGATCAGAGCTTTATTGACTTCAAAGAAGGGGTTTTCCGTCGTTGCGCCAATAAGGATGACAGTTCCATCTTCTACATGCGGCAAAAGAGCATCCTGCTGTAGTTTATTGAAACGATGGATCTCGTCAACAAAGAGTACGACACGTCCGTTGGGTGTCATGATCGGATTCTTGGCATCTTCCACGATCCGCTTTATGTCTCCGACTCCGGCGGTTACGGCATTGATCCGTTCGAATTTGGCCGAAGTAGTGTGGGCGATCAATCTGGCAAGAGCCGTCTTTCCGGTTCCGGGAGGACCAAAAAGGATGATAGAGGACAGACGGTCTGCCTCTATCATCCTTCTTAACATCTTTCCTTTTCCCAGGATGTGCTCCTGGCCGATATATTCAGAGAGCGAACGCGGCGCCATGCGAAACGCTAAAGGTTCTCTTCCGGCTTGTTGTGCATTCGCGCTCATGACCGTATCTCGATCTTAGTACTTCATATCCGGATACAGCGGATACTTGGAGGTCAGGCCGGCAACAGCCGCCTTGATCTCTTCTTTGCTCTCATCGAAAGAGAAGATCGCCTTGGCGATGCAGTCAGCGATAACATCCATATCTGCTTCCTTCATACCACGGGCGGAAACAGCGGCTGTACCAACACGTACGCCGGAAGTAACGAAAGGCTTCTCCGGATCGAACGGGATAGTGTTCTTATTCGCTGTGATGTTTACATCATCCAGACGGAGCTGCAGTTCTTTACCGGTAACGCCGGTTCCACGAAGGTCGATCAGCATCAGGTGATTCTCAGTACCACCGGATACGAGGTGAACACCTCTCTTCATCAGGCCGTCAGCCAGAGCAGCGGCATTCTTTATGATCTGACCCTGATAAGCACGGAACTCATCAGAAAGAGCTTCCTTAAATGCAACCGCCTTGGCTGCGATGATGTGCATCAGAGGTCCGCCCTGCTGGCCCGGGAATACGGCAGAATCGATCTTCTTAGCGTATTCTTCCTTGCACATGATGATACCGCCACGAGGACCTCTGAGAGTCTTGTGGGTGGTGGTGGTTACGAAATCGGCATACGGTACCGGGTTCGGGTGAAGACCGGCAGCTACCAGACCGGCGATATGGGCCATATCAACGAAGAGATAAGCGCCGACAGCGTCAGCGATCTCACGGAACTTCTTAAAGTCGATGATTCTCGGATAAGCGGAAGCACCGGCTACGATTACCTTCGGCTTTACTTCCTTTGCCTGCTCCATGATCTTGTCATAGTTCAGGGTCTGGGTCTCCGGATCTACCTGATAGAACTCAGAATGATAAGTACGGCCGGAAACATTCAGCTTCATACCGTGTGTCAGGTGACCGCCGTGAGACAGATCCATGCCGAGGATCGTATCGCCCGGCTCGAGGATAGCGAAATAAACAGCTGTGTTAGCCTGGGCACCGGAATGGGGCTGTACGTTAACATGCTCGGCACCGAAGAGCTTCTTTGCACGCTCAATAGCCAGAGACTCAACGATATCTACATACTCGCATCCGCCGTAATATCTCTTTCCCGGGTATCCCTCTGCATACTTGTTTGTCAGCGGAGAACCTGCAGCTTCCAGCACAGCCTCGGTAACAAAGTTCTCGGAAGCGATCAATTCAATCTTATTGCGCTGACGCTCCAATTCCTGCGTAATCGCCTGAAATACCTCAGGATCTTCTGCTTTAATATGTTCAAACATGGGATACCTCCAATAATGTATAGCATTTAACTATACTATGATAATCAAAATCCCTCGTTCCGTAAAGACTTTCTCATCTACAAAACACACTAAATTATGATAAAATAAACGTAACATTTCATGGAGGTGATTCAATATGGATATCAAAGCAAAAATCGATGAAGTCGTAAAGAAAGTTCAGGGCGATCCGGCCATGGCGAAGAATTTCGAAAAGGAACCGGTCAAGACTGTTGAAGGCATCATCGGTGTGGATCTTCCGGATGACGTAGTCAATAATGTTGTTGATGGAGTCAAGGCAAAGATTTCTGCTGATAAGGCCGGCGGAATCATTGATAAGGTCAAGGGCCTGTTCTGATTTATTCACTTCTATTGCTTGGTGAGGTCCCGGAAAAAACGGAGAAAACGGATTGTTTCCCGCATTTTCCGGGACTTTCCATCTTTTTGAAAAAAATCAAAATCGGCTCTTGCATTTTCTGAAATCGTTTAGTATTATAGTAAAGCACTTGCGGATATGGCGGAATTGGCAGACGCGCTAGCTTCAGGTGCTAGTGATCGCAAGGTCATACAGGTTCAAGTCCTGCTATCCGCACCAGACCGGGAGTTTAAAGCTCCCGGTCTTTTCTTTTACTCCGGTTTTTATATATAAAAAAGAGGTGCCTCATCTTAGGAAACACCTCTTCTTCCGCAACAAAATATCGTTGGATTATTTCTTATACCAGAGTCTTTCTCAGTTCTTCATCAGAAAGCGGGCTTAAGTAAGACGGAGCAATATCCAGAACGGTCTTGCAGCCGGTTACGCCTTCCTTTGAAAGACGGGCGATAGCACGAGCATAAGCAACCAGAACACCCGCGGTGAATTCCGGATTGGAATCCAGTTTCAGGCTGTACTCGATTACGTGCTTATTCTCTTTGTTCAGACCGCTGACACCGGAACGGATGCAGAAACCGCCGTGCGGAATGCCACTGTGGTTCTTCTTCAGTTCTTCTTCGGAAATGAAATGTACGGTCGTATCATAGTCGGAGAAATAGTTCGGCATGGTCTTGATGTCGTTCTCGATCTTCTTCAGATCAGCGCCCTCTTCTGCCACTACAAAGCACTCACGGGTGTGCTTTTCACGAGTGGTCAGCTGCGGCTGGGAACCGGAACGTACAGCTTCCAATGCGGCCGGAACCGGAATGGTGTACTGCTTGCCGTCCTTGACGCCCTCTACGCGGCGGATCGCATCTGAATGGCCCTGGCTGACGCCCTTGCCCCAGAATGTGTAGCTCTCACCTTCCGGAAGAATGGACTGGGAATAAATACGGGCCAGAGAGAACATACCCGGATCCCAGCCAACAGAGATAGCGCCGACTGTGCCGGCTTTCTTCGCGGCGGCATCGACATCAGCAAAATGCTGCGGGATGTTCGCATGAGTATCAAAGCTGTCTACGATATTAAAGAGAGCGGCCATCTGCGGTCCCTGTACCGGAAGATCCGTAGCCGAACCGCCACAGAGGATCATGACATCGATCTTGTCTTTCAAAGACTCTACATCATTGATCGAAACTACCTTTGCTGTCTCTGTCTGGATCTTTACCTGGGAAGGATCACGACGTGTAACAACCGCGACCAGTTCCATATCCGGATTCTGACGAATGCTGGCTTCTACTCCTCGACCGAGATTGCCATAACCATAAATACCAATTCGAATTGCCATTTGTCATTTCTCCTTTGAAATTCAATAGTCTTTTACAGTCGAAGTATAGCACTCTCTTTTTTGAGTGACAACCTCTTTTGCAACTTTCTTTTAAAGAAATTGCACAATTTGGTCTATAAGTTCGAAATAATTCTGATTTTACGTTTAATTTTGCATAAACGATTAATTTTCCATTCAAATTCGTCTGGCCAAAAAATATACTATAATGAATCTATGGAAAAAGCACTGCACAAGATCTCTGTCCGCGCATTAAGTGAGCGCATTTACAGATCCGGTTCGCTTCTGGGCGCCGGATATGGCGGCGTGTCCGGACAGGAAGGGACCCGCGTGCATCAGCGTGTTTTCAAGGACTTGAAGGCACAGTACGAAGCGGATGAGATCACAACAGAGTATCCTCTTTCAATGACAATGGAATATGAGCTTTTTGATGTGCAGATCGGCGGACGTGCAGACTGCATCATCGAAAAAGACCAGGTAACCATCTTTGAGATCAAGACACATAACCGTGTTGCGGAAAAAGTGGATTCTCTGGTTCTTCCCACCCATGAAGCCCAGGTGAAGATCTATGCGCATCTTTATTATTCCACTCACCCGGATGTGGAAGATCTGACCATTACCCTCAGATATGTCTCGGCGATCACCTACCAGTTTCTGGAAAAAAGCCGGGTCTTTTCAAGAGCGGAAGCAGCGGATTTCTTTTCTGATACCATGGCACTTTATGTCACCGAGGCAAAACGGATCTGTGACTATGAGAGAGCGAGAAATACATCTATATCGGATATGGCTTTCCCCTACTCCATGATGAGAAGCGGTCAGAAGGATTTCATGAAGGCTGTCCTTTCGGTTTTAAAGCATAAGGAAACGCTCATCGCGGAAGCGCCTACCGGGATCGGAAAGACCATCAGCACGCTTTACCCGGCAGTCAAATGGCTTCCCCATGCGGAAGGCGGAAAGATCTTCTATGCCACGGCAAAACTTGCAACGAGAGAAGTGGCGGATAAAGCTCTTTCCGATATGCGTCAGTGCGGACTGGTTTTAAAGTCTATCCTTTTATTTCCTAAAGAAGGCATGTGTACCGCAGGCGAAGACTTCTGCGACAGCCGCTTCTGCCCTTATGCCGATGGATACTACAGCCGACTGAATGCGGCTTTGGAGGAATTACACGGACTGGATACCATCTATCCGGAAGATATAAGACGGACCGCCCAGAAGCATCGGATCTGTGCTCATGAGCTTCAGCTGGATGCTTCGAATATGTGTGATGTCATTATCTGTGACTATAACCACGTGTTCCATCCCAGGATCCATCTGCAGCGGTACTTTGTGGCAAGTGAATTCTGCCACACGATCCTGATCGATGAGGCCCACAACATGATCTCCCGTTCCAGAGATATGTTCAGCGCGCCTTTTTCCCGAAATACACTTCTGACAGCGCTCCCTCTTCTCTCTACTATTTCCCAGAAGACGGAGAAATACAGTCACCAGCTGGTGGATTATTTTACTCTCCTGGATTGTGCATTCGAAAAGGATTCGCCGGGAATCAATATGGTCGAGTCATCCATTGCGGAAAAGGATATTGTCATGGGAGAAGATTTCCGCGCGGTAAAAGCCGCGCCGCAGAATCTTTACCGGCTCTTATGGGCGTTATGCTTTCATATCGCCAATATCCTGGTGGATCTTCAGGACCGATTCCAGCGGCGGATGCTGTCGGAATTCTATTTCGAAGCCAGATTTTTCTTGACGATCCTGGAAATGTATTTCGACTCGACCTATATCGTGGAAATTACAAGAAGCGGAACCTGCATCAATAACCAGTACGACATTACCATTATGCTGGACTGTCTGGATGCTTCGGATAAACTTGCTTCGGTGCTTCGGGATAACCACAGTGCGGTATTTTTCTCGGCCACCATGTCTCCTTCCCAGTATTACCGGAGCATGATCATCGGAAAAGACACCAGCTTTTCTACCCAGCTTACGCTTCCTAGTCCATTTCCGCCGGAAAATCTGCAGGTCATTGTGATCAAAGATATTAAGACCACCTATGAGGAACGGAATTTTACCAGCAGCAAAGTATCTGAGACTATCGTCCGCATGATCTCCGGACACAAGGAGAATTTCATGGTCTTCTTCCCTTCCTTTGCCTATATGGAAATGGTCTACCAGAAGATCCGGAGACTTACGGAAAAAGATCCGGATTTCGAGCTGATGCTTCAGACTTCCGGCATGAATGCGGAAGATAAAAAGCATTATCTGGACCGCTTTAACCGGCATGGAGATAAGACACTTCTGGGCTTTGCCGTTTTAGGCGGACATTTCGGCGAAGGCATCGACCTTGTCGGTGACCGCTTAAAAGGCGCCTTTATCGTGGGTGTCGGTCTTCCCCAGATCAGTAAGGAAAGAGAGATCCTCTGCCAGTATTTCCAGAATAAATTCGGTGACGGATTCTCATATGCCTATAAGTATCCGGGATGGGAGAAAGTCCTTCAGGCGGCCGGCCGTGTGATCCGTGACGAGAATGACCGCGGCTTTATCGTGCTTATGGATGAACGGTATATAAGAGACGATTACCGTGCTCTTTGGCCGGAACATTGGCGTGCGGCAGAATATTGCGCAGATGAGGCCGAAATATTCTGGGATTAAACCGGAGGAAGAGTATCCAGGATCAGCATTTTATCGTAGCTTTTCTCCAGTCTTTCACATAAATACCGGTGGGTCACAGCGCATAAATCATCCAGTACATATTTTTCGGCGTGAAATGCACTGAGACGCTCTAGCGGGGCGCTTCGGATATACTTCAGCGCCTCGACGCAGCCGAGTGAAATATACCGGTAGTCTTTGGCTTTCGATACACACCCCGGCTTGGAGCAATAAAGCCGGCACATGGTATAGGAAAACGCCCGGGTCGGCATGCTGTCCGGATTTTCGCAGTCGCATTCACTAAGATCGAAAGCAAAGCCCAGCGCATCCATGACCCGCCATTCAAATGCCGCCACGATCTGACGGTATTTTTCCGGATGGCTGGATAGATCGTAAAGTACATACAGGATCAAAGGATAAAGGGCGGATCCGGATTCCGGGTCGATAGCTGTATCCCGAACCACTTCCAGGATGTGGGAAGCACATGTCAAAGCTTCAAAGGAAGAATATAATCCGCGGAAACTTTCTACGGCTTCTCCTTCTTTTAAATAGTAGAAACCTTTACTGTCAGTTAAAACCAGATCTGCCAGGATCGGAGGGGTGGCCATGGAGGCCAGTCTCGAGGAATGCTTCTTCGCTCCCGGAACCATGGCGGAGACCACACCTTGATTGGGGGTCAAAATGGAAATGATCGCATCCTGATCCCGGTGATTCTTTGCCCCGATTACGACGCCACGAAGCGTAAAAGCGGCACCCATAAGGTCAGTCTTCTTTCTGCTTATAGCCGAATTCGTCCAGGAATACCTGACGGTTCTTCCAGTCTTTTCTGACTTTGACGTGCAGATCCAGAAAGACTTTGCAGTCTGTCATTTCTTCAATATTTTCTCTTGCCGCAGTACCGATCCGCTTGATCATCTGACCGTTTTTGCCAAGGAGAATGCTCTTGTGGGAGTCTCTTTCGCAGACGATGGATGCATGGATCTTAATGAGGCTTCGGTCATAACTGTCGATGGCATCTTCTTTCAGTTCTTCTTCAAAAGAATCGATCTCTACTGCAGTGCCGTGAGGGATCTCCTCATTGGTATAGTGCAGGATCTGTTCCCGGATCAGCTCAGCTGCGATTTCCCGCTCTGACTGGTCCGTCACTTCTTCCATAGGGAAATAACGGGGAGCTGAAGGCAGCATGCCGATGATCACATTCATCAGTTCTTCCACACCGTCATCCTTTAAAGCAGATACAGGAACAATGGCCGCAAAATCAGCCAAAGAAGAATAATTGGCGATCAGCGGAAGCAAGGATTCTTTTGTAACCGCATCAGCTTTATTAACGATCAGGATCAAAGGCTTTTTCAGTTTACGGGCTGTCTCCACCGCCTGCTTTTCCACGTTGGCCGGTTTTCCGAAACGGCCATCTACCATCAGGGCAACCACATCGGCGCCTTTGGCGGCGCGGAAAGAGGAATCCACCATGAATTCGGAAAGCTTCGACTTCGGACGATGGATACCCGGTGTATCCACAAAGATCACCTGCGCATCTTCACGGTTATAGATGGCACGGATATTATTTCTGGTGGTCTGCGGCTTATGGGAAACAATAGCCAGCTTCATTCCGGAAATGCAATTCAGAAGAGTGGATTTCCCGACGTTCGGGCGGCCGATCAAGGCACAATATCCGCAGTGTGGAAGCATTTCGCCTACCGGGTGAAGATCATTGGCGGAAAGATCCGGCTGTTCTTCTTCCGTACGGACTTTCTTCTCTTCTCCGTTTCTGGGAAGGCCAATTGCCACCATGACCTGCTCCTGCTTTGTGAACATCGACTCTTCTTCTTTTTTATTCATATGGTCAAAGCCGAAAAGGTGCAGGAAAGAGTGGGTCGCAAGGAACACCATTTCCCGCTCCAGGGAATGACCGTAATCTTCCGCCTGCTTTTTCGCTCTTTCCGGGCAGATCACCACATCACCGATAGAAAGATGCTTCTTCCCTTTTTCGTCAAAAGAAAAGTCATACGGCATCAGGTCAGAATCCAAAGTACCTTCTTTCATATCGAGTGCCGGAAAAGAAAGCACATCAGTCACTTTATCGATATTCCGGAACTCGAAATTCAGCTTTCGGATGGCGGTTTCGCCCACAAGCCGGATGTCTGCATCGATCTCGAAATCCGGGCTCTTCAGACGCGGATCCAAAAAGGAAGATCCCATGATCTCGGAAAGTGATTTTTCCACATACTCTTGAAATGTTTTTACCTGATCTTTCTGAAAAGAACGGGTCTGGTTATTAATTGAAATACTCATTCCGGATACTTCACCCTTTCATGGAAGAAACCGGCATATACCTGAATGAAGGCGCCGATGATCGCTTCCAGATCCGAGAAAGACAGACCGGAATTGACCAGCTGATCCTCCTCGATTTTCGACTTAATTATGCTGCGGAACAAAGCTTCCGCTTCTTCAACGTCATGTACACCGCGGGAACGGACTGCAGCTTCACAGGAGTCGGCGATCATGATGATGGCAGATTCTCTTGTGGAAGGCACCGTACCCTTATAACTGAAATTCTCCTTCGGCGGAACCGGCTCGCCCTTCTCTTCCGCTTCCTTTTTGGCCTTCATATAGAAGTAACCGGGACAGGTGGTGCCGTGATGCTCCAGAATGATGTTCTGGATCGGTACCGGAAGTCTGTATTTCTTGGCAAGCTTTAATCCATCGGAAGGATGGGCGGTAATGATCGCAATGCTTTCCTCAATTGACAGCGAGTCATGAGGATTGACTCCGTTAGCCTGGTTTTCGGTAAAGTATTCCGGACGCTCCAGCTTACCGATGTCATGGTAATACGAACCGACTTTGGTAAGAAGTGCATTGGCGCCGATGGCCTCTGCAGCGGAATCGGCAAGGTTTGCCACCATCATACTATGCTGGGAAGTGCCGGGTGCTTCCAGGAAAAGACGCTTCTGCAAAGGATGGCTCTGCTGAGCCAGGTCCAGAAGACGCATCGGAGAAGCGGAATTGGAGATCAGTTCGAAAATCGGCTGCGAGCCGATAGCGGCAACAACAGAGCAACCTGTTCCGATCACGGACCACAGCGCCGAATTAAAGGTATCAGTGGTGGAAGCCTGGGTAACCAGGTTATAGCCGAAAGAGGCAACCAGAGAGGAAACACAGGATAAGATGATCAATATAGCTGCGTTGTACTTGTGATTCTTCTGACCGGCAATGACGGAGCAGACAAAGATGCTGATGACGGAAACGAAGACCAGTTCGGTATTAAATCCGCTCATCGGAAGAACGACAAGAAGCGACAGACAGCTTAAGGTAATACCGCCCTGCATGCCAAGGTATGTGGCGAAGATAACGGCCGGATACATGATCGTGGAAAACAAAGGCGAGATTGAAGTCAGATACCGGCTGGAAACCAGCGGTACGACAAATGCAATCATCAAGGCCAGGAAAGTCTTCGAATCATTATCGAAAGCACGGTCGTATTTCGAAAGATAGAATGCGCCGGCAAAGAAAATGATGAAGATATAGACGATAATACCGATCAGGAGACGGAAGTCAAAATCCGAACTCGGCAGGAGATCCAGATCCTTCAACTGACTGTATACATGCGGGGTGACGGTCTCACCTACGCTGACGATACGGGCGCCCTTCTGGATCATGACCGGATCGTTCATGGCATTATTGTAGGCAGCATCTCTGGCCATTTCCGTTGCATTTCCATCATAAACGGCATTCGGCTTTAAAAGCTGGCGCAAAAGCGTATTCAAAAGCTGGGAAGTCGGCAGATATCCTTCATTGCCATGTGTCTTCGATTCCTGGACCACAGATGTATAATCGTTGATCTCCAATACCAGAGACTGGGCATCCAGTGCATTCATGACGATCATCTGCGTGATGTTGTTTGCCTCGGTCTGCACGTAGCTGTAATCCACAAAGGAAATGTTTGCCAGAGTATAGGCGGTATCCTGGGAAAGCTCAATTCCATAGGACTCCTTCACTGCCGAAATCAAAAGAGAACACATCTCCTGCTTGTTTTTTCCGACCTGACCGAATTCATCCACATTGCCTTTACGAAGTTCGGCACAGTAGTTAAAGAAACTCTCAACGGTCTCCCGGTTTTCGTCACTGATATTTTCGGAAATAATATAGATCGGCGAGATCTGTGTCTTGGCTAAAATCGCGCGGCGCTCGGTTTCGTAACTGTCTTTGACGGAACGGGTGGAGTTGATATCGTAATCACTGATCTGCCCCTGTGTTACGTCATATTTTTTCGGAAGGGAGCCGACATATACGACCAGAACCAGCATAACTGCCAAAAGGATCATCGAAACGATCCGGATGACCTTGAAAAGCTTCTGGTTTTTCTTAGTATTACTGCGCATGACTGCCGTTCCTCCTTCCCCTAGCATTATAAGCCATTATGATCTTTTGTACCAAGGGATTTCGAAGAATATCAGACTCTAAAAGCGAAACGGTGGCGATCCCCTGTACCTTGGAAAGCACAGAGATGGCATCATCCAGTCCGTTTTTATAACCGGAAGGAAGATCGATCTGGGTGGTATCCCCACAGACACAGGCACGGGAATTCATACCCATACGGGTCAGAAACATCATCATCTGCTCGATAGTGGTATTCTGCGCCTCGTCCAGAAGAATAAAGGAATCATCGAGGTTTCGGCCACGCATGTAAGCAAGAGGAGAAACTTCAATAATGCCTCTGTCCAGATTCCGCTCAAACTGCTCTCTTCCCATCAGTTCCAAAAGCGCATCGTAGATCGGGCGCATGTACGGATCGACCTTTTCTTCAATGTCGCCGGGAAGATAACCCAGCTTCTCACCTGCTTCCACGGCAGGACGGGTGAGAATGATCCGTGATACGGAACGGTTCCGAAGGGCAAGAACGGCCATGGCCACACCAAGGAAAGTTTTGCCGGAACCTGCAGGGCCTCGGCAGATCACCACATCATTTTTCGACATGGCATCGACATACATCCTCTGTCCCAAGGTCTTGGCACGGACAGAACGGCCGCCCGGAGTTACCAGGATGACCGGGCTTTCTTCTTCCATGAAGGCATCCAGCCGGTTCTCTTTAGCAAGTGTACAGAGATAGCGGACGGAAATGGCATCCATCTGCTGGTCTTTGGAAAGCATCGTATCCATAGCCTCAAGAACGGATGTCGCCCGCTCGATTCCACGGACATCACCGTTCACGGCGATCTTTTCATTTAAGGCCACGACCTCAACGCCGAAATTCTCGGAAAGGATCTTTAAAAATGCACAGTTGTTATCACAGATCTTCGGGAAAGCCGAAACGGAAACCAGCATTTCATCGTTCATGCAAATTCTCCTTTATACGTCATTACGAAGAGTCGTAAGAAGGCGTTCATAGTAATCCGGGACCGGCGCGTGAAACTCCATGACCTCTTCTGTCCGGGGATGAATGAACCGGATCGAAGTACTATGAAGAGCCTGACCGGATAGTCCGTATTTTTCTCTCTTCGGTGCATAAAGCGGATCGCCGATACACGGATGACCGATGTATGTCATGTGTGCGCGGATCTGGTGGGTACGTCCTGTTTCAAGACGGCAAAGAAGATCCGTGCCTTTACGGAAACGCTCCATGACCTGAAAATGGGTGATCGAGTCTTTTCCGTCTTCACATACGGTCATTTTCCGACGGTCGTTGTTTGCCCGCCCGATCGGAGCATGGATCGTTCCTTTGTCTGCATCGACCACGCCATAAACACAGGCCCGGTATTCCCGGACGACTTCGTGATGGGCAATCATTTCCGCCATCGCCAGATGGGTCTCGTTATTTTTCACTGCAACCATCAGTCCGGAAGTGTCCATGTCGATACGGTGCACGATACCCGGGCGGATGACACCGTTAATGTCCGAAAGTCTGCCGGCACAATGAAACAACAGTGCATTTACCAGCGTTCCGGAATAGTGTCCGGGAGCCGGATGTACCACCATTCCCTGCGGCTTATTGATGATGATCAGATCATCGTCTTCAAAAACAATGTCCAGCGGGATATCTTCCGGTTTGGCATCGGTATCGACCGGTTCGGGAAAATCAATATCGATCTTCTCTCCACCGAACACTTTCAGGGAAGCTTTGGCTTTCTTTCCGTCCACCAGAACAAGTCCGTCAGAGATCAGCTGGGCGGCTCTCGAACGGGTCAGATCCGGGCATGCCTTGGGAATATAGGCATCCACGCGTCCCTGATAGTCTTCCACGATGTAAGATTCGATCATAACTCCTCCTTCTCTTCTTTTTCAGAAGAACCGGAAGCAAACGGGATCTCCG
Source organism: Oscillospiraceae bacterium (assembly GCA_902802325.1). Taxonomy (GTDB): domain Bacteria; phylum Bacillota; class Clostridia; order Saccharofermentanales; family Saccharofermentanaceae; genus Scatonaster. The sequence goes on along the minus strand of CADCLV010000016.1, from coordinate 24,813 downwards.
GAATGAATTTCTCGTTAAAGATCAGGAAGATGGCCAGTACGATGCAGGATATGGTTACGTAGATATCTGCCACGTTAAAGATCGGGAATGTATAGCTTCCGAAATCAAAACGGATAAAGTCGATAACGTACTGCAAACGGACACGGTCAATAAGGTTTCCCAATGTGCCGGCCGAAAGGAAGATCAGAAGAAGTGAAAGTCTTCTGCTTCTGTACTTTGCCAGAACAAAGAATGCGCAGCCGATGATCAGAACAAAAGCAATCGAAGAGATTACGGAAAGAACAGTGATTCCCCAGGATTTATCGGCAAACATACTGAATGCACTTCCGGTATTGCGGACGTACATGAATGAAAAGAAGCCGTTGATGATCGGCCGCATCTGGGCAAAAGCCAGTGTCTGGGTGATCATGATCTTGGTAAACTGATCGATCAGCACCAAAAGCAGAAACAGTTCGCCAAACAGCATATATGTGATCCATGTAGGTTTCTTCAGCTCTTTATTCATGAATGTTGATCCTTTCTATCGTCAAACACTTTCCATTCGTGATATCCAGATCGGCCAGGATTGCGTTGAGCATAGCCGGTCCGTCACAGGGCATGTATCTTGCGGGAAGCTTTTCACCGAGTCTTCTAAGAGAGGCATCCGGATCCATTCCCAGAATGCCGTCCGGTGTTCCGGTCATGCCGACATCACTGATAAATCCGGTTCCCCGGGGAAGGATCTTCTCATCTGCCGTCTGAACATGGGTATGGGTCCCAAGAACAAGAGACACACGGCCATCTGCCATATAGGCCATAGCCCCCTTCTCACTGGTGGTTTCCGCGTGAAAATCCATAAGGATATTCGTCGGTTTATACTCGTCCTTCCATCTTTGGATATTGGCTTCAAAAAACTCGAAGGGAGAATTCGGGATCGGAGTGACAAATACCTGTCCCATAAGGGAAACAACGATAAGCCGGCCCTTTTCTTTCAGATCGATCAGATGCTCGCTAAAACCCGGCCAGGAAGAACTGACATTTCCGGGACGTACGATACGTGGCTCGCTTTCCGCCATGCGGAAAAAATCCGGACAGGAAAAGGAATGATTTCCCAATGTGATACAGTCAGCACCGGCGGAGAAGATATCTTTGACGGACGCTGCATTGACGCCAAGTCCCGCAGCGACATTTTCCGCATTTACAACACAGACATCTACCTTCTTTTCAGAAAGCAGTGTCTTCAACTGATTCTTTATCATGCGTTTGCCCGGATGGGCTACGACATCACCAACAAAAAGGACCCGCAATGTTTGCTCCTCAACTCCTCCGAAATCTATTTGATTATTTTACCATAAAACAAGAAAAACCCCAATAAGACAAGTGTTTTTGCCAAAAGAAAAGAAAAAGACCCTTCCCTTACGGGAAAGGCCTCTTTTCGGGTTTTCGATCTTACTTTGCCACATCTGATGCGCGGGTCTCACGAATGATATTGACCTTGATCTGTCCGGGATAATCGAGTTCTTCCTCGATCTTCTTACAGATATCCCGGGCCTTAAGGATCATATCGTCGTCGGTCACCTTGTCCGGACTTACCATGACACGGATCTCACGACCGGCCTGAATAGCAAAAGCTTTCTCTACACCATCAAAACTCGTAGCGATTTCTTCCAGCTTCTGAATTCTCTTAACGTAGGTCTCCATGTTCTCACGGCGTGCGCCGGGTCTTGCTGCGGAAATAGCATCTGCTGCCGCAACCAGAACGGAGATCTCAGAAGTCGGTTCACAGTCACCATGGTGGGACATGATCGCATTGATCACCGTATCGTTCTCCTTATAACGGCGTGCGATGTCGGCACCCAGGTCGATATGCGAACCTTCCAGTTCAAAGTCAGCAGCTTTACCGATATCATGTAACAAGCCTGCTCTTCTTGCAAGCATTTCATCCAGTCCAAGTTCGGCTGCCATCATGCTGGCCAGCCAGGCGACTTCAATGGAATGTTGAAGTACATTCTGCCCGTAGCTCGTACGATAACGCAGTCTACCGAGATACTTAATGATCTCCGGATTCAACCCGACGATACCTGTATCAAAAGCGGCTCTTTCACCCTCTTGCTTAATGGTCTGGTTGACTTCCTTACGGGCTTTATGACACATTTCTTCAATTCTTGCAGGATGGATACGGCCATCCAGGATCAGTCTTTCGATCGTCAGTCGGGCGATCTCACGCCGGATCGGGTCAAAACTCGAAAGAATGACGGCCTCTGGGGTATCATCGATAATGATGTCAACACCGGTGCTTGTTTCGATTGCACGGATGTTTCTCCCTTCACGGCCAATAATACGTCCCTTCATTTCATCATTCGGCAGGGACACGACCGAAACCGTAACCTCGGATACATAATCTGATGCATAACGCTGGATCGCATTTACGACGACTTCGCGGGCACGCTTGTCGGCCTCGGATTTCGTCTGTTCCTCCATCTGCTTGAGCATAACAGCCATATCATGACTGTACTCCTGTTTTGCGGCATCCAGCACGAGGTTCTTTGCATCACTTACAGATAATCCGGAAACCTTCTCCAGTTCGATCACTTTCTGATGTTCCAGTTCCTTGACCTTTTCTTCCATGGTCTTTACGTCGTTGATGCGGTTCTCCAACGCCGTTTCTTTCTGTTCCATCGATTCGATCTTACGGTTGAGGGATTCCTCTTTCTGATCGAGACGGTTTCTCTCCCGGGCAATGTCCGACTTTCTTTCACGAACATCCTTTTCTAATTCCAAACGGGATTTCGTGATTTCTTCCTTTGCCTGCAAGAGAAGCTCTCTCTTTCTGCTTTCCGCTGTCTTCTGCGCCTCACCAATTACTCTTTCTGCATCTTCTTCTGCTTTAGCAATATCCGCCTCCAGCTTCTGCTGCTTAACGGACATTCCCTTGCGGTAATATAATACGGAAAATACAACACTGATGAGAGCACCGACTACGAAAGCAATTACAATAAGTAGAATTGCTAACCAAAGTTCTATGGTACTCACCTCCAATATTTAGTTTTCAAGATTCAAAAACATGTGTTCTGCTTTTAAGAACACTTATTCATTGTAAATAAAAATCACTTCGATTGTCAACTTAATTATCAGACAGTTTGTCTATTTTGTGTTACGTTTTGAGTGCTTTTTCGCAGGCATCCGTCTGGCCAGTGCTTTTTTAGAAGCAACGGAATACCCGAAAAAACCGAGAAGTTTTCCCAATCCATAGTATTCACCGTGGGAATACGCGACAAGTTTGGCTTTTTCAAGGCAGATCTTTCCCTTATCATCGATCCACTTTTCATCCACACTGACGGATTTTACCTCTCCGAGAAACATATCGTGAGACCCAAGTTCGATCACATCCTTGACCTGGCAGCAGATAGATACCGGGGACTCAAGGATCTGGGGCGCATATTTCATATTCGGGGCACTGACCGGCGTAAGATCGGTGGCAGAAAACTTGTCTTCTTTCGAACCGGAACGGACTCCACAATAATCGCAGGCCTTTGCCAGATCTTCTGTGACGAGGTTGATAACAAATTCTTGTGTTTCGCAGATCAGCCCATGGGAATGGCGGCTTTTCCGGACCGAGATGGAGACCATCGGTGGTTCGGAATTGATGGTTCCGGCCCAGGCGACTGTGAGAATATTCGGACGTGTTTCCTCTTTGAGCGGATCCTTTCCGGCACAGGAGACCATGACCACCGGTACAGGGTTTAGCATGGTCGAGGGAGACATTTCAATTTTCATAATGATTTCCTTTCTCCGGTGTCCGCAATATGGATGCCGAACATTTCATGGTTAAGAAGGAATTCCTTATATTCCAGACCGCCGGAAAAGCCGACCAGACGGCCGTCTTTACCGATAACACGATGACACGGGATCAGGACCGGCAGCGGATTATCACGGCATGCGGCACCTACGGCACGGGTAAGATTTCTGGCTGACGCCTTATCTCCGCCGGTCAGTTCCAATGCCACGTCTTCATAGCTTATGGTCACGCCATAAGGGATTTTACTGACTTTTTCCCAAACTCTTTTTTGAAATTCACTTCCGAACAGCGGAACGGCATGAATACTGAAGACGGTTCTTCTTTTTCCAAAGTATTCGTAAAGCTCCTGCATACAGCGCTGCACTTCCTTAGGAAAACTCATGTTCATTTCTTCTTTATACTCAGGAGAACCAGCCTCTTTCAGTACTCCGTCTGTGTCGGCGATGCCAGTACGGATCGCTATATTTCTTTCTAATGTTTCTTCGATTCTCGTACCGTATCCATAGAATTTCGTGGATTCTACAGTTTCATTATCGCCTCGTACAGCAAGAACACCTTTTCGAAATGGTACAAAACCTACAGAATAATCCGGATAATCGGAATCCAGCATGAAAAACAGTCCGGCATCATGATATCTGCCGTCCTGATAAAGTACATCTTCCAGCACGGCTTCCTGAACCAGATGACAATCTAATACCATCTTCTCTGCTTTTAAATCGTCCACACGGATCAGAACAGACAAACGATGGATCTCCATTTCAAAGAAAGCAAGGCGGATCAGACGGTCCAAAGCAGCTGACAAGCGCGGAGATGCATTTTCTTCAGATTCGGAAAGGATCATGACGATATCGGCCCGGTGATGCTGTTTGGAAATGTTTTCCAATCCGAAAAGGCCGAGAAGTGCTTTTTCCGGATCATCTTCATCTGTAGCCAGGAAATACCGTTTATGAGGATCTCCCAGAACTCCACGGATAAAGGAAGGCACGTCATCCGTGACCGCACTCAAAAGATGCGTGTCCTTGATTTTTGCGGCATCCATGATCCGGATCGGTGTCAGTACTACAGACAAGGAACTTCCCTCCTTTTATTCGTTCTGATCTTCCTCTTTTATCATAAGATTCGGTTCGATCGTTTCCAGAATGTATCCCAGATCCTGCTGAAAGCGGGCGCTCTGGGAGATCGCCGGAATATAAATGGCCTGATCCATCTTATCTTCATACTGGATCAGATACATTCCATATTTCTGACGGCCGGTAAATGCTTTCCATACAGACGGATATGACACAGAAGGCAGATATCCTTCTCTAGACTGAAGCCGCGCTGTTAAAAGAAGCGCATCTTCATCCAAAGCCATAAATGTCATAAGATCGACGGCCTCTTTCGGATTTTCACAGGTTGAGGAAACGCAAAGCGGATAACTGGCAAGAAGAGGCGGAGAATACACATCCTCTTCCGTTGTCGGAAACTGCATCAGGCTCAGTGTATTCGGCATATAGTTATCGTAGCGGAGGATCTCATCTGTCATTCCGGTCCAGACACCGACTTTCCGCGAAAGAAGCGGAGATAGACCGTCAAACAGCAGCTCGATTTCTTCTTCGTTAAGGGACTCATAGGTGTATCCGGACTCCACAAGATGGGAAACATAGTCCATAGATGAACGGTAAGAAGACTCCAGGCGGTCTTCTGTTACGGACACAGAAAGATAACGGCTGTTATGCAGCGAGCATGGTAAATAAAGCATCATCGATCCCGCCATGTAAAAAGGCAAAGCAACCCGCTCTTCCTGATTCAGTTCGTTTATTTTCATAAGGATACTTTCCAGACTCTTCTTACTCTGCTGATAGCTGACAGCAGGAATTCCGGCCTGGTTCAGAACTTCCATATCGCAAAAAAGTACTGCAACCGAATTCTGGTAAGGAATACCGAATTGCAGATCTTCGCGGCTAAATTCCCGAAGCATCTGAGGATAGATCCGGTCCGCGGAAGGAAGCGGAGTTTCCGCAAGATAGTCAGTAATAGGAAGAATATAGCCGGCACCTACGCTCAGATCAAATTCACCTGCAAGGAAAATGTCCGGAAGATTTCCGTCTGCCCGCCATTTTGCAAGAGTGGAAAGATTACAGCCGGTGTCGGACGTGCCATACACATTCAGTACAAACGGAAGATCGATACTGGAAAGAAAATCCAGATCTACTGTCTCCCCGTCAACACCTTCACCAAGCAGCCCCTGAGACTTCGCCACATACAGTTTTGCCAGGTACTGACAGGTCTCATAGGATAATGGTGATGCAATCGTCAGTTCATAGGTCTGTGAAACAGTTTTTTCCGTCGTTTCAGAAGTCCCGGATGAGGAAGAACTTTCAGAAGATGGAAAGGTTGGAAAACTGTTTGTGACCTTTTTACAGGCACCAAGTGGTAATGCCGTAAGAACCAGAGAAATGATCAGGAGCCAGATCGAGGGTACACTTCTACCAAAGTGACCATCTCTATTTATACTGTTTGCTCTTTTCATACCAGACCATTCCTCATATACGTACTGAAATCATTATACAATTCTTTTCCCAAATACAAAACAGAGGTGCCTTTCTTTTTCGAAAGACACCTCTTGGAGCCAATGGTGGGAATCGAACCCACGGCCTATTCATTACGAGTGAATTGCTCTACCCCTGAGCCACATTGGCAAAGCTTATTTTGAAAGCACAATAAAATATACCGATTTATATTGAATATGTCAAGTGAAAGGCATGTAATGATTGGCTGTCGCAAGCTGTTTCCTATAAAAATGCTCCTGATACTTTTTATGTATCAGGAGCTGTTTGGCGTCCACGAGAGGATTCGAACCTCCGGCCTACCGCTTAGGAGGCGGTCGCTCTATCCAGCTGAGCTACGAGGACAAGTGAAAGAAGCAGATGAATCTGCTTCTTATTATTTCAGTCGCTGCATCGTTTTTGCGGTTTCGGCTTTCACTTTTTCCAGATCGATAGTCTTCAGTTCATGCTTAAACATAACAAACTGACCGTTGATCATTGTGGATTCGACACATTTCGGTCCACAGGAATAGATCAAAGCAGAAAGCGGATTTCCTAAAGGCCACATCTGAGGACAATCATAATCAATGATCTGCAGATCTGCAAGCATGCCTTCTTCAATGACACCTGCATCATAGAAGCCGCAGGCCTGGTAACCGTTTCTTGTTGCCATTGTAAAAACGTCTTCCGCTTTCAAAACCGTCGGATCCAGCGTTGTACCCTTGGCCATAAAGGAAGCCAGACGCATTTCCATGAACATGTCCTGATTATTATTGCTGGCAGCACCATCTGTTCCAAGGCAAAGACGGATCCCGTCCTTTTGCATGGCAACCATATTAGCCATACCGGACGCAAGTTTCATGTTGCTGGAAGGATTGTGTGCGACCCAAACCTTACGCTGCGAAAGGATCGCCCGGTCTTCTTCACTGAGATGAACACAATGCGCTGCAACAGTCGTATCTGTCAGCATACCGAAACTGTCGAGTTTCTTTACCGGTGAACAGCCATAACTCTTTTCACAGTTTTCAAGTTCTGTGAGAGTCTCGGAAATATGTACGCTTACCGGGATCTTATATTCCAGAGCCAGTTCATTTAAAGGCGAATAAAAATCTTCCGGATAAAGATAGATCGAATGTACAAGTAAGCTTGGTTTTAAAAGTCCTTCTGAATCATTAGTTTTCAGATAATCCAAGAACTCTTCCACTCCGGCTTTATCCACGGACCAGACGCCATCCTGGCACTTCTTACCCATGACAGTCTGCTGAATACGGAAACCGGACTCCAAAGATCCCTTACAGATCTCGAACGCACCATCATACATATTCGCTACGCATCCGGTTCCACCTTCGATCATCTCTGCTAAAGTAAGAAGATTTCCGTAATAAAAATCATCTGAGATCATTCTGTCTTCGCGGGGAATGATTTCACCAAATAACCAGTTCTGTAAGGAAAAGTCATCGGCGATATTCCGGAAGATCGACATCGGAGTGTGTCCATGCGCATTGGCAAAAGTCGGACAAAGGATCTTATTTTTCCCTTCATAGGTATAATAGTCCCCTTCCCCGTTCTTCGAAGCATTTCTTTCAGCTTCATCCTTGTCCGTACCCACATATGTGATCTTCTTTCCGGAAACAACACAAAATGCATTTTCCGAAATGGTTACAGGACCCTCCTGATGTGGTGTTACTATCGTATAGTTACTAAAAAGAACAGTTTTCGCCATATATGATTACTCCAGATCCCAAGAATGGATGTAATGCTCCTGTTCAGGAGTCAGCTTATCAATGCTATAGCCCTTCGACATCAGAAGGAATTCGCCAACACGATCATCGATAGCTGTAGGCGTATCATATACTTTCTTTTCAAGATTTCTGCCATTTTCAGCAATATATCTGGCGCTCTGTGCCTGAAGAGCAAAACTCATATCCATGATCTCAACAGGATGTCCATCTCCGCTGGCAAGATTTACCAGACGGCCTTCAGCCAGAATGCAGATGGTATGACCATTTGGAAGAACAAAGCCTTCGATGTTCTGACGAAGTTCTTTTCTTTCTTTGGCCATCTCCGCAAGTTGAACCAGATTGATCTCGACGTCGAAATGTCCGGCATTGCAGCAGATCGCGCCGTCTTTCATCTTTTCAAAATGCTGTTTAGTAATTACATCTTTGCATCCGGTAACGGTTACAAATACATCGCCAAGCGGTGCGGCTTCATCCATGGTCATAACATCGTAGCCTTCCATGATAGCCTCGCATGCCTTAACCGGATCGATCTCCGTAACGATAACCCGGGCACCCATTCCTTTTGCACGAAGAGCCACACCCTTACCGCACATGCCGAAGCCGGCAACAACCACATACTTTCCGGCAACCACCAGATTCGTTGTCGCCATAATGGCGGTCCATACGGATTGGCCTGTACCGAATCGGTTGTCGAAAAGGTGCTTACAACGGGCATCATTAACAGCAATTACCGGATAAGCGAGTTTTCCTTCCTCTTCCAGGATCTTTAAGCGATGAACACCAGTCGTGGTCTCTTCACATCCTCCGAGAAGTCCTTTTACCAGGTATGAATGAGTCGAATGCAAAAGCATCGCCAGATCACCGCCATCATCAATGACGATATCCGGTCCGAAAGCCAGTGTCATTTCCAGATGACGCTTATAGGTCTCCGGATCCGCTCCATGGATACAGTATACTTTCATTCCACGTTCAACCAAAGCGGCAGCCACATCATCCTGGGTAGAAAGCGGGTTACAGCCTGTTAATGCCACGTCTGCACCACCCTCACGAAGGACTAATGCCAGATTTGCTGTCTTGGCTTCAACATGAACGCTTACCGAAATTTTCATTCCGGTGAAAGGTTTTGTTTCTTTCAATTCTTTTTCAATAATACGAAGAACAGGCATATTCCGATATGCCCAGTCGATCTTGTGATGGCCGGAAGGGGCAAGAGAAATGTCCTTGATCTCGTAAGACGGTAAATCAGACATAGATGATCCTCCTTAAAGCTTGGAGAAGAAACGCTCCATTAACGCAATACTGTTTCTTGAAGAGGCATTGGCGTTCTGCATGACCTCTTCGTGACAAAGCGGCTGACCGGAAATTCCGGCTGCATAATTGGTGATACAGGAAACAGCCAGCACTTTCATGCCGCAATGACTGGCTGTAATGGCTTCGGCTACAGTGGACATGCCAACTGCATCGGCGCCAAGCACCTTCAACGCACGGATCTCTGCCGGCGTCTCATACTGAGGTCCGCGGGTATAGCAGTACACTCCCTTATGAAGCGGAATAGAAAGTTCTTTGGCTGAAGAAAGAAGTTTTTCCTGAAGTTCCAGATCATATACCTGAGTCTGATCAGGAAAACGAACTCCAAACTCATCCAGATTTGCGCCACGAAGAGGCGAATCACAGAATAACGAAATATGATCTGTGATCACCATCAGTTCGCTCGGCTTCATGGAAGAATTAATACCGCCCGCCGCATTCGTCATAACAAGTGTTTTCACACCCAGTTTGGACATAACACGAACGTAGAAAGTTGCTTCCTGCGTCGAATAACCTTCGTAGAAATGGAACCTTCCCTTCATGATGAAAGTCAGTTTTCCGGATAATTTAGAAAGTATCAGTTTTCCCTCATGTCCAGGGACCGTAGTCTGCGGAAAATAAGGGATATCCGCATACGAAACAGAAGCTATCGTTTCTACACGATCCGTCAACGGACCTAATCCTGATCCCAGAACCAGGCACGTATCAGCAAGCTCCGGCATATTGGCACGGATATACTCCGCTGCCTGAGAAATACGAGAGGAAAAATCAGACTCAGTCATTGTTATCCTTTCCGCAGCAGTTCTTATATTTCTTTCCGCTTCCACAAGGACACGGATCATTTCTTCCGACCTTCTTCGAATCACGCTTTGCCGGTTCACGGGTCGCATCGATACCTGCCTGCTGATGGGCCTTGGCATCTTCACCGGACTGGGCGCGTTTGGCCACTGCATCAAGCTGGGCACTTCCGTGACCTTCCTGCAGTTTTCTTACAGAAGACTTTCTTTCGATACGCTGACCGGCCTCAATGTTTGCCTTCAGGATCAGTTTAACTGTATCGTTCTGAATCAAGGTGTTCATTTCATCGAACATGTCGGAACCTTCCATACGGTATGCAATGACAGGGTCCTTCTGACCTACACTTCTCATACCGATAGCATTTCTCAGCTGATCCATGGCATCGATGTGGTCCATCCACTTCTGGTCTACGTTAAACAGGAGGATCTGACGCTCGGCCTCACGGAAGATTTCCGGAGTCAGTTCTTCGTCACGCTTTTCAAGTTTCTCCTGAGCCTGCTCAACCAGTTTTTCAGAAATGGTTTCTGCATCTGCAGTTGATTTCTCACTGATCACTTTAGAAAGATCGTTGAGAACATCCAGATCGCCAAATACATCGGAAATTGTAGCTTTCAGGCCCTTGCATTCCTCTGTGTTGATTCTGCCATCCAGGGCAACACGGTCAACAACACGCTCGGCCACGGTTCCGGTCATCTTCTTAATGGTATCGTGAATATCCACACCATCGAGAACCTTTCGGCGCTGTTCGTAGATAAGGTTACGCTGAACATTCATAACATCGTCGTATTCCAGAACGTGACGTCTTGCACTGAAGTTCATACCCTCGACTTTCTTCTGGGCGCTTTCGATCTGCTTGGAAAGAATACCGGACTGGATCTCAACAGTTTCATCTACGCCCAGTGTCTCAAACGCAGCATTTGCACGGTCACCGCCGAACAGACGCATCAGGTCATCATCGAGAGCCAGGAAGAATTTCGTACGTCCCGGGTCACCCTGACGGCCGGCACGACCACGGAGCTGGTTATCAATACGGCGGGACTCATGACGCTCAGTACCGACAATGAACAAACCACCGGCATCAATGACTTTCTGAGTCTCATCCTTGATTTCTTCTTTAAATTTCTTCTCCAATGTGGTAAAGCGCTGACGGGCTTCGATAATGAGTTCATCTTCCGTCTCATTATATGCAGTAGATGCATCGATCAGTTCTTCTGTATAGCCGAGTTTTCTCATCTCCTGCTTTGCCATGAACTCCGGGTTACCACCCAGCAGAATATCGGTACCACGACCAGCCATGTTTGTTGCGATCGTAACCGCACCAAGACGACCCGCCTGAGCAACGATTTCCGCCTCTCGCAGGTGGTTCTTCGCGTTCAATACATCATGCTTGATGCCCGCACGGGTAAAGATCTTGGAAAGGAATTCAGATTTACTTACTTCTACTGTACCAACCAGAACCGGCTGTCCCTTTTCGTGAGCTTCCTTAACCTGACGGAGAACAGCGGCATATTTCCCGCTCTGATTTTTATAGACCGCGTCATGCTCGTCAATACGGGCGATCGGCTTATTTGTCGGGATCTGGATAACATCAAGACTATAGATCTGACGGAATTCAGCTTCTTCTGTATAAGCGGTACCGGTCATACCGGAAAGCTTTTCATACATACGGAAGTAATTCTGGAATGTAATAGTAGCAAGTGTCTTGGATTCGCGCTCGACCTTAACACCTTCTTTTGCTTCAATAGCCTGATGCAGACCATCACTGAAACGACGTCCATACATCAGACGGCCGGTAAAGTCGTCTACGATGATAACTTCGCCGTTTGTTACAACATACTGCTGGTCGCGTTCCATCGTACCATTTGCCTTCAGGGCATTGTTGATGTAGTGCTGCAGATCGAAGTTTTCCGGATCGGAAAGGTTATCCACGTTGAAGTGCTTCTCGGCTTTGGCGATACCATTCGCTGTCAGAACCGCGGTCTTGGCTTTTTCATCGACAACATAATCGCAGTCACCGCTGACATCATCGATATCTACCTTTTCATCAGTTTCAACAACTGTAAATTTCTTTAATGTCTTAACGAAACGGTCGGCTTTTACATACATATCGGAAGATTCGCCGCCCATACCGGAAATGATAAGAGGAGTTCTGGCTTCATCGATCAGGATACTATCGACCTCGTCGACGATGGCGTAAACCAGTTCACGCTGAACCATCTTTTCTTTACGGTCGACCATGTTATCACGGAGATAATCGAATCCGAATTCATTATTTGTACCGTATGTAATATCGGAAGAATAAGCTTTTCTTCTGTCGTTATTATCCATGTCATGAACGATCAGGCCAACAGTTAATCCCAGATAACGGTAAACCTTACCCATCCATTCACTGTCTCGACGTGCCAGATAATCGTTAACTGTAACAACATGCACGCCTCTTCCGGTCAAAGCATTCAAGTAAACAGGCAAAGTCGCCACCAAGGTCTTACCTTCACCTGTCTTCATCTCGGCGATACGGCCCTGATGAAGAATAATACCACCGATCAGCTGCACACGATAAGGTCTCATCCCCAATACACGCCATGCTGCTTCACGGATCGTCGCAAATGCATCCGGCAGGATGTCATCTAACGATTCACCATCGTTCAACCTCTTTTTCAGCACGTCGGTCATGCCGCGAAGTTCTGTTTCCGACATAGCGGCGAACTTGTCCGAACGGCTCTCGATTGCTTCCACGATCGGCATAATGCGCTTGATCTCATGATCACTGTGTGTACCAAAGATCTTGGTAATAATGTTCATCTTTACTCTTTTCCTTCCGTTTCCGTTTTTCCCTGATTTGACTGATCTTCTTTCCAGTCAAGACGGTCAAGAACTGTCTTATACCCGTCTGCGCCGTAATCGAGACAACGTTTTACACGGCTGATCGTCGCCGTGCTCACACCGGTCTGTTCAAAGATCTCGGTGTATGTGTATCCCTTAGAAAGCAGAATCGCTACCTGAAAACGCGAGGCAAGGGATTTGATCTCAGAAATCGTACACAGATCCTCGAACAGCGAATAACACTCATCGCGTGTCTTCAAAGTCAAGATCGCGTCAAAAAGATCATCCATGTGCTTATCTCTTAATTTATCGTTCACGATAACCTCATTCTGCCAAACCGATCAGATAATCGATCAGACGCTCAAAATATCCGTTTACTACACAGAACACACCAAATGTAACTAACAGGATCACGGCAATGGCCACAAGGATTCTTCTGGTCATCAGCTGTTTTCTTGCATGACGGAGCACATCTCCAATCGACGGGTCTCCGTTTGCACCATTCGTGTGTCTGGAAGTACCGACTTCCCGCACCTGCTCAACACTCTGCTTCAATTTGTTCCTCCGAATACACCTAGTAACTCAAAATATCAGCATTACTACTATACAGCAATGTGCCAAACGTGACAACAACTTTTTTATTATATATATAATTATATATGGGTCTGCTCTTTATCCTGCCCGATACCCGGATCAGAGTATTTGCAGGATATCCCGAATTTTTCGATCACAAGCTCAACTCCCTTTTCTTTCGCATAGGAAATCAGATTCAATATATGGTTTTCACTGGATTGGCTTGTGTTTTCCGGAATGACCAATATCAGTTTTCTTGATTTTATATCTTCTTCTGAAACTTCGATGTTTCCGTATTTGGCGCCGTCAAACCCGGATAAATCATCAATACAGTTTTTGACTTTCTTGTCCAACCCGCTTTCTGTCTGATATTTGGGCGCAGTTGTATCCACACTTTTTATAGATACAGCTTCTCCTTCTGAAAAAGAACTGATCACGGGATAGTTATATGGAAGATCTCCTCCGTACTTTTCCCTCAGAATCGTTCCGCGTTCGAAGTTCTCTTTTTCCCAGATATCGTCCTTGGTTTCTTTGCTATCTGATGAAGTCATTCCAATCGGATAGTCATCGGTATACAAGGCTATTGCACTTGTATAGCTTCTTGATACGGCATAATTACCCACTCCGAGAGAATAGAACACCTTAACATATATGCTGTGTTCACTTCCGCAGTAATCAAGATAGACGGATACATCTGATAAAAGCTTTTCATATACCCATCCGTTTTCTATAAGTTTTCCGTATTCGACAAGTATTCTGTCTCGAACATATCTTCCCATGACAGCCGTGGAGAGTACATCTTCCAGATCAATGCCTGTAACTCCGCTGACAGCACCGATTATGCCAAGTCCTTCTTCCACCAGTTCCTTGTCCTCAAAACCTGCACTTCCGATTCCGAAATATCCGGTTATTTCGTCCAGGCAAATAAAGCCGTTAGCGGCAAAAGTGATCGTCACATTCATCTCGGAAACTACATTTTCTGTTGCACGCTGCAAATAGAGTTCAGCATTCACGAGCGTAATAGAGGATAGCATGCCCAGAAGCAAGGAAAGTACCAGCGGGATACTTATTGCAGCCTCTAAAACGATCGAACCATATGTGGAACGCTTCTTTTTAGACATGATTCTCATATAATTCGAACCTCCTCTTTACTTTGTAGCTTGAACCGGAAAGCGATCCCTCTGCCTCAAGACCGGTATAAAGGTCGCCGCAATCCTTTCCCATCACGATCCGCATTCTGGAAAGAAGCTGTTCTTCCGGGACAAATAAGAGAAATAGCCGAAAATAGTCCCGATAGTTTGTATCCGAGAAATCACCCAGAGTATCAGTTACTTTCTTGTTGTAAAACAAAGGTACACTTAACCCGTTAACCAGTTTTAAACTGTCAGTTACTGACTGAATATAGGCCATAATGAACAAAATGAAATACTCGATTGCGTGCGGTTCGATAATCACTGTCCCTAAAGATATGATGCTGATGAGTAATGAAAGCACTTCGGCGATACCCAATGCGACAGTTCTTTTCGTTGAATCCATTAGAAATGCACTCATGTTTAAAAGAAGTCTTGTCCCGATAAGAAGGCCTGAGGCCACAAAAGTATTATCGATTGGACGGGATGCCCCCACCAGCAAGTACTCCAAATCACATTGATTCTGACCATGTATGTCTGAAAATGGAATCCCGAGAATATTTGTTTCCGGCTCCATCCCGTCATCGGACTCGTATTTTTTTACACGGGAGTCAAAGGAAAAAGCAGCATATTCATTTATTAGAAGACGATCGACCGCAGAAGGAAGATCCGCATCCAGATACTGATCAAATGCTGAAGTAAGGCTACTGATACAAGCCGGATCAAACACAGATACCACTACGGAAGAATCACCAATCTGAAGAGCCGCACTTCCGTGTTCTTCAAAAACATCAGAAAGTTCGTCCATAAAATCCAAAAAATCCTTCATTTTGCCGCCTATTCCAAGTGTGTTGCAAAGGATCTGCAAGGCTGTTATCGCGGCCGCGAAAGCCTTCCTGTTCTTAACATATTCCTTGAGTGTAGGAAGAACAGATGCGACTCCCACACTAAGGTTGGCATCTGTCCCTGTTAACTGAGATAGTGAGATATTCAGTCTATCCAGAAGTGCTGTCCCTTCAAATGCCAGTCCCCGAAGACGCATAAACTCAGACACTGCAGCTCTTAAGTCATCATTATTCATCTGATCTGTCAGATGATAAGAAAACTCAAAGCCGTCCATTGAATCTGTCATGCGGTCAAATACTGCGTGGTCCGCCGTGACGTTATCAAGCACATATATTCCGTACCAGTTCAATGCATCTCGGTCAAACTGAGAAAGGATCTGTTCTACTTGATGGGATACCGCCTCGGTCAGGATCACTTCCCTTTTTCGTTGATAAGAACCGGATATAAAGATCGTCTCAATAATGATCAGAACAGAAAGGATAATGCATAGAAAGACCGTAATACCGCCACGACGTCCATTTTTTCTTGGATACATAGGCGCCTCCTAACCGATCATAATCGAGATGGAATCACGGACGCCTTTTCCTAACCGATACACTTTTTCTGGACAGGAAACAGCTATCTCCCATTCCTGCGACTCTTTCTTTTGTGTACGGATCTCAAATACACCCTTCTTCACATTATTGTCATCCTGTGCTTCCACAGAAAGACGGGCCATGGTATCAGTCCGCGAATACATGACGGGATTCAAAAGTATAACTGCGCAAATCGTGAAAAATACCGCTGTAAAGGCCAGCGCTGCCTGTAATGTGTTCATAAGTCTCACCTCCTGCCTCAATATAGCAAGAAGGAGCCGGATTTTCTGGGTTTCTAAACGACAATCATCGACAATTCTGCCGAGTTTGTCGAACTATGCAGGAGATCAACGGAAATAAGGATTAAATGCTTTCTCCAAACCAAGATTGGTCTTAGGCCCGTGACCTGGAAAACAGACGATAGAATCAGGAAGTGTTTTTAAAAGTTCAATTGAAGAAAACATTTCTTTTTCAGATCCGCCCAGATCAGTACGTCCGATGCTTCCCTGGAAAAGCATATCACCGGTGAACATAAGATCTCCCTCTTCCGGAAAGTGGAATAGGAAACAAACTGACCCGGATGTGTGTCCCGGAGTCGGAATGATCTCAAGTCTGAATTCTTCTGAAATCCCGAAATCTTTCTCTGAATATTCCTTTTCGGAAAAAATGAGCATTTCAGAAGAAACGGATATGGACAGCCCGAAATCAGAAGCAAAATTCGTTTCGGGTGACGAAACAAGAGCCAGATCTTTCGAAGAGATATATAACGGGCAGGAAAACTTCGTCTTCCAGGAATCTGCTTCACTAATGTGATCAAAATGGCCGTGGGTACAAAGAACTGCCTTTACATCTAAATCAGAGATATCAGTTTCCGAATAAGGGACGCACGGATCAATGACCAAGGCTTCTTTGCCAAAGGAAAGCACATACATATTGGCCCCGACAGGACCGAAAGGATATACGTGAAGCTGCATATGAAATCAGAACGAATTGTCGCGGACCAGTTCACGCCAGTCAAGATCACCACGGTCGATAGCAAGGATCAGGATCTCGGCGCTGGCCAGATTCGTAGCATAAGGAATGCTGTTATAGTCGCACGCTTTCAAAAGCGGATTGATCTCGTTGTAATTGGCAAGCTGTGTATCACGAAGATAGATCACACAGTCGATCTCATTATATTCAGCACGTGAAGCAAGCTGATCAAAGCCGCCGGAATAATCCGTAGACAATCCAACAACATTCAGCTCTGCGGCAGATTCAAGAAGCGTAGCTGTATTGTGCAAAGAAATCAGTGTATGTTTTGCGAGAAGCTGACGATAGGCAATACAGAAATTAACAAGAAGTTCATTCTTGCGATTATCAGCCATGATTACGATCTTCATAAATACAGCCCCCCGAAAAAGTATATATACATTCTACTAATTTTACTTGTAAACTGCAACAGACTTTTATCAAATTGCATAAAAAAGCCTTGATTTTTTGTAAAACTACTCATCTTGTGCAGTTTCAGAATCAGTATTCTCGGTATCAGTTTCTGTATTTTCAGTATCTTCGTTCTTTATTTCCACATTATCACCGATAGGAGGTTTCGTTGTGATCGGTGCATCTTCCTTTGGATCCGGAATACCGAAATAGGCCATGAGAAGTTTCTTGGCAATATCCGTGGTATTGGAACCCCACTCACCTTTTTCAATACAGAGTGCAAGACAGATCTCCGGGTCATCAGCGGGCGCATAGCAGACAAAAAGACCATTGGAATACTCTTTTTTCAATTCCTCGAATCCGGTCTCCGCTGTACCTGTCTTACATGCGATCGGTATCGGGAAGTCTCCAAGTCGCTTATGAGCCGTTCCTTCTTCACTTGAAACTACCGCTTTCATGCCTTGATGGATCGCATCAAGATAGTTCTGATCAAATCCGCAAGGAATAGCAACAGTCGGTCCACTGTATAAAATCGAACCATCAGCAGCAACCACACGGCGGATAACATGCGGAGTTACAAGTGAATTGGTAGCCAAAGCACCTGTGTATCTGGCAAGCTGAAGCACTGTAAAGCAGTTGTCGAACTGCCCGATCGCTGCCTGAGCTGTATCCGCTACGTGCCATTCCTTATCTTCATCAGTATTGGAAAGACGCAAAAGACGCTTGTTGGAACGGTTTGCGCGGATTCCGGGGATCTCACCGGGAAGATCGATTCCTGTCAGCTCACCAAGTCCAAGTGCTGCGCCGATACGGTCGATCTCATTGATCGTCGTATCAATGCCCAATGTCGCAAAATAGATATTGCAGGAAGTAGCAAGACCAGAAGTCAGATCAAGAAGGCCATGTCCGGTATCCGGACGCTCCAGACACTTCCAGGGCATGCCGCCAAAGTCAGTCGGACTGACGCAGCGCACTTCGGAGTTTTCCGGAGTAATACGTCCGCTTTCAAGTGCCGCCAAAGCCGTAACCATCTTAAATGTTGATCCCGGAGGATACATAGACATAATTGCTCGATTCCACAATGGCATATCAACAGCCGTAATATCCTGATACTCATCAATACCCAGATAGTATTTAACCTGTACCTTAGCCTGGACATCTCCTTCCATAGAAAGCACAAAGTCATTAGGGTCAAAGTCAGGATAGGATCCCATTGCCAGAACTTCACCGTTTTTCACATTCATTATGACGAAGGCACCGGCGGAAGCAGTCTTATATTTCTCCTCTTCAGGCTTCTGCGCTTCTGCTTGAATAGCGGCTTCGATATAATCCTTAATGGCTTTGATGCCAACCTGTTGAAGGTTAGTATCGATCGTAAGCTCTACTGTAGCTCCCGGAACAGGATCGATGCCGAGATTCGAGTCATAGAACAATCCTTCATCCTGATCTGTTGACCAGATATTGTACGGCTTTTCACCATACTGGCCATGAAGATACCGTTCCATCTGAGCCTCTACGCCGGCCTGCCCTACCAGATCTGATGCCTGATAGCCTACGGGAGCCAGTTCTTCAAGACGTTTCTGGGAAATCTTACCGACATAGCCGATTACATGGGACGATACTTTCGCCAGCGGCGTATAGACGCGCCGGTACTCCTTATTCGCTATAATTCCCATAAAATGATAATTCTGCTCCAGAAGATAACGGATCAGTTCTTCTGGAACATCTTTGGCAATAAGAACAGGGGTACCGGTCTGGAAAGACCAGTTATCCATATAGATCTGATAACGGATACGGATGATACGATATGCTTCTTCTTCTGTATAGGCATCGTCTAATTTAAAAAGACGACGAAGGTACAAGAAGAAAATCTTCGGATCGCTCTTAACGTAATTATCTGTATATGTAACAACCGTATTGATACTCGGCTCTTTTAAGGCAAACAGATTTCGGTTTGTCTGCCAAAGAGCAATATCTTCATCTGATTTCAGAAATTCATAAGGATCGATAGAAAAGTAATCATCCAGATTGGCAACCGGAACACAGTTGTACTGATCAAAAAGGTAGGAAAGTTCCAGACACATACTGTTCAGATCGGCATCACTTAAGCCGGAGTTGGCAAGCATCAGAACATTGATTTCCTGACTTGTGGCAATCACGCGCCCATTACAATCGAGAATATCTCCTCTCGGTGCTGGAACAACATATTGATGGGAAACACCGACAGTAGTAGCCGAGATTCGCTTGGCCTCATCAGAAAACTGCAAGGCTACGGTCTTGATCAGGATCAGAAACCCAAATACGCAGAAAATGAATCCCAGAACGAAATAGCGGCTGGTAAAGAAATCTAAAAGTTTCCCGCCAAACCCAGAGTCGCTCTTTTTCGTGGTAGAGACGTGATCTTCATCGAAAACATATAAATTGTTGTCATCTATATGCTTTGCCATTTTCGATCCTCCACACTATACCCGTCTACCAGACTGGAACGGACGCCTTTTTTGTACGGGCCCGCAAAACGAAGCAAAAGCAACATCGGGAAAGCCGCCAGAAGATTGACAAATGTCTGCGGCAAGATGCTGGAAAAAACGATATATCGTAATGAGTGATAATGAACAAGACTTCCGGAAACGGTCAGATATACCCAGGATACAATATGTCCTAAGCTGTAGTAGATCAAAGAAAGAATGGCAACCTGCAGAAAACTCAGGTTATACTTTCTTCTAAATTTTTTTCTGAAGAGCAATGAGGATACAAGTCCGATATAGAAAAAAGAAAGAACTCCCACCCCCATAAGGGCAATCGGCTGCCGATTCATGCCGGTAATGACTGGGCCGGAAAAGTAATCACGGAACACACCTACGATCGCTCCGACAACCATTCCATCTACGGTACCAAAAAGGTAGCCGGCTAACACGACAAAAACCAGCATGAAATCACATGTACGGCCAAACAGATGAAAAACGCGGGAAAAAGTAACCTGAATACAGCAGAAACTGGTTATATAGAGCGCATATATGATTATCTGACGGGCCCGTTCTTTCTTATTCATGCGGACTCCTCTCCACTTTCGGAGGCAGTATTATCCGTAAGATTCGGCTCCGTAACGATTGAATCATTCGGAATATCCTCTGAAGACTCCTCGCCGGAAGACTCGGACTGCTGCTGTTTTTCATTTTCTGCCAGCCATTCTTCCGTATTCTGAACCATAATGAAAACATCCTTAATACTGGAGATCTCAACGTATGGCCGAAGTGTTGCTGTCGGATTATCGGGGTCCGAATTATCAAAACTCTCGATTACACCGATCGGAATACCGGCCGGGAAAAGACCGCCTTCACCGCTGGTTACAAGTTCATCACCCGGATTTAAAACAATATTGGAAGGAATCCTCGTGACCAAACACAAACCTTCATTTTTGAGAATAATATCACCGGTCACAAGGACGATCGCACCGTTAACCACGTTGACTTTGGCACTTACCATAAAGCCTTCGTGAAGGATCGGCAGTATCTTCGAAGAATTCACGTCAGTAGACATAACTCGTCCAACCAGGTTCATTCGGGCATCTACGACCGCGTAGGAAGCCTTTCCGACATCTATGCCTGTATCCGTACCAACGTTTACACGAATCACGCTGAACCATTCATCAGATTCACGTGTCAGAATCGATGCGCCATGAATGTGATAGTTTTCAAACGTATCCTGGATAGAAAAGGCCGTTTTCAGTTCTTCCCAGCGAATCCGGGCTTCGTCACCCTGCTGAACCTGATACTCTAATTCCGCGATTTCGGCTCGAAGCTGCTCATTTTCCTTACGGATCTCCATACCTTCTGCAATCGCTGAATAAAAGTCTGAAATCTTAGTTCCGATCTTCTGAAATACAGACTGGATCGGATCGATTATGATCGATACCGGCTTAGTTAATCCGGAAAGCGGACTTCCGGGAATTGCACTAAATCCGATCAAAGCAATCAGAACTACTGTGATCAGTGCGATAACAAATGCTTTGTTTTCGAAGAGTCTTCGCAAACCATTTTCCTCCAGTTTTAGCTTTCATAAAAGTATACCACACTTTAAGAAAGACACACATGGAAAGAATTGCAGCAAGGTAGACCGGATCACTCGAAAAGCACGATTTCCTTCCCGTCTGCGATATTAATCAGATTATCCTGATTTCTACGAAGTAAATACACTTCATCCGAAATCATACTGTCAGAAAGTCCTTTGTCTGTATTGATCGAGTGGAGCATTCCGTATAAAAATTCTTTCGAAATATCCTCCTTGTATTCGATCAAAAGTGCTTCATGCATAGATACAGGAAGCAGGTAAAAGTCTGTTTCTTTACTATCCGCAAACTCATGCAGCTTGTCATTTCGAATGATCGCCGATGCACCGGGAAATGGCGCATCATACGAATATACGTAGATCCGGGGTGTCTCCGGGTCTATCGTCTTTCCATCACCGGCATAATCCAAAAGGTCGATTGCCGTTATCTTATACTGTTTCATATTCTCCATTGCTCTGGAAAAAACATCTTTCTTCGTCATTTTCCACATACGGATCAGATCCTGGTCAACCGTAATCGCACCTTTTCCAAGGGATTCATCATCCAGATAGATCTGTACAACGAGAGCCATATCTCCAAACATCATGTACGGAGATTCAGTTAGCAGAGCGGAATTCCGTTTTTGATTTATAAGTTTAACGATTAATCTGTCGCAAATATGCTCCCAGGAAACAAGCTGCTGACGGAAATTATCATCAGGCATGGACCTTCCTGTCACAAACTTTACAACTTCTGAAATGCACTGCTCCAGACTGGTTCCATTACAATACGATGAATATAGATCTTCATAGTAAAATACCGGTGCGATGGATTTTCCGGTCTGACGGACTATGATGCCGTGAAGATCCCGGTTATGCTTATGGACCATCTGCTCCGTAAAGCTGAAATCTTTTCGTAGTTTCGGTATCCCGTATTCATATTGGGCTCGAAAAGCTGCCATAAAGTCCGGAAAAGACAGTATCTCCGGACGGACTTGTTTTTCTGTTTTCATGTTATACCTCCATATATCCTTCTCTTCTCATGCTGATTGATAGACCACGTCCCACAATGATGTGATCGATTAAATCAATTCCCATCATCCGGCCGCACTCTAAAAGCCTTTTTGTAGTTTCTATGTCTTCCGGGCTTGGAGACGGGTCTCCGCTTGGATGGTTATGTGCCAGGATGATTCCAGAAGCATTCACCTTCACAGCAATCCGAAACACTTCCCGCACACACAATCCGACTCCATTTAGATTCCCTTTGGTTATCAAATCACTGGAAATAAGCCCTTTTTGCGTATCCAGATACACCGCATGTACTTCTTCCTGATCCAAAAAGCTCATTTTCCCTTCAAAATACGATATGGCGATCTCGTTTGTCAGAAAACGTACTTTTTCCCAGTGACAGCAGGACATACTGCGTTTTCCCAGTTCCAGGCAGGCCGATATCTGAATCGCTTTTACTCTTCCCACGCCTTCAAAGCCGGCTAATTCCGATAATGTAAGCTTGCGAAGTCCGCTGATTCCATCCTGGGGAGATAACCTGGAAAGAAGGTCCAGTGCGATCTCTTTCGAAGATCGTCCTTTAGTTCCTGTACGAAGGATAATTGCCAGTAATTCTTCATCCGATAATGCTTCTGATCCATATTGCTCCAATCTTTCATAAGGACGTAAAGCCGGCTGGATATCACATATTTTCACTATTCTCACCTCCTTTTCCGAAAAAATAAAAATCCCGACTGCAAGCAAACTACACAATCATGTAATCTCAACTCACAGTCGGGAATTTTCCCGATCATAACGGGCCATAGGCCCAATATCATCTAGTTATCTGTATTCAGTTGTATTGAAGTATAAAGAAGAAACGATTAAGCATTTTCCTTCTTGCCACAGCATTTCTTATACTTCTTGCCGCTGCCGCACGGGCACGGATCATTACGGCCGATCTTCTCAACATGGACGATGTTATCCTCACGATACTTCTTCGTGATCTCTTTCATCTTCTCCTCTGTCAGAACATTTGACCAGCTCTTCAGAGAATAGAGCCATTCAGCTTTAGCATCGTGCATGTTGTAGTAAAGCTTCTCATAATCGATAGAAAGAGCTACATCCGAATCGTCAGTTACGGACTTATAGTCATATTCAGCAGTCAAACTGGAAGCAACACCCTCGAGGAAACCTACAAAGATCTCCATGTTCTCCTTGCCAAAACCCAGCTTCTCGCAAAGATCGATAGCCTTGCCGTTCAGAAGATCCGCATTATCCGGATACTTTTGCAAAATCGCATCATATGCATTCTTCTCAAGCTCGTAATACTTGGCAATATATGCCTTATAATCATTCTCGTTCTCTACAGTTTCAGAATGCTTTGTCCAATCCTCAAAATAACTCATAAATATATCCTCCTATCAGCCCAGTTTGGCTGCAATTGCCTTTAAGAATTCTTCTGTATTCACAACTCTCTTATTCGGATGATCCATAAGACCGTTAAGGTCACCGGTGATCACGCCTTCTTCAATCGTGTCGATAGCGGCCTTCTCGAGCTTATCTGCAAAATCAACCAGATCGGAAAGATCATCCAGCTGACCACGCTTTCTAAGAGCACCGGACCAGGCAAACAAAGTTGCCATTGGGTTCGTAGAAGTAGTCTCACCTTTGAGATAGCGGTAATAGTGACGTGTTACCGTACCATGCGCAGCCTCAAATTCATATTTCCCGGACGGAGAAACCAGTACTGAAGTCATCATCGCCAGACTTCCGCATGCAGAAGCTACCATATCCGACATAACATCGCCGTCGTAGTTCTTGCAGGCCCAGAGAATACCACCCTCCGAACGCATTACACGAGCTACGGCATCATCGATCAGAGTGTAGAAATATGTGATACCGGCTGCTTCGAACTTATCTTTGAATTCCGCATCATAGATTTCCTGGAAAATATCCTTGAAGCGGTGATCATAAACCTTAGAGATCGTATCCTTTGTGGCAAACCACAGATCCTGATGAATATCCAGAGCATACATAAAACAGGAACGGGCAAAAGCCTCAATCGAAGCATCCAGATTATGCATTCCTTCAATTACACCCGGACCCTGGAAATCATGGATCTTCTTGACTTCCTGATGTCCATCTTCGTATGTAACGACCAGTTCAGCCTTGGCTTTTCCGGATACATACATCTCAACATCACGGTAAACATCACCATAAGCGTGACGGGCCAGCGTGATCGGTTTTTTCCAGCAG
>CADCLV010000015.1 GCA_902802325.1 Oscillospiraceae bacterium | reverse complement strand
ACAATGAGCGCCACGCTTTGAAGTTAAGTTGAACCGCCGTATGCCGAACGGCACGTACGGTGGTGTGAGAGGGGGATTAAATTCCCCCTACTCGATTGCTTTTCCATGAGCTGGTATGACGCAGCGAAAAGAACTGCTGAATGGAATACGAGACTTTTCAAATATCAATATTTTGACATAGAGGATTATCTATGCAATTTCTTTGGATATCAAAACATTTGAAAATCCGCCTAAAATCGCTTTGCGAATTATGTGCTCAGAAGGGCGGTATATTACAATTGTGTCACAATTGTTTTCAGAGGGGGTGGAGTACGGTATAATTATTCTGCAAGTGTTCGTGAAGCATCACGATTTTTGGAGGTTATTTTGAAGAAAGAAACAGAGAAAAGAATCAGCGCTGAAGATATCTTATTCCGGAATCGGCAGCGCCGGATGAAGCGGGCCGTTAAGATGGTATCTCTTGTTATGGCAGCTTCCTTTACTGTGGTCTCGAGTATTATCGTTCCCATAGGCCACGCTTCTGATATCTGTCTTCAGGTTCCTTCGGAACAAACTTTAGCAATGGTGGCCGGCCAGTCCCCGAATATTGCTGGCAGCGGTGTTGTATTTACCGATGCTCAGGGTGATCTGAACATGTCTTCTCTGGAAAAAGATACATTTGTGATTTCTGAGCAGACGGACCGCGATGGTATTTCTGTTGAGCTTCTGGATGTATCTGCTTTCGAACCGAAGGATGAGACGATGTTTGTCTTTGTTCAGACTCTGGCTGTCAGATCCGAGCCGGATGCAGATGCAGAAGTCGTCGGAACGATTGTTTTGGGTGATCCTGTTACCCGTACCGGTGAAGGTTCTTCCTGGTCGCAGATCGAATTTGTCGCTGAAAATGAGACTGTTGTTCGTGGATATGTTCTTTCGGATAAACTGACATCGGAAGCGGTAGCTACCCCGACACCGGTGCCGACAGAAACTCCGACTCCGACACCGACACCGAAACCGAAGGCGGAAAAGACACCGACACCCGAGCCGACTCCGACTCCGAAGCCTGTCTCGGAAGAGACAAGTAAGCCGGAACCGACCCCGACTCCGGAACCGACGATCAGTAAGACAGCTGAATCCGGAACTTATTATTCTGCCGGTGAAGTCAATGTCCGTTCCGGTCCGGATACGACCTATTCTGTACAGAGAAAGCTTTCCCGCAATGAATCGGTCGAAGTGGTTGCCCGTACAGATAACGGCTGGTTCGAGCTTTCTGACGGCGGATATGTAAAGGCATCCCTGGTAAGTGATGAGAAGTTTGTTGACGAAGAAGAGACAGAGACTACCACAACCAGACCGCAGACATCTGAGACAGAGACACCGTCTGAGTCTTCGGATGAACCGAGTGAAGGCTCTCAAAGCAGAGGTACGCCGGATATTCCAAGCCCGGATTCCTGTGATCTTTTGACTTATGCCAGAGCTTTTGTAGGTGTGGTTCCGTATGTTTACGGTGGCGCCAATCTGGATGGTATGGATTGTTCCGGATTCCTGATGTATGTATATGCCCGTTATTACGGCATTTCACTTCCGCATCAGTCTGCATCTATTGCAGAGATGGGCGAGGATGTCACATCAGAAGAGAGAAAGCCCGGTGATATCTTCTGTCACGACTATAACGGTGACGGCCGTGTTGATCACGTCAGTCTTTATTGCGGAAATGGTGTTGTGATCCACGCTTCCACCAGCAACGGCTGCATCATTGAAGACTATGTCCCCATGATGGCGGTCGTTACGGTAAGAAGATTGATCTGACCTTATTTGATCAGACTTTGACCAAGCTTTTCCAGTGCCTCTTCGTACATCGGTACGAGGAGGTACAAATTTTTCTTCAAGATAGATTCATTCGCCTGGTGGCACTGATCCTTCGCCCATGGGAGCTGAGGACCGAAAGCGACGATGTTCGGCATAGTTCTGGCGTATGTTCCCCCGCCGATGGCAATCGGAGCCACTTCCTTGGAAAGTTCGTTCTGCCGTGCTTCTTTTTCTTCCGGGATAAAGTCGAACTGCTCCTGATACTTTCCATAGATGCCTGTCAGGATCTCGATCTGACGGGAAGACTTATCTTTGAAAAGCGGCGGCTGGACTCCGTCATCCACTACCTCGACACCGAATTCCGAGGCGATCTCGTTGAGCTTTTGGCGTACATCTTCGGCTTTCGTATTGACCGGGAAACGGATGTCCACGTGGAGGCTGCATTCGTTCTCGTCGATATTTACGATGCCGACATTGGTAGTCATCGGGCCGGAAATGTCTTCCTGGAAGAAACCGGCAAAGCGGTTTTGCGATTCGAAACTGAAGTATTTCTTCATGAGAAGAAGAACAGGGGAGGAAGAAAGGATCTCTTCCGGAAGCTCGTTCAGCATCAGGTCGATGGCATTTATGCCCAGATCCGGATGGGAGGCGTGAGCCTGAAGTCCCTTTGTCTGAAGTGCATTTCCGGAAGAAGTGATAATTGCTTTGCAGGACGGCGGAACCATATTGGCCGCATTTCCGCCATGCATACTGTAATCCTTTGTCGGTTTTCCGGAAAAATGCATCTGGTAAATGCCTTTTTCAGCAAAGATGCAGGGGAATTCCGCATCCGGGGTGAAGCCGATATCCGGAAGCTCTTCGGTCTCGCAATAACGGACCATGCAGGAGGAGCCATGTTCCTCGTCGGTACCGACAATGAGACGGACTCGGAAATCCGGATCCGGATGATTCTTCTGGAAACGCAGCATCGCCATATACGCAGAGAGTACGGGTCCTTTATCGTCGATCACGCCACGTCCGGCGAAGTGTGTCTCGGTCTCAGTCAGAGAAAAAGCAGGAGTTTCCCAGCCTTCCCCTTCCGGAACCACATCAAGATGACCCAGGATCGCAAGAAGCGGGCCTTTGCTGCCCCACTGGATATAGCCGGCCTTATCTCCTACATTAACAGCGGTGAAGCCGTCTTTTTCGGCTCTTTCAAGTAAATAGGACAGTGCCGCCTTCGGAAGCGGACCATAAGGTGCGCCTTCCTGCGGTTCTCCTTTGACACTGGCAATACTTACCAGATCGGAAAGAAGAGAAGAAAAGGTGTTTTTTTCAATATCTGAGAGTATACTCATAGGGAAATGGCCTCCTATATAATAAAATCTACCGTAAGGGCAAGAAAATACGGAAAAACTCTTGCCAACAACGCTTCTTCATTGTATCATCTTATAGACTAAAAAACACACAGGTAGAAATCTTTGTTCTCCGGATGACCGGAGTAAGCCTGTGGAAGTACAAACAGGAGGTATTTTTTTATGTCAACT
The DNA here is from genome assembly GCA_902802325.1 of Oscillospiraceae bacterium. Taxonomy (GTDB): domain Bacteria; phylum Bacillota; class Clostridia; order Saccharofermentanales; family Saccharofermentanaceae; genus Scatonaster. The sequence goes on along the minus strand of CADCLV010000015.1, from coordinate 35,125 downwards.
ATTTCTATGAAGCAGCTTCTTGAAGCCGGTGTGCATTTCGGCCACCAGACCCGTCGTTGGAACCCGAAGATGGCGGAGTACATTTTCACAGAGCGCAACAACATCCACATCATCGACCTGCAGAAGACCGTTAAGAAGACCGAAGAGGCTTATGACTTCGTTCGTTCTATCGCAGCTGACGGCGGCAACATTCTTTTCGTTGGTACAAAGAAGCAGGCTCAGGATTCCATCTCTGAAGAAGCAGTTCGCTGCAACATGTTCTACATCAACAACCGTTGGCTCGGTGGTACACTGACTAACTTCAAGACCATTGAGAAGAGACTGGCCCGTCTGGCTGAGCTCAAGACAATGTCTGAGGATGGTTCCTTCGATCTTCGCACAAAGAAGGAAGTTGCTAAACTCAAGCTCGAAATGGAAAAGCTCGATAAGAACCTCGGTGGTATCCAGGGCATGAAGAAGCTGCCGGCTTGCCTGTTCGTTGTTGATACGAAGAAGGAGCACCTGGCTGTTGCAGAAGCAAAGCGTCTGGGTATTCCGGTAGTTGCTATCGTCGATACAAACTGTGATCCGGAAGAAGTTGATTACGTAATCCCTGGTAACGATGACGCTATCCGTGCGGTTAAGCTCATTGCCGGCCACATGGCTGATGCCGTTCTCGAAGGCCGTCAGGGCGAGCAGCTGGATGTTCCGGCTGAGGCTGAAGAGGCTTCCGAGGAAGCTGCTGAGGAAGCTGTTGCTGAGGCTCCGGCTGAAGCATAATAAGTGCTTTTCAAGTATCGTAATTAAACAAAGAATCAATTGGAGGATATAACAATGGCTGAGATTAGTGCTGCACAGGTCAAGGAACTTCGTGATATGACTGGTTCCGGTATTATGGATTGTAAGAGAGCTCTTCAGGAGTCTGAAGGTGATATCGAGAAAGCGGTTGCATGGCTCCGTGAAAAAGGTATCGCTAAGGCGGAGAAGAAGTCTGCAAGAGTTGCTGCTGAAGGCGCAGTAATTGCCAAGATTGCTGACGACAAGAAGTCCGGTGCTCTCGTAGAGATCAACATCGAGACAGACTTTGCAGCTAACACAGACAAGTTCAAGGCTTTCGCAGATGCAGTTGCTACACACATTCTTGCTAAGAAGCCGGCTAATGTTGAAGAGCTGATGGCTCAGACACTTTACAATGATGATTCCAAGACAGTTGAGCTCTTCCAGAAGGAAGCAATCGCTGATATCGGAGAGAATACTTCTATCAGAAGATTCGTAGTATATGAGGTAGAGGGCAACGGTGCTGTTGCTTCTTACATCCACATGGGTGGTAAGATCGGTGTATTCGTAGAGTTTGGCACAGAGGATGATTCCATCATCACAGACTCCAAGTTCGCTGATTTTGCTAAGGATATCGCTATGCAGGTTGCTGCTGCAAACCCGAAGTGGCTCACACGTGATGATGTTCCGGAAGCTGATCTCGAGAAGGAAAAGGAGATCATCATCAACAAGAACCTCAATGAAGGTAAGCCGGAGAAGATCATCAAGGAGAGAATCCTGCCGGGTAACATCGAGAAGTTCTATAAGGAGAACTGCCTCATGGAGCAGGAATTCGTTAAGGATGATTCTAAGTCGATCGCTACATACACAAAGGAATTCGGCAACAACGTTACCATCCGTCGTTTCACGCGTTTCGAAATGGGTGAAGGTATTGCCAAGAAGGAAGAGAACTTCGCTGAAGAAGTTATGAAGCAGATCAAGTAATCTTCGAAATGACAGATTTTTCAAGAAGGGACAGTCTTTTACGGACTGTCCCTTCTTTCGTATATAGTCAAGTCTTTTTCTGTATTTGTATTCTGATACAATAGGGAAGGAACAAGGAAAGGAAACACTGCCATATGAAGATTATTATCGTACGTCATGGAGATCCAGATTATCAGAATGATTGTCTGACCGAGCAGGGGAAGATCGAAGCCGAGCTTCTTTCAGAACGGATGAAAAAAGTTCCTGCGGACTACTGCTATGTATCGCCTCTGGGACGGGCCAAAGAAACAGCAGCGTACTGTCTTCCCAAGATGGGAAAAGAGGCGGAAGAACTGGAGTGGCTTCGTGAATTCGCGCCGAAAGTCCAGCGTCCGGAAAAACTCGGCGTGGCATGGGACTGGTGCCCGCAGGACTGGATGAGCATGCCCTATGCTTTCGATTATGATAAGTGGACCGAGTATCCTGCGCTGAAAGACGCGCATGTACGAGAGGAAAGAGACTGGGTCTATTCTGAGTTTGAGAAACTTCTCGAGAAGCATGGCTACAGAAAAGAAGGAAAATGGTTCCGTGCAGAAAAGCCCAATAACGAGACGATCGTGCTTTTCTGCCATTACGGTCTGGAGGCAGTTCTTTTATCCTATCTCCTGAATCTTTCGCCTTTTATCATGTGGCATGCCATGATGGCGGCGCCCACGTCTGTTACCACTGTTGTGACAGAAGAAAGGCGGGAAGGGATCGCCCAGTTCCGCATGCTTTCTTTCGGAGATGTCTCCCATCTTTATGCGGGTGGAGTCGAGCCGTCTTTTTCCGGTCGGTTCCGCGAATGCTACACCAATGACTATGAGAGAAAAGACTAAAGAATTCCAGAAAAAACGATTCGGTGTCTTTTCATAATTTGGAATTAACGATACAATAATTTAAGTATATATTATGGAGGAATAAGGAATGAGTGAGCCTGTTTATAAGCGCATCCTTCTGAAGATCAGCGGCGAGGCCCTGGCCGGTCCGAATAAGGTCGGTATCGATGATGAGACAGTCAGAAGTATTTGCGCGCAGATCAAGCGTGTAGCAGACCTGGGAGTTGAGGTCGGCGTAGTAGTCGGCGGAGGTAACTTCTGGAGAGGCAGATCCAGCGAGAAGATGGACCGGGTCACCGCTGACCATATGGGCATGCTGGCTACTTTGATGAATGCACTGGCCATTTCCGATGCGCTGGAGCAGGCAGGGGCGGTCACCCGTGTTATGTCTGCCATCGATGTACGTCAAATGGCTGAACCGTATATCCGCAAACGTGCGGTACGTCACCTGGAAAAGAAGAGAATCGTCATCTTTGCCTGCGGTACAGGAAACCCGTTCTTCTCGACAGATACAGGCGCGGCACTTCGTGCTACCGAGATCGAGGCAGATATCTTCTGTAAGGCGACAATGGTAGATGGTGTCTATGACAAGGATCCGCATAAGTATGCAGATGCTGTGAAGTATAAGACCATTACTCACGATGAGGTCCTTTCCAAGAACCTGAAGGTAATGGATGCCACAGCAGCAGCTCTTTGCCGGGATAACCACACGAAGATCATGGTATTCTCTATGGAAGATCCGGGAAATATCGTCCGGGTCGTATTAGGCGAAGATATCGGCACGATCGTAGGTTGATCGGAACATAATAATCAAGGAGGATTTCGAATATGGCAATGCAGGAAATTACAAAAGCAGTTTTTGATTCTTTTGAAGACCGTATGAAGAAGACGATCGGGAATCTCACGGAGAACTTTAATGCGATCCGTGCCGGTCGTGCGAATCCCCACGTTCTGGATCGTATCACGGTGGACTACTATGGTGCACAGTCTCCGTTGAATGCGGTGGCCAACATCCAGGTTCCGGAACCGAGAATGATCACACTGACACCTTGGGATCCGTCGATGCTCAAAGAGATCGAAAAGGCGATCCAGTCTTCTGATCTGGGCATTAACCCCAGTAATGATGGTAAGATGATCCGTTTGGTATTCCCGATCCTCACAGAGGAACGCCGTAAGGATCTGGTAAAGAGCGTCATGAAGTATGGCGAGGAAGCCAAGGTAGCGATCCGCAATATCCGCAGAGAAGGTATTGATAAGTATCGTGGATACAATAAGAAGAAGGAATTGACCGATGATGATCTGGGTTACTTTGAAGAGCAGATCCAGAAACTCACGGACAAGTACATCAAAGAGGTTGAAAAGACCTGTGAGGCAAAGGAAAAAGATCTGATGGAGATCTGATTCTTGAATCTGATGGAATATCAAGGGCTGTCTCTGGACTCAATTGCATATTGACAGGAGACACCCTCTTTTTTTGGAGAGAAGTATGCGCAACGATGATTCGAAATTTTCGCTGTTTTCTAAGAAAAAGGCTCCGGAAGTGGATGCTTCCCAGCTGAAGATACCGGTGCATCTGGCTGTCATCATGGACGGTAACGGCAGATGGGCGAAAAAGCGTATGCTTCCCCGTTCTGCAGGGCACCGTGCCGGTGCGGACAATCTGAAGACTCTTTGCAAGAACTGCGGCCATTACGGCATTAAGTATGTGACGGTCTATGCCTTTTCCACTGAGAACTGGTCCCGTCCGGAAAGTGAAGTCCATGCTCTCATGGAGCTTTTTGTCGAATATTTTGACCGCTATGATCCGGAACTGGAGAAAGAGGGGATCCGTGTCCGTTTTACGGGAGATATTGCTGCCCTTCCGGAGAATATCCAGGCTGTATGTAAGCGGGCCGAAGAAGGAAGTAAGCACCGTGACCGCATGACTTTGATCGTTGCCTTCAACTATGGCGGAAGAAGAGAGATCGTGCAGGCGGCGCAGAAACTTTGTGAGAAGGTCGTAAGGGGCGAGATGAAAAGTGAAGACATAACAGAAGAGTCTTTCTCTCAGAATCTTTACCTGCCTGATGTGCCGGATCCGGATCTGATCATTCGTCCCAGCGGGGAGGAACGCACATCGAATTTCCTCGTATGGGAAGGCGCCTATTCCGAGCTTTGGTTCTCTGATGTGCTTTGGCCGGATTTCGGAATGAAAGAACTGACCGATGCCTTGATTGCATATACCAAGCGTGACCGGCGGTTCGGCGGATTAACACAAGAGAAGAAGGAAGAGAAGTAATCTATGCGTCAAAGGATCATCACAGGTATTATATTTACGATCGCCGTGCTTGCCATCGTGATTCCGGCATATTTTTATCCGGCGGTCATTATGGCTTTTACTCTGATCGTATCCTGTCTTGCGTTATATGAACTGATAAAAGCGGTTCGTGTTACAGAAAAAGAGATATCGGTTCCGGTGACTGTCCTGGGTGGCCTTCTGGGCTTTCTTCCTGTGATCAACTGGTTTACCGGAGGTTCCGCAGCGATCGGTTTTACTATCTATGCGCTTTCGACATTGATCTATTGTTTTGTGACAACGATGATCCCGCCGCTTTTAAAAGAACAGCCGGAGGCGATCCATTCCGGTTTTTCATCCTGCCTGATCATCCTTTATGTCTCGTTTCCTATCGCCTGTACCCATGTAATGGTATTCCTGATTCCCAAGGGCTGGTTCTTCTTCGTGATCGGATTATTTGCCCCCTGGGTTTCGGATGTGTTTGCATATTTTACCGGTTCCTTTTTCGGTAAGCATAAGATCGTACCGCATATCAGTCCCAAGAAAACATGGGAAGGATGCATTGGCGGTGCGGTTTTCTGTTCGGTTCTGACGGCATTGTTCTTTGCCTTTGTGATGGTGGACGTCATTGATGTGAAGATGCCATTTGCCGCTTTTGTGGCGCTGGCTGCTTTCTTCGGTTTCATCCTGTCTTGTGTATCTCAGTTGGGAGACTGGATGGCCTCAAGTATTAAGAGACTGGTCAATATAAAAGATTTCGGAAAGCTTATGCCCGGCCATGGTGGAATCATGGACCGCTTCGACAGTGCGTTCTTCACGCTTCCTGTGGCACTGGGACTGGCTTTGGCTGTGACACTGGGGGGATAATATGAAGAAACTGACGATTTTAGGATCAACCGGTTCCATAGGTACACAGACGCTGGAAGTGGTACGTCACTTTCCACAGGATTTTGAAGTAGTGGCACTGACATGTGGCAGCAACGTTGAGCTTCTGGCTGAGCAGGTTTCTGAGTTCAAGCCGAAATATGTGTGCGTAGGAAACAGTAAGAAGAAAGATCTTCTGAAGATGATGATGCCCCGGGATGTAAAAACAAAGATCCTGGTGGGCGATGAGGGCAATCAGTTCTGCTCCACGATCCCGGAAGTGGATATTGTCGTGGCAGCTATGGTCGGTATGCGCGGCCTTCCGTCCGTGCTTTCTGCGATCCGTGAAGGAAAAGATATTGCCCTGGCAAATAAAGAAACATTAGTCACGGGTGGCTCCATCGTAATGCCGATGGCAAAGAAAAAGAAAGTAAAAATACTTCCTGTGGATTCCGAGCACTCGGCGATCTGGCAGTGTCTTATGGGCCAGCCGGAAGGAGCGCTTCGAAGGATCCTTTTGACTGCATCCGGCGGACCTTTCCGCGGTTATTCAAGGGAGCAGCTGGAGAAGGTGACATTGGAGCAGGCTTTGGCTCATCCGACCTGGAATATGGGCGGAAAGATCACCATTGATTCCGCAAGCATGATGAATAAGGGACTGGAGATCATCGAGGCGTCCTGGCTTTTCGATATTCCGGTCAACCAGATCGAAGTGGTAGTGCATCCTCAGAGCATCGTGCATTCCATGATCGAATTAACTGATGGCTCTGTTCTTGGACAGATGGGTTTCCCGAATATGATGATGCCGATCCAGATCGCGCTTTTCCATCCGGACAGAAGTCTTTGTATCTGCCAGCCTTTCTCGCCTTTTTCTGAAAAGGCCTGTTCGCTGACCTTCGAACCTTGTGACCGGAAAGTATTCCGTCTTGTCGATCTTGCATACCATGCCGGCCGGATCGGCGGTACTTTGCCGGTTGCCATGAATGCCGCAAATGAGGCGATTGTGGCTGAATTCCTGGAAGGAAGGGCATCTTTCCTGGATATTGAGCGAACTGTCGAGACGATCATGGAAAAACATGAGGCGCAGGGCGTGGTGCCGGATCCGTCTCTGGCGGAGATCCTGGCCGTGGATGAATGGGCCAGATGTATTGTATCTGAAATGAGAAAGTGAGAATTGACGAAAGGAAATGTCACCATTAAGCATCATTATCTGTTTGATAGGATTGGGCGTATTAGCGGCAGTGCACGAGATCGGGCACTTTCTGGTCGCCCGGTTATTGAAGATCAAGGTTTATGAACTGTCGGTCTTTGTGGGCCCCAAGCTCTTTTCCTGGAGAAGAAAAGATATTGATTATTGCATCCGGCTGATCCCTCTTGGCGCGTATGTGCGTTTTTCCGAGATTGATGAAGAGACGGGTGAACTGAAAGATGATAATCCGGAAAACCTTATAAATCAGGCACGCTGGAAACGGCTCTTAGTATCTCTTGCGGGTCCGTTTATGAATGTGATACTGGGAAGTATCATTTTTGCGATCTGCTTTTCCAAGTTTGGTTTTCTGGCCCTCCGGCAGGATGTGGTTGTTCCGAATACTCAGGTTGCGGCTACCAATATCCGGCCCGGGGATACGATCCTTGAGATCAATGACCGCCGGGTCCTTTGCCAGATGGAACTATCCTACTATCTCAGTCAGATCGGAAACGGCGAAGAGATCCATCTTCTGATGCGTTCCCGGGAGACCGGTGAAAAATATGAAGCGGTCCTGGTACCGGAATTTTCGAAACAGTACATGCTGGGGATCTCCCACTATAACGAACTGGATGAAAACCAGGGCTGGGATATTATTGAAGTGGATGCTTCTTCCAATGAAGGAAATCCGGTCATTAAGGTTGGAGATTCCGTTCTTTCCGTAAATGGCGTTGCCGTATCAGATCCGAGTATTGCTGATGTGGTCCGTGCGTCCGGAGGGGAACCGATCTCGGTGGAACTGATCCGTGACGGACAGAAGATGACTGTTGAAATGAAGGCAACGATGATTGAGACTACGAATCTTCGTGGAATCTATCTTCAGGACGGATCCGGTGCATGGGATATTTTCCGTGAATCCATCGTATTCCCCATTTCTTTTGTCCGGCTTTCTATCGATGCGCTGGCTCAGGCATTTACCGGAAAGGTACCGGCTTACGATGTGGTTTCCGGTCCGGTGGGCATCGCATCCGTTGTATCCGAGGTCGTCGATGCGCCGAAGACAGATAATTCGGAAAAGATCGAGATGCTCCTTATTCTGGCCGGTGGTATCTCGACCGGACTTGCATTTACGAATCTTCTTCCGATTCCGGGACTTGACGGTAATGCCATCGTACTGACGGTGGTGGAGATGATCCGCGGTAAGAAACTGTCGAGAAAAGCCGAGCAGGTGATCAACGTGATCGGTTTTGTCATGATCGTGGCGCTGGTCCTGTTTGCATTAGTATCTGATGTTATACGACTATCGAGGTGAGGCACATGATTACAAGAATAGAAACCAAAAAAGTACTTATCGGCGGAGTGGCTGTCGGTGCAGATGCGCCGGTTGCTGTCCAGTCTATGAATAATACCGATACCCGGGATGTGGAAGGAACGCTCCGGCAGATCGAAGAACTGAAATCCTGCGGGTGTGATATCACCCGTGTTGCCATACTGAATATGGAAGCTGCTGAAGCGCTGAAGGAGATCACGAAGAGAAGTCCGCTGCCGGTGGTGGCCGATATTCATTTTGACTATCGTCTGGCTCTGGAATCGATCCGGAATGGCGCGGCGAAGATCCGTATCAATCCCGGAAATATCGGCGGGGAAGACCGGGTCAAGGCAGTTGCTGACCTGGCGAAAGAAAGAGGGATCCCGATCCGTGTCGGTGTCAATTCCGGTTCTATCGGAAAAGAAATGCTGGCACGATATGGTGGCGTGAATGCTGACTCTCTTTCTGAAAGTGCACTCGAAGCGATTCATTATCTGGAGAAATTCCATTTTGAAGATATCGTGGTCAGTATGAAGTCTTCCGACCCGCTTCTGACCATCGAAAGTTACCGGCGTCTCCGCCCACAGGTTCCATACCCGTTTCATGTAGGCGTTACGGAAGCGGGAACATTGCGGGAAGGAATCATCCGGTCCAGTGTCGGTATTGGCGCGCTTCTTTCAGAAGGCATCGGTGATACGATCCGGGTAAGCCTGACAGATGAGCCCAAAGAAGAAGTCCGTGCCGGAATCTCGATCCTACGTGCACTTGGACTTCGTGAAGGCGGAATGAGACTGGTTTCCTGTCCGACATGCGGACGTACCCAGGTACCGCTTATTGAGGTCGCCAAAGAAGTTGAACAGCGTATCTCCGATCTTCCGTATCAGATGACGGTTGCTGTAATGGGATGCGCCGTAAACGGCCCCGGAGAGGCCAGAGAAGCAGATGTCGGTATTGCCGGCGGTGTAAATGAATTCCTGCTTTTCTGCAAGGGAGAGCCGGTCAAAAAGGTCAGCAAAGAATCAGCGGTAGATGAGCTGATCTCTCTGATCATTTCTATGAATGCGTCTAAGTAATAGACGGATCAACTTTTTTGGGTAAGGGGTTCGTATGACTTTATACGATTTTGCAATTGAAACTTCGTCAGATCCGAAACTGAAGAAGATTGCTATGGCGATCCCGTCTGAGGTGGAGGAGATCTGCATTGATGAATGCTTTCAGGGAATGGAGATCCATCTGACGCTTCTGGAGAGCATCAGGGCAAAAAATGCGCTGATGGCACTGGAGGCATATCTGCGTCAGTATCTTCATTTGAGCCACGTGCGTATTTATATCCGTAATCTCTTAAGTGAAGCGGGAAAGGCTTCGATGCCGGCGATTCTTTACTGGCTTCAGTGGGTCATTTCCAACAAGACCGGATTCGGTAATTTCATTTCCCATCTGGAGCTGGGTGACAAGAGCATCCGTACCGTGCTGATCGGTGAAATGCCGGAAGAACAGGCGGCACAGCTTAATGCCTTTATTACCGGTTTCGTGCATACGTATCTGGGCGTGGACTGGGGAAATGTCATGGTTTGCGAACAGCTGGAGGTGCCTGTTGATCCGGATTATTTCCTGAATCAGATGCGTTCCCGTACTAAGAGCAGTATGCCGGCGGAAGAACCCAAAGAAGAAAAGAAATCCGAAAACAAGGACGACGAGAAACTGAATCCGGAGTCCTGGGCCTATAAGTCAAAAAAAGAAAAAGAACAGCAGAAGAAAGAAAAGTCTGCTGAGCAGAAATTCCGCCGTGCCGCGAAAGCCGGTGATGATGAGAATTCCAATCGTATCGTTGGTTTTCTGGACGAGGATGCCAAACTTTACAGTATTCATGATGCTGTTTCCATGGCCTCTGCAGGAGCACTTTCCGATCAGACAGTACTTCGTATGCAGGGAAAGATCATTATTGATAAAGAAGAGCAGCGTCTTGTCGGAAAAAATAAAAATACGGTACTCTGCAAATTCCCTATGTCGGATAAGACTTATGCAGTCAGCTGCGTGTCTTTCCTGCGTCCGGATGAGGCGGATATCCTTAACGAGAAATTCGGAAAAGGCGGGTATGCCGGTGTATGCGCTACATTGGCCTACAGCCAGTACGACGATGAGATCGTGGCGACCGTCAAGGGCTTTTATAAATGCCCGCCTCCGCCGCAGCGTGATGATCCTGCAGAAGAAAAACGTGTGGAGCTTCATGCGCATACCAAGATGAGTGAGAAAGATGCCGTGATCGAACCGAAGGATCTGATCACAACGGCATACCGTATGGGGCATCCGGCCTGCGCCATTACAGACCACGGCGTGGTGCAGGGTTATAACGATGCCTATGCTGCATATAAAGACTGCAAAAAGAAGGGAACCAATCCGGACTTCAAACTGATCTTCGGTATGGAAGGATATCTGGTGGACGATGGAAACTGCATCGTGTATCACCTGGAAGAACGAGACCTTTCCCTGGACCGTTTTGTTGCGATCGATGTGGAAACGACCGGTTTGGATTGCACCAAAGACGGGCTTTTAGAGATTGCGGCGATCCGCTATGAGAAAGATGAAAACGGCGAGTATCACGAGAGTGCGACCTTTACGACCATGGTCAATCCGGGCGTGCCGATCTCTGAAAAAGCTGCGGAGATGACCGGGATCACCGAAGAGATGATCTCGGATGCGCCGACACCTTTTGAAGCGGTGACGAAGCTGGCAGAATTCCTGAAGGATGATGAACTTCTGGTCGGCCATAATATCTTTTTCGATATGAGTTTCATTCGTGAAGCGGGTTTCCAGATCGATATCGAACAGCTGGATGAAGAGAAGCATCACCCCTACCGTGTGAAGTTTTACCAGGTTGAGATCGATACCGTATCTGCGGTGACCTATTTATATCCGGATATGCAAAAGCACAATCTGAAAGATGCCTGTGCTTTTCTCGGTATTACCAATGAACAGGAACACCGTGCTATGGGCGATGCCAGAGCCAGCGGCCAGATCCTTCTGCGGTGCATTTCTGATTTCGGTTTTACCAACTGTAAAGAAATGAACCAGAAAGTCGGTATGATGACGAAGGAAGAAGTCATGAGAAGAAAGACGCCTTCTTATCACATCATATTCCTGGTACAGGATACCCTCGGCCTTTATAATGTGTACCGTATAGTTTCGGAAGGCCATATCGAGTACTTCAGTATGCGTCCCCGTATTCCGAAATCCGAGGTGCGGTACTTAAGCGGCGGTGTGATCATCGGCGGCGCCTGTGAGCGTGGTCAGATCTTCCGCATGGTCCATCGTTACTATAAAGAGCATGGAAATAATGTCGACGAGACACTTGCGGCTCTTTCCGAGAGCAGTGAATTTGCCCGAATGATCCGGCTTTATGACTATTTTGAGATCCAGCCGATCTGTAATAATGCGTTCTATCTTCGTGAAGAAGATTCAGGACTGCATAGTAATGATGATCTGATCGCTATTAATAAAATTATCGTGGAAATGGCAAGACGGGTGGGAAAGCCTTGTGTTGCCACTACTGATGCCCACTTCCTCAATAAAGAAGACGGTGAGTATAGAAAATATATGCTCATGGATATGGGCTTTAAAGATGCGGAATACCAGAGTGATCTGTATTTCAGAACAACAGGTGAGATGCTGGAGGAATTCTCCTACCTGGGAGAGGAACTCAGTAAAGAAGTCGTTATCCACAATCCGAAGAGAATCGCCGATTCGATCCGCTCCGACATTAAACCGTTCCCGGACGGCACTTTCCCGCCGGTCATTTTGTCTGCGCCGGATGATCTTCGTGAGATCGTATACAAGACCATGCACGAGATGTATGAGCATGAAGGAAAGATACCGGAGATCGTTGAACAGCGTGTCGAAAAAGAGCTGAACAGTATTATCGGTAACGGCTATTCCATCATGTACTACATTGCCTATAAGCTGGTGAAAAAGTCGAACTCGGACGGATATGAGGTTGGTTCGAGAGGTTCCGTAGGTTCTTCTCTGGTCGCCACTCTTTCCGGTATTTCCGAGGTAAATCCACTGGCGCCGCACCGTCGCTGCCCCAAGTGTAAGTACTCTGTATTTGACCTGACCGGTGAATACGGTTCCGGCTATGACCTGCCGATCGAACCTTGTCCGAAGTGCGGCACAATGATGATCTCGGATGGTCAGGATATCCCGTTTGAAACCTTCCTCGGATTTAAGGGAGATAAGCAGCCGGATATCGACCTGAACTTCTCCGGTGAATATCAGCCGCGCGCCCATAAGTATGTAGAAGAACTGTTCGGAAGCCACCATACTTTCCGCGCCGGAACCATCGGCTGCTTTGCAGAGAAAAATGCAATCGCGCTGATCAAGAAGTGCTGTGAGGCAAAGGGAGAAAATATCACCAATGCGGAAGCGCTCCGTCGGGCCAGCGGGATCGTTGGTGTCAAGAGAACCACCGGCCAGCACCCGGGCGGTATCGTTGTACTTCCGAAAGAGATGGATATCTATGACTTTACTCCGGTACAGCATCCGGCCAATAAAATGGACTGCGGCATTATTACTACACACTATGATTTTAATGCTTTGCATGATACCATTCTGAAACTGGATATTCTGGGTCATGATGACCCGACTATGATGCGTATGTTAAGTGACCTGACCGGTATCGATATCCGTTCGATCCCAATCCCGGATCCGAAGGTCATGTCGCTGTTTACATCGACAGAAGCGCTGGGGATCCCGGATGGCACATCTCCGGCAAAAGCCGCGACTCTCGGCCTTCCTGAGCTTGGTACCATGATGGCGCGTGACATGATCGCGGAAACCAAGCCGGCCCAGTTCTATGATCTGGTTCAGCTCATGGGTCTTTCCCATGGTACCGGTGTATGGAACGGAAATGCCCAGGACCTGATCAAAGAAGGTACCTGCACACTGAATACCGTTATCGGATGCCGAGACAGTATCATGACGAGACTGATCTACTGGGGCGTTCCATCTTCGGATGCTTTCCAGATCATGGAGAAGGTTAGAAAAGGTAAGGGCTTAACACCGGAACATGAAGCCATTATGCGTGAGAATAATGTGCCGGACTGGTATATCGATTCCTGTAAAAAGATCCAGTACATGTTCCCGAAAGCCCACGCGGCGGCATACGCCATTTCGGCCCTTCGTGTTGCCTGGTTTAAGGTATATTATCCGGAGGAATATTACTGCGCTTACTTTACGATCCGCGCCGATGAATTCGACGGAGATCTTCTCTGTAAAGGCATTGAAAAAGTCACGGCCAAGCGTATCGAGCTGGGGAATGGTCTGGGTATGCGTAAGCCGAATGAAAAGGCGCTTTATTACCTCTGTGAGCTTGTGGAGGAAATGCATCTTCGTGGCATTACGTTTGCGCCGTATGATCTGAATAAATCAGAGGCGGTGAAATTCCAGAAACTGGAAAAAGGAAAGATCCTGCCGCCGTTTAATGTCATTGCGACTATCAGTGATTCCATGGCCGAGGCCATTGTCCAAGCAAGAAATGAACGTCCGTTCAGTACTCAGGAAGACCTGGAAAACCGGGCTCATCTTGGTCCGGTAGCCATGAAAAAACTGGAGGAGGAACACCTGATCCAGCAGCTTCCCAGATCTCGTCAGATCGATCTTTTTGATATGCTGAAGTAACCTGTCGGGGAAGGGGGAATCGTAGATGATCGCCGAAATCGTACTTCGTGAATGCGTTTGGCAGACCAATAAGAAATTCGATTACCTTGTCCCGGATTCCCTCTCGGAAAAGATCCGGGTAGGGCAGTATGTGCGCGTTCCTTTCGGCCGCGGCAATAAGTCGAATGTGGCATTGATATTGAAGCTTAAGGAGACTTCTGATTCGAAATATGCATTAAAGGAAATCGAGTCTCTGGTGGAAGAAGAGCCGGTATTAAATGAAGAACAGCTGGGTCTTCTTCGTTTTCTCGTGAACCGGTATGCCTGCACCTACGGTTCTGCCATGCATCAGATGGTGCCGGCACTTGTTACGAAACGGACAGGCAGAAGCCAGCTTGTGGTATCTCTTGTTTCAAATGAGAAAGCGGTGGAAGCGCTGGAGAGTGAAGCGCTGGATTCGATACAGCAGATCCGTACATTGGAGTGGCTTCTGGAAGTGGAAGAAATCGCGCTTTCTGATCTGATGCAGGAACTGTCGATCTCACGATCTCCCATAGATACGCTGGCGAAGAAGGGACTGGTTCAGGTCCGATCCGTAAAGTTTACCGCCGAAGAAATGCAGGCGAAGAAGGAAACAGAAACAGTGGAAGTGACTTTGCCGCAAAAGACGGAAAAACACGAACTGAATCCGGAACAGCAGGCAGCGGTGGACGCTGTGCTGGAAGCCAAAGGAAGAAAAGAGTTTCTTCTTTATGGTGTTACGGGAAGCGGAAAGACGGAAGTCTATCTTCATATCACGGAAAAGATATTGGCTAATGGCGGATCTGTCCTTTATCTGGTTCCGGAGATCGCGCTGACACCGCAGACCGTGTCCCGTATCCGTTCCCGTTTTCCGAAGGGGATCGCGGTCCTTCACAGCCGCATGACGGCAAAAGAAAGATATGATTCCTGGAAGAGCATCCAAAAGGGCGAAGTGCAGATCGTGGTGGGCGCCAGATCCGCTGTATTTGCCCCGTTACAGAATCTTCAGCTGATCATTCTGGATGAGGAACAGGATTCGTCTTATAAAGCAGATACGATGCTCCGCTACTCGGCAAGAGATGTGGCACGCTACCGGGCGAATAAAGCCGGAATAAGGCTGCTGCTTGGTTCCGCCACACCGTCTATTGAGACGTACTATGCGGCGACCCACGGATACAGCACGCTTTTGCCGCTTCATCACAGGGCGGTCACCGGTTCGGTACTTCCACAGGTCAGTATCGTGGATATGCAAAAAGAACTGGAAAACAATAACCGGTCCATATTCAGCCGAAAGCTGTATACGGCAATGAAGCAGGCGATCAGTAACGGCGAGCAGATCATGCTGCTTCTGAACCGGCGAGGTTTTTCCCAGAATGTGTTCTGTACTTCCTGCCGGAATATGATCCGCTGTCCGGAGTGCGATGTGCCGATGCCTCTTCATACCAAGACCATGGGGCACCATAAGCTTCTGATCTGCCATTACTGCGGGAAAGTGATCCCTATGCCGGACCGCTGTCCTACCTGCGGAAGTGAATACATTACAGTCCGGGGAGACGGGATCCAGAAACTGGAAGAATTTGTCGCAAGTGACTTTCCCGAAGCCAGAATACTTAGGATGGATCAGGATACGACTTCTTACCGTGGCGCTCATGCCCGGATCCTTCAGAAGTTTAAAGATCACGAGGCAGACATTCTGGTGGGAACACAGATGATCGCCAAAGGACATGATTTCCCGAATGTTTCGGTCGTAGGTATTTTAGGCGCCGATAATGTTCTGTGGCAAAGTGACTACCGGGCAAGAGAAAGAGCGTTTCAGCTTCTGGCGCAGATCAGCGGTCGTGCCGGCCGTGGAGAAGTACCGGGACGGGTCTTTATCCAGACAGTGCAGCCCGATAATCCGATCTATACCTTTGCGGCCACTCAGGATTACGCCCGCTTCTTCGAAAGTGAGATCGTGTACCGGGAACAGCTGGCCTATCCGCCTTTCCGGGCCATCGGCGGCATTATGATCACCAATGAGGATGAGTCGGTATGCAGTAATCAGGCTTCCATGGTTGCCGGGACTTTCCGGGAGATGGCAAAAGGCCTGGGAGACGATATGACGATACTGGGACCCTGTCCTGCCAGTATCCCGAGGCTTATGGGAAGATACCGCTATCAGATCGTTGTGAGGGCGAAGAATAAGGCTCTTCTTTCTGACGGTTTTCTGAAACTCCAGCAGGCCTACGCCGGTTATGGATTCTCGATCTCGGTAGATATTGATGCGATGTGGTAAAATGGATAATCATAATGTTTAATAGTGAATTAGAGTTCATAGGAGAGAATAAAGATGGCATTGCGTGAAATCGTAGTGGACGGCGATCCGATCCTTCGGAAAAAGTCCCGTCCTGTTGAGAAATTTGATGAGAAACTGGCTATCCTTCTGGATGATATGGCCGAGACTATGTATTTTGAGAACCGGGGCATCGGTATCGCGGCGGTTCAGGTGGGGATCCTGCGCCGTGCTTTTGTTGTCGATGTCGGCGATGAACATGGAAAACTGGAATTCATTAATCCGGAGATCTATGAAAGAGAAGGCGCCGCACTGGGAATGGAAGGGTGCCTTTCCTGCCCGGGAAAGAACGGTTATGTAGAGCGTCCCACAAGGATCCGTGTCCGTGCCCAGGACAGAAACGGCGAATGGTTCGATCTGGAAGCAACTGAGCTTTTAGCAGTTTGCATCTGCCACGAGTACGATCATCTGGATGGTATTTTATTTATCGATAAGGTCGTTGAAGTAGAAGAAGTCGAAGAAGAGGAAGAAGAGTCCTGAGTATGCGTATCGTTTTTATGGGAACACCGGAGCTTGCTGCGACGGTACTGGAAAAACTCATTTCCGAGAAATATGAAGTGGTGCTTTGTGTGACCCAGCCGGATAAGCCGGTGGGAAGAAAGATGGTACTGACTCCGCCTCCGGCAAAAGTCATGGCGGAAAAATACGGTGTGCCTGTCTGGCAGCCGTCTACCCTTCGGAATGAGGAGGCCATATCTACCCTTTCTTCTTATCAGCCGGATATGATCATTACGGCTGCCTATGGAAAGATCCTTCCGAAAGAAATGCTGGATATGCCGAAATACGGCGCGATCAATGTCCATGGCTCGCTGCTTCCGAAATACCGCGGCGCCGCCCCGGTACAGTGGGCCATCATGAATCTGGATGCCATTACCGGTGTCACCATCATGAAGATGGATCCCGGTATGGATACCGGAGATATTCTGACCCAGGTGGAAGTGCCCATCAGTGATTCTGTACATACTCCGGAGCTGATGGATCAGCTTGCCAGAGCCGGTGCCGATCTTCTGATCGAGACGATCCCGGGATATCTGGACGGGAAGATCTCTCCGGTGCCGCAGGATAATGAAAAAGCGACCATGTCTCCTCCGATCAGTAAGGAACAGGGAAAGATCTGCTGGAAGAATCCGGCAGCAAAGATCTGTGCCCAGATCCGTGCTTTGTCTTCGTGGCCGGGTGCCTCCACGATTTGGAAGGGCGGCCGCATGAAGATCTATGATGCAAAAGTGCCGGAAAATGCGGAGGAGATCCTGGAAAACTATAGAAATGCCAACGGTGAGCCGATTCCCGGAACTGTCCTTTTCGGAAAGAAAGGGATCCTGGCTGTCATGTGTGAAGATCAGCCGCTTCTTCTTTTAGAAGTCCAGCCGGCATCCGGAAAGCGCATGTCCGCTAAGGATTGTGCCCATAATTTTGAAGTCGGTGCCCTCATGGAGGAGGAAACATAATGATCTCCGGGATGGATCAGGCGAGAGGAATTGCCTATCAATGCCTGTACGAAGTCCTGGAAGAACAGGGCTATTCCAATCTCGTGCTCAAGCAGCAGTTAGCTTCATCCGGTCTTTCTGCGAAAGAGCGGTCCCAGGTCACGGCGATGGTCTATGGAACCATTACCCGGGTATATACTCTGGATGCCGTTTTATCCCGGTATCTTTCGAAAGATCTTTCTAAACTTCATGGACCTGTCCGCACCTGTCTTCGCATGGGAGCATGGCAGATCCTTTATTCCTACGGGGTAAAGAACTATGCCGCTGTTTCAGAGACAGTGGAACTGGTAAAACATGTCGGTCCCAAAGGGGCGGAAGGCATGGTCAATGCTGTTCTTCGGAAAGTGGCGGAAGAAGGGGAAGAGTTCCTTTCAAGCATTCCGAAAAAGAAGGCCGGTATCCGGTATTCTCTGAAAAGCGAGATCGCCGGCTGCCTTTTGAAATGGTATGGTCAGGATAAGGGAAATGCACTGATGGAGGCATTTCTGACGATCCCGAAGGTGACGGTCCGCGCCAATCTTTTCCGTACTTCCGTGAAAGAACTGGAAAATGAACTTACTAAGGAAGGCATTTCTTTTTCTGAAAGTGAAGTGCTTCCTTACGGCATTGATTTTTCCGGAAATCCGACGGATATTTCTACACTGGAATCATACCGGAACGGACTTTTTTCAGTACAGAGCCTTTCTGCTATGCTGGTGGGACATATTGCGGATCCAAAGCCCGGTTTTTCGGTGCTGGATACCTGCAGTGCTCCGGGCGGAAAGACGACGCACATGGCGGAGATCATGAAAGATCAGGGCCGGATCGATGCTCTGGATGCCAATGAAGTGCGTCTTCGGATGGTGGATGAAGCCGCAACGCGCCTCGGTCTTTCGATCATTCGCACAATGCCCTATGACTGCACCTATCTTCAGGAAGAAAAAGAAAAACTTCTTGCCCAATATGATCTGGTACTCTGTGACGTGCCTTGCAGCGGTCTCGGTCTCCTTCACAGAAAGCCGGATATCCGCCTGACCATGGATTACGAAAAGATGCAGTCTCTTCTGCCGGTGCAGGAGAAGATCCTGGAAAACAGCTGTGAAAGAGTGAAAGCCGGCGGTTGTCTCGTTTATAGCACATGTACGATCGATCCGGCGGAAAATGCACTTCAGATCGGGCATTTTCTGTCGGCGCATCCGGAATTTACCTGTGAGGATTTTTCGGGAATGCTGCCGGATAACCTGAAAAAGAATCCCCGCATACTCCGGGAAGCAAAAGAAGGCATGCTGACCCTTCTTCCGGATGAAGGGGATTTTGACGGTTTCTTTATTGCCAAGCTTCGGAGGAAAGAATGATGGAGAAGAGATTTATTCTGGACCTGACCCTTCCTGAATGGGAGGAATATATAAAAGAGAAGGGACTTCCGAAATTCCGGGCATCCCAGATCTATTCCTGGCTGAGTAAGGGCGTGATCGATGTGGAGAAGATGACAAATCTTCCCAAGACGATCCACGCGGCTCTGAAAGAGGACTTTATCACGGAAAGCATGTCCGTGGAACGCCACCTGGAATCCCGTATCGACGGTACCCAGAAATTTGTCTTCCGCCTTTATGACGGACATCTTATCGAGACCGTATTGATGCGGTATAAAACAGGCCTTTCGATCTGTATCTCATCTCAGGCGGGATGCAAGATGGGGTGCCGGTTCTGCGCTTCGGCCCATGCCGGTTTCGGAAGGTCCCTGACTTCAGGAGAAATGCTCGGACAGGTGCTCCTTGCAGGTGCATTTGCCGGAGAAAGAATACATAGCGTAGTGGTGATGGGGATCGGAGAACCCTTCGACAACTATGACGCCCTGATCGGCTTTTTGAAACTTGCCAATGACGAGAAAGGCTTGAATCTCGGCGCTCGCCACATAACCGTGTCAACTTGCGGACTTGTGCCTCAAATGATACAATTTTCAAAGATCGATATGCAGGTCAATCTGTCGGTATCCCTGCATGCGCCTAACGATGAGCTGCGAAAGAGCATTATGCCGATCGCGAACCGCTATTCACTGGGAGAGCTTCTGGATGCCTGCCGGGAGTATGAAAAGAATACGAACCGGCGGATCACTTTCGAGTACTCGCTGTTCGACGGCGTCAATGATACGCCGGAGTGTGCGCGGGAGCTGTGTAAAGTGCTTCACGGGATACACTGTCATATCAATCTGATCGCGGCCAATGAGTTCGATGGCAGTCCTTTCCATCGGAGCCGTCCCGAGTCGGTAAGGGCCTTTCAGGATCTTCTGACCAAAAATGGCATGACGGTCACGCTCAGACGCGAAATGGGAACGGACATTATGGCGGCCTGCGGGCAGCTGCGTAGAGGAATTAAGGAGAAAGAAGAGACATGAAAGTCGTGAGTGTATCGGACAAGGGTCTGGTACGCGCCAACAATGAGGATTGCCTTTCGGTTTTTTCTGTCGGCCGGGACGATTGCTTCGTTATCGCGGACGGAATGGGCGGTCATGCGGCCGGGGAGCTTGCCAGCCGAACGGCGGTGGACTATGTCATGCAGTCTCTGAATGATTATCTCTATGAAGCGGACGATCCCCAGAAACTATTGAAACTTCTCTCTTTTACCCTGGAAAAAGCAAATGTAAAAGTGTATTTGGCGTCCCTCGGCAGCTTCCGCTACAGGGGCATGGGTACGACGTTGACGGTGGCGGTACTTCGTGACGGAGTGCTGTATATTTCCCACATCGGAGACTGTCGCATCTACCGCCTTCACGGACAGAAGATGAACGTCCTTACCAAGGATCACACGCTGGTGCAGGATCTGGTGGATAAGGGCATGATCACGAAGGAAGAGGCCAGGACACATCCGAAGCGGCATATGCTTCTTCGCGCCCTGGGCGAGAATGAGTATGTGATGCCGGATACCTTCTCGGTTGCAATTGCCAACGGAGATGTTATACTGTTGTGTTCAGATGGCCTGTATGGCTATGTGGAAGATAAAACGATACGTGCGGTTTTGAGAAAGCATAAGAATCTGGAGTACTGTAAGCAGCTCCTTTTAGATCTGGCCAATGCGGCCGGTGCTCCGGATAATATATCGATGATCATCGCAGAATGCGAGATCAAAAAGAACAAGGAGAAATAATGAGTACGACCATGAGCCCGGAGGGCATGATACTTGGAGGAAGATACAGGATCCTGAAACTGATCGGCAGCGGTGGTATGGCAGAGGTATATCTGGCAACCGACCTGTCATCGGGAATGAATGTGGCGATCAAGATCCTCAAACCGGAGTTTGCGACGAATCCGGAGTTTATCAAGCGCTTTGATACAGAGGCGAAGGCGGCTTCTTCGCTTTCCCATGCAAATATCGTACATGTTTTCGGTGTCGGCCAGGAAGGCAGTATCCGGTACATGGTACAGGAGTATGTGGAAGGTATTACCGTTAAGGATATGATCCTGCAAAACGGTCATCTGGACTGGAAAGTGGCGGTGCCGATCGTCATTCAGGTGGGCATGGCACTGGATACTGCTCATCAGAATGGAATCGTGCATCGTGATATCAAGCCCCATAATATCCTGATCACAAGAGACCGTATCGCAAAGGTTACAGACTTTGGTATTGCGCATGCCTCCACCAATCACACGATCACTCTGACGTCAGGAGGAGCACTGGGCTCCGTGCATTATTTTTCTCCTGAGCAGGCAAGAGGCGGAATCGTCAGCCCCAGCTCGGATATTTATTCGCTGGGTGTCACTCTGTTTGAGATGGTGACGGGCCGAGTGCCTTTCGACGGGGAAAATTCGGTTTCTATTGCCGTAAAGCATCTTCAGGATCCGGTTCCGTATGCCTCGTCTTTTGTGCCGGGTGTGCCGCAGGGTCTGGATGCGATTATCCAGAAAGCCATGCAGAAAGATCCGAAGCTTCGTTATAAGTCCATCCGCGATATGGTAGCGGAACTGGATGCCCTGATGGTAGATCCGAATGGTTCTTACGGTATCGTGGACACCAATGCGGAAACTCCGGTGGAACCGTCCGAGATCCCCGGTACGACACCGATGATCCGTCAGGAACCCAATTACGGAAAGCTGAAAGATATTGAGCGTTCGATCAAGACGAGAAGACGATCCAGATGGAAGGATAATCTGATCGTAATCGTGGTCGTGGTGGTCATCATCGGCCTTCTGATCGGACTTACTTATCTGGTGACGGATACACTCAAGAAATCTGTTAAGCAGGAAACACAGAGTGTATTTGTCGTACAGGATTACGTCGGAAAACCGATCGTGGAGGTCCAGCAGATATTTGAAGAGCATGGATTTACCACATACCGTCTGGAATACGAAGTGCGTACTGACTATGCCCAGAACGTGGTCGTCAAGCAGAATATCCAGGCCGGTATGGAGATGAAGAATAACAGCTCTGTCAATGTACTGGTACTGACTGTCAGTAAGGCGCCGGATGCAGTGGAACTGGAAGATTATTCCGGCATGAAGTATTCCGAGGCCTATGAGACATTAAAGACGAATAATTATAATGTTTCGATCCGTCCGGAGATCAATGATTCTGTTGAGGAAGGTATCGTAATCCGTACCGAACCGCCGGCCGGAACACCGGTAAAGCCCGGCTCGGATGTTACCATCGTATTCAGCCAGAAGTCTTCTGAGATCGCGGTTCCGCCGATCATTAAGAAGGATCTGAAGACGGCCCGTGAAATGATCGATGAGGCGGATCTGGTACTGGGTGAGATCGAGATCGATCCGGAACTGAAGGCCAGCGAACCGAATGAAAAGGATCTGTATGTCCTTCTGACCGATCCGGCTCCGGGAACCAAGGTACAGAGGAAGTCTGCGATACGCATTTATGTCGGTACCGCAGAAGATGTGGAACGTGGCGGCACGCCGACACCGACACCGGAGATCATCGGCTACAATGTTATCCTGAATGCCCAGGGTAATGGTTCTGTCAGCGGTTCGGGACTTTATGCCCAGAATACGGCAGTAACGATCTCGGCTGTGCCGAATATCGGATACCAGTTTGTTTCATGGGTAGATGCCAATAATATGGCTGTCAGCTATTCGGATACATACACATTTATCATGCCTGGCGAAGAAGTGACATTGACCGCGATTTTTGAGCCGGTTCCGACACCTTCTCCAATACCGATGGCAACACCGACTCCGGTTCCGACACCGACTCCGGTTCCGCCGACGCCAACACCGACTCCGGTTCCTCCGCCGCCATCTGACCAGACGCAGCCGTCGAATCCGCAGCCATCTGATCAGACACAGCCATCGGATCCGAACGATGACCAGAATCATGAGATGCCGATCGAATGATGAGGCAGATCTGACGGCAGGAGAAAATGGGTATGAGTGATGAACATCTTTCCGGAAGGATCACCAAGGGCATAGGTGGAGGCTATACCATCATGCTCGATGACGGTTCGTCGATCCTGGCTACCCCGCGTGGAGTATTCCGTAACCGTAAGGTCGTTCCGACGGTAGGGGATTTCTGCACAGTGGCTCCATCCGGGGATCCGGATATTCCTTATGTGATCGAATCGATTGCGGAAAGAAAGAATCTTCTGATCCGTCCCAGCGTGGCCAATATCGATGTGCTGATCATTGCGGTTTCCACCTGTGATCCGGAACCGGATCTGAAACTTTTGGATAAGCTTTTGATCCTTTGCGCAAAGCTTTCTATCGATCCGCTGATCTGGCTGACGAAGATCGATCTTGCGCCGGAAAAGGCTGCTTTACTGGAAAAAGAGTATTCCGACGCCGGGTTCTGTGTTGTCGGGACTTCGAAGGATTCCATGCTTTCAGACGAGAAGATCAATGAGATCTTCCGCGGTCATACCGTGGGGATTGCCGGTCAGTCCGGTGTGGGAAAATCCACATTGTGTCACCGTCTTACCGGTATGGACCATATTGAAGTGGGAAACATCAGTGAACGGCTTAAGAGGGGAAAGCATACCACCCGTCATGTGGAACTGTTTCCTTTCCGGGAAGGCTTTCTGATCGATACGCCCGGGTTCTCCTCTTTGGAGATCGACCGGATCGGAATTGAAGTGGAAGACGTGGTCCGGGGATATCCGGAACTCCTTTCCATTTCCGGCACATGCCGCTTTCAGGACTGCAGGCACAAAGGGGAACTGGGGTGCCGGGTAGAAGAAAGCGGAATAACAGATGCAAGACTTGCCCGCTATCGTGAGTTTTTGGATATAATGATAGAGAGTTCGAAAAGATACGCAAAATAGAAGGAAGGTTGAATTTATGAAGGACGTGGTGATCGCACCATCGATACTTTCTGCTGATTTCGCAAAATTAGGGGAGGAGATCGCGCAGGTAGAAGCTGTGACCTCTTTTCTGCATATTGATATAATGGACGGCCATTATGTGCCGAATCTGACTTTTGGCATCCCGGTGGTGCAGTCTATCCGTAAGATCTCCAAGATGGTTTTTGATGTGCATCTGATGATCACGAATCCGATGGACTTTTTTGAGCCCTTTGCCAAAGCCGGCGCGGATATGCTGACTTTCCATATTGAGACTGTGGACGATCCTGACGTGGCTATTGAGGCAGTGAGGAAACTGGGAAAACGGGTAGGTATGTCGATCCATCCGGATACTCCGATCGAGAAGATCCTTCCTTATGTTACCAAGTGTGATCTGATCCTGATCATGTCTGTCCGCCCGGGATTCGGCGGCCAGCATTTTATGGAGGAATCTCTTTCCCGTATTGCTGCCGTACGGAAAGTAATCGATGAAAACGGTGCCGATACGGTCATTTCTGTAGATGGAGGCATCTGCCGGGATACTGCATCACGTGTTGTGGCTTCCGGAGCCAACTATCTGGTGGCCGGATCTGCCGTGTTCTCCAATGATGACCATGCCAGAGCGGTGGAGGAACTTCTCCAATGTGCCAAGTCGTAATCGCCGGTGGCCCCAATAAAGATATGACGGCATTGCGCCCGTATATTGAATCCTCTTCCCGGATCGTCTGCGCGGACAGCGGGGCGGATTCACTTTATTCTCTGGATATTGTGCCGGATACGGTATGGGGCGATATGGATTCGATCTCAAAAGAAGCACGGGACTGGCTAAAAGAGAATAAAGTTCCCGAAAGTCTTTTTCCTGTCGAAAAAGACATGACTGATTCCGAGCTTTGTGTGACTTCCCTTACGAAAGAGGAGCCGATCCTTCTGATCACTTCGCTGACAGGAAGACCGGATCATGTCATGACGAATCTTCTGATGGCCATGCGCCTGGTAGAAGAAGGCTATAAGATCACGGTGACGGATGGTGTGACCTGGGTCTATCCTCTTTGCGGGGAAAACTCTTTTCGTACACCGGTGGAGCTGACCGATCCGAGGTATACGTATTCTCTGATTCCCGTCGGATCCGGTGCGCAAGGTGTTTCGACCATTGGAATGAAGTATCCGCTTAGAGAAAGAAACCTCGTCTGCGGAAGTTCTCTTACGGTCAGCAATGAATTGGACGGAAAAGAAAACGAGCATGGATTCGACATGAAAGCCGGCACCATGCTCGTGATGATCACTCCAAAAGTGTAATTATTTTTTCAAGCCCAGTTCTTTTGCGATGGATTCAAAAGCATCTTTACTTCCAAGGATAGTTTTCTCAGATACGCAGAAGGCCAGACGAACATATCCTTCACGTTTAAAGGCAGAACCCGGAACGACCAGAACGTTGTATTTCGCGCAGACTTCGCAGAAGGCGTTATCTTCGATCGGTGTTTTCATGAAGATATAGAGGGCGCCCTGCGGCTTGGTGCAGGTGAAACCGGCTTCCGTGATGATCGAGTAAAGAAGATTTCTTCTTCTTTCGTAGTTGGCCACATCGACCTTGGCGGTCAGTGCTTTTGCCACAACACGCTGGAAGAAAGCCGGAGCATTTACAGAACCGAGGATACGGTTGCAAAGAACGATGGCGGCAGTCAGCTGCGAGAAATCTGCATGTTTCGGGCTGACACAGGTATAGCCGATACGCTCGCCCGGCAGTGACAGGGATTTACTCCAAGAGAAGCAGACGATGAGGTTGTCAAAGCAGGAAAGGGTAGAGGGCACGGTCATGCCATCGTAGGCCAGATCCTTATATGGTTCATCGGAGATCACGTGGATCACATGATCCTGCTTCAGAAGAAGTGCATTCAGCTCCTTAAGTACGGATTCCGGATAGATCGCACCGGACGGGTTGTTCGGAGAATTGATGATGATGGCCTTTGTTTTTGGAGTAATGGCTTTTTCGATTTCCGAAAGCACCGGAAGGAAAGTATCCGGATCGGTGTTTACGATGACCGGCTTTGCCTTTACGTTACTGATATAGTTGAGGTATTCAAGGAAGAAAGGTGCCAGGAGAATGATCTCGTCATCCGGATCCATAATGGAACGAAGAAGATTATTCATACCGGAGGCGGCGCCACAGGACATACAGATAGATTCGATGCCAATGGAAAGACCGCTTTCCTTGGACAGCTGGTCGGCGATGGCCTTTCTTGTTTCCGGATAACCGGCATTGGCCATATATCCGTGCATGCCGGGGATATCTGCATCAGCCAGCTCACGGATTGCGTCTTTTACTTCCTTCGGCGGTTCCAGATCCGGGTTTCCGATGGAAAAATCGAATACTTTATCTTCACCATAGATCTTCTTGAGACGTGTGCCTTCATCGAACATCTTACGGATCAAAGATCCGCCGGCAAGCTTATTTTCTATTTCTTTAGATATCATGTCGTCCACTTCCTTTAATCTTCGGATTTGATATATGCGATTATAGCATAGATGAAGGATTCTATTTCGCGGATTTGACGGAAATAGAATTGTTTTTGCTTTGTGTCTGGAAATTTAATACACCATTATCTGGTGATAATATCAAAGAAGAATTAGATTTGTTGCATTTCGAAATGCACTGTGTGGATTGGTTTTGGAGGGTATATGCGTGGATTGGGTTTTCTATTCTGGTTGAGTTTTCTTGATCCAGGAGACATTAGTCAGTTTGTCGGGGAAATGTTTTGCCTACGGGATGGTCAGCTTTCCAGAAAGCAGTTCTATGTAGGGCAGATCGTAGTATATACGATTCTGGCAATTATTATTGCTCCGATCTTTCTTGTTGTACTTTATAAGACTGATCTTTGGAAAATGGATGAGTCGGTATTGCAGAAAGTAGTGTGGGCTGTCGTGTATTTTACGATCACTCCCGTGCAGTTGTCGGCTTTTATCCGGAGATTAAATGATGCAGCGGTGACGAGACTGATTGCACTGGTATTGCTTTTCCCGCTTGTGGGCAATGTCCTGGCTACACTCATTGGAGCAGTTCTTCCGACTAACTATGGCGTAGAGAGATATTATTGAGTACAATAATAAAGTTAAGTACAAATACGTTCAAGTGAAGGAGAACGTTTAGTTTATGATTATCTTCATCATACTTCTGGTGAGCCAATTAGTAACTATTGAAGATCTTGGCGATTTCTGGGGAAATATCCTCAATATCCAGCAGGGGACGCTTAGCCGTTGGGAATACTTCGGATGTACGTGGATCTCCATGTGGGCGGTTTCTTTTATCGGTTCGATCTTCCTTGCCAATATCGGTATGAGTTTTAGTTCGACACGTACACTGGAGTATTATCTTGCTTATGGATTCTTGTATGTGCTTATTACTTTCATTCATCTTTCCGGATTCTTGAGAAGATGCAATGACGCCTGTCTGAGCAAATGGTACGCGCTGGTGTTCCTGGTTCCGGGTATCGGACATATCCTGGCCTTTATCGTAGCACTAATGCCGACCGGTTTTGGCAGCCCGTATTAAAAAAGTGCTTGACAACTAAAATCCATATGGGTATTATATACGAGTTACAGCAAGTAGGAGTTTCCGCTTCTCACCTCAAGCGATTGTGAAGAGGTTCACGAATGTGGCTTATCTTTAAGGATAGTTGAACGGAGTGAAGCGGAAAGTTTCGCTCCGTTTTTGTATGAAGGAGGTGTGTTCTTATCGCCAGACAAACGAATGGGCAGCCTATCAACGAAGAGATTCGTTTTGAGAAGGTGCGACTGATTGATGCAGATGGTACAATGGTCGGTATCGTTCCGATCGAGCAGGCAAGAAAGGCCGCAGATCTTGCAGGATTAGACCTGGTACTGATCGCAAATAACCCCGACAACCCGGTTTGCAAAGTAATGGATTACGGAAAGTATCTTTTCGAGCAGGCCAAGCGTGAGAAGGAAGCCCGTAAGAATCAGAAAGTGATCGAGACAAAGGAAGTCGGTATGAAGCTGACAACAGAAGACCACGATCTGAATGTCAAGACGAAGAACGCATGCCGTTTCCTGAAAGATGGAAACAGAGTCAAGGTAATCGTGAAGTTCCGTGGCCGTGAGATGGCTTACCAGAATCAGGGTTACGCTGTAATGGAGAAGTTCGCACAGCTTTGTGAGGAATTCGGCCAGGTCGATAAGCCGGCCAAGATCGAGGGCAGAAACATGGTAATGTTCCTTGCTCCCAAGAAAAACTGATTGTGATTAAGGAGGAAATAGAAAAATGCCTAAGCAGAAAACACACAGTTCATCTAAGAAAAGATTTAAGGTAACGGGTACCGGTAAGGTGTTGTACTCCCAGGCTTTCCGTCGCCACATCTTGAGCAAGAGACCGTCTAAGAGAATGAGACATCTCCGCCACACCGCTGTAAGTGCAGCGCCGAACGCGAAGATCGTCAAGACGATGATTCCGTATAAATAATTTGCTTGAAGAGTTTTGATAGAACAGTTTTAGGGAGGTAAATATACCATGTCTAGAGTTAAAAGAGGTGTGCGTACAAGAGCACGTCATCATAAGATTTTGAAGCAGGCCAAGGGCTATTTCGGTCATAAGAGTAAGCTCTTCAAGGTTGCTAACCAGCAGGTCATGAAGTCCGGTGCATATGCTTACCGTGACAGAAAGGCTAAGAAGAGAGATTTCAGAAAGCTCTGGATCCAGAGAATCAATGCTGCTTGCCGTGTAAATGGTCTGTCTTACAGCCGTTTCATGAATGGTCTGAAGAAGGCAAACATTGCTCTCGACCGTAAAGTTCTTTCTGATATCGCAATCACAGATCCGAACGGTTTTGCTGCACTTTGCGAGCAGGCTAAGTCTGCGCTCTGATTTTCAGCGTGGAACGCTATCTCGAAATTAAAAGCAAAGATAACCCTCGATATAAATCTTTGGTCTCTCTGCATGACCGCAAGGTCGCGCGGGAAGAGGGCAAGGTTTTCATCGAGGGTTTGCGTTTGTGTGAAGATGCGCTGATCTCGGGTCTGGTTCCGGAGATCCTGGCACTTCGAAGTGACAAGACCAGCCTTTGGGAAGAATGGAAGAAGAAGTATCCGATCCTTTCTTCCTGCGAAGTTCTGGTCTTTTCTGATCCTCTTTTTTCCAAACTCTGTCAGACTGTCCATCCCCAGGGAGTGGCCATGGTCGTGAAGAAACAGGAAGAAACGGGAGAAATCCCTGGATGTGGAAAGGAGATTTGCCGGTATATCGTTCTGGAAAGACTTCAGGATCCGGGAAATATGGGCACTATCGTCCGGATGGCAGATGCATTTGCCTACGATGCGGTACTTTATACTTCTGATTGTGTCGATCCTTTTAATGAGAAAGTCCTTCGGGCTTCTATGGGGTCCTGCTTTCACATTCCGGTACTTTCTTTTCCTTCTTCCGAAGCGATTTTATCGGAATTGAAAAGGAATCAGGTCAGATCCATCGGTGCCCATCTTCGGGGCGATCCGCTGAAGGAAGCAACTTTCCCGAAAAAAGCGGCGCTTTGGATCGGAAATGAGGCCAATGGATTGAGTGATTCCACTTCGGATCAGTGTGATATACTTGTGAAGATAGAGATGCCGGGACGGGCGGAGTCTTTAAATGCCGCTTCTGCCGCATCGATTCTGGGATATCTTCTGGCACAGGGCTGAGATATCCTTTCTACGGAGGTTAGAGAATATGCAGATCATGATTCTGGGCGCATCCCGTGCAGGTATTGCGCTGATGAAGCGTCTGATCGAAAAGGGTCATACATGTGTATTGGTAGACCCGAAGGCTCAGGAAGTAGAAAAGACTTTAAATCTGGGCGTACTGACGATCGATGGTGTGATCATTGATACGGATGTACTGAAAGAAGCGGACATGGGTTCCATGGATATTGTATGTGCCATGAGTGACAGCGAGAATCAGAATCTGATGGCTTCCCAGATCGCCAAAGATATTTTCCAGGTTAAAAATGTTCTTGCAAGAGTATTTGCTGCCGAAGATTACCACTTGTTTGATGAGGTCGGATTCCTTTCTATGTCTTCCACCGTTTTGACGGCGGATGCGTTTATGAATGCGATTGAAAAGCACCTGGAGAGAGAAGAATATGTCGGACAGGTCACAACAAATCTTTTCGGCAACACTGTTGTTTTCACGCTTCTGGATGTGATGAAGGATTTTGTAGGTGCAAAGATCCGGGACATCGAAGATACAGAGGGACGCCATATTTTCGGTATTGTCAGACATGAAAACCTCATTACGGCATTGCCTTCTATGAAACTGGAGAAAGGGGATAAGCTGGTTATCGCCGAGAAAAAGGTGACCACCGCTTCCGAAATAGAATGAAGATCGTTATAGTCGGAGCAGGAAAGCTCGCTTATTATTTGATCCGGGAACTGGAAGCGGAGCATGAGATCGTAATTATCGATCTTGACCCGCAGGCTGCCCTGAAATTTGCTGATTATTCCATCGCTGAAGTGATCAACGGCGACGGATCTTCTTATCCGATATTGAAAGAGGCCTGCGATGACGCAGATCTTCTTGTTGCTCTCACAGATAAAGATGAGACCAACATGATCGCCTGCCAGATTGCAGAGAAGCACTTAGGTGTGCCGGCTTCGATCGCTCGTGTCAATAATCCGAAAAATGAATCTGTTATGGAGCATTTCGGTGTGGATCATGCCTTTTCGGAGACACAGATCCTGGCCCGCATGATCGAGCAGGAAATCGATTATCGCGGTTTGCGTATTGTGCACCGTATTAAGAATTCGGATCATGTTCTGATCGAATTCATCCTTTCTGAAAAATCCGATGCTTGCGGAAAGACCATGGCGGAGTATAAGTTCGTCCATGATTCCCGTGTGGTCGTATTGGCCAGTAAAGACGGGCAGACGGTGACTCCGATCGGTTCCACGATGATGGAAGCAGGTTGTCAGATGATGATGGTCTGTGCCCAGAAAGATATCGAGCAGATCTGGAAAGAGATGGTATGCTGATATGCTGGTCCGTCGTACCCGTACGAAAAAAATACTCGATTGGATGATGGATCGTCCGGCCCGCGTGATCCTGAGTAGTTTCCTTCTGATCATGCTCATTGGAACTCTCCTTCTGATGCTGCCTTTTGCAACGAATTCCGGGGAGAGTATCGGTTTTTTTGATTCTTTGTTTACTACTGTTTCCGCAACCTGCGTGACAGGACTGGTGGTAAGAGACACGGCCACGACTTTCAATACTTTCGGACGGGTGATCCTTTTATGCCTGATCCAGGTCGGAGGTCTCGGTCTGGTTACGATCTATACGTTTGGTGTCAGCATGGTGAAACGGAAAGTCAACGTGAAAACAAGACTTCTGGCCCAGGAAAATACGGGAAGTTTCTCATATGCAGAGCTGAAGGGACTTTTGCAGGCCATTATCCTCATGACATTCTTCTTTGAATTCTGCGGATTTATCCTCTTTGCCACGCAGCTGGTTCCGCTTCTTGGCACCGGAGAAGGACTTTTTAAGTCGCTTTTCCTTTCGGTATCTGCTTTTTGTAATGCCGGATTCGATCTTTTCGGTGATACGGCTTCCGGCCCGTATTCCAGCTTTACCGCATTTAACGGAAATTCTGTGATCATGTTTACCACAGTCTTTCTGATCTTCTCCGGAAGCCTGGGCTTCCATGTGTGGAAAGATCTGATCGACTATTCGAGCAGAAAACTCCGGGCCATTATCCGTCACGATAAGAAGGAGAGAACCAACATAAAGATGAAGATGCACACGCATCTGGCTTTTGTCATGATGGTCGGTCTTCTGGTCCTGGGTGTGATACTGATCCTCATTATGGAGTGGACCAATGATGCGCCTTTGGCAATCGGAAGTCTTCCGATGTATGAGAAATTAAAAGCAGCGCTGTTCCAGTCGATGTCCCTGCGTACTGCCGGAATGAACTCGATCGATCTTCTGGCTTTGCGGGACTGCACCAAGATCCTTTGTGTCGTACTGATGTTTATCGGTGCCGGTGCCGGAAGTACCGGTGGTGGTATCAAGGTGCAGGTCTTTGCCCTTTTAGCTTATTCGGTCAAGAGCGATCTGAGCGGTAATTCCGAGGTCGTTATCCATAACCACCGAGTATCCCGGGCAACCGTACAGCGTGCGCTGTCGATCTTTACTTTGGGAGTCGGACTGGTCGTTTCACTGGCCTGCATTCTTTCCGTTACGGAAAGAAGTCTTTTAGCCGCCGGGAAATTCACTTTCGTGGATCTTTTGTTTGAGTCGGCATCGGCATTTGGTACAGTCGGACTTTCTTCGGCATCCACACCGCAGTTCTCGTTCTGGGGACAGCTGTTTATTATTCCTGTCATGTTCCTGGGACGTGTCGGACCGATGACATTCGCCATGGGCCTGATCATGAAGGATAGAAGCAGGGTGAAGAATGTCTATCCGGAAGCGAAGATCCATCTGGGCTGATTTCTGAAGAATAGGAAAAATGAAATGGCGGTCGTTCCTGGGGCTCAGGAACGACCGCCTCTTCGTATAGAAACTACAAGTAGACAATGATCCAATAGAAATGGTGCCGCTCAGCGTTTCTCACTGATTAGTATTCCTCCACTTCATTGTGTATAATGCATCCCCCCGGTGCATTATGATTATGGATGCTTGCTTTGTATCTATGTTTCTATTTTAGAGAAAAAATTGTCAGATTGTTTTATCAAAATATGAACAAATTGTTTTTGAATTGAAAACGTCAAGAAGAATACATGACAAACAAGGATTTTTCAGATGAGTGGTTTTCTATTTATCTGATTTGTGCGAAAATACAACGGTATAATGATTACAGGGGATTTCAATCATGGGTGATTTTCTAAAGTATCTAAATTATTGGCAGGTGCTGAAGGTTGCTACCTACTATTTTTTCTTTATGCTCCTTTTCTGGGGAAGTACATCAAAATTCGGTAAAAAAGAGTTTAATGATGACCATACGAGTCTGGAAGTGATGAAGTCGCTTCGTGGTTTTTCCGCCATTGGTGTTATTCTGCATCACATCTCCCAGGAATCTGTATTTCAGGAACAGAAGGTGCTGACGCCGTTTGTGAATGCCGGCGCCTACTTCGTTGCCATCTTTTTCTTCTGTTCCGGTTACGGCCTTTTAAAGAGTCTGGATACGAAAGAAAACTACATGAAGGGGTTCATTAAGAACCGTATCATTAAAGCCATTACGGTTCCGTTTTATATTAACGTGATCCTCTACGGCCTTTACTATTTTGCCATCGGCATGAAGTGGCCGAAGGAAAGATGGATTCTGAATTTCTCTGGTCTTACCATGATGAATGCCTATGCGTGGTTTCCGATCGTTCTGACCATTCTTTATGTGGCTTTCTATCTGTGTTTCCGATTTATCAAGGTCCGTCCCGTGGCTTTTGTTCTGATTTTCCTCGTTATTATCGGTATGGCTGTCGGTTTCTGCTATAATGGCCATTTCGCATGGTGGCACGGACAGAAGAACTGGTGGCTTGACTGGAATCATCCGAATAAGATCTGGTGGAGAGAACAGAAGATACTGTGGTTCAACGGTGAATGGTGGGTCAATTCGGCCATTGCCTTCCTTTCCGGATTACTGTTTGCCCAGTATGAAAAACAGATCGTTTCTTTCTTCAAGAAGGGATATGCGCTTAAGTTCCACATCCTTCTCCTTCTGACCTATGTTGCGTTCCGCCTTTCTGAATATGGTCAGGCAAAGTTCGGCTACTGGACCGAGTATAGCGGAAAAGGCCCGGGCATCGCGGAGAAGATCAAGACCTATTGCTGTCAGGTACCGCTTTTTGCTTTGATCGGCTTTTTAGTGATCCTGTTTATGCTGAAATACCATGTAAGTAATCCGGTGACCCGTTTCTTCGGAAAATTCTCTCTGGATACATACCTGATGAATCTTATGGCGCTGGAGGTCACGCGCTGGATGATGCAGAAGAATAAATTCCCCTTCAAGATCGGGTCGAAATACAATCTTCTGGTCTTTGCCATCTTGTGTATCGTATTCACAGTCATCCTGGGTGTTGCCGAGAAGTACCTGACAGATGGCGTCAAGAAACTTCTTTTTCCGAAGAAAAAGAAGAAAGCGGAAGCTGCGGCCTGAGCCTTGCATTTTCAAAGGACAAAGGAGTCTTAATTTGGAAGTTTATAACCGGAAGGAGAAGACCATCTATACCGATGTGCAGTATGGCGGCGGATTTTTGAAACGTCTCTACGGCACAAAAGCCGGACGGTTTGTTATGCCTCTGGTCTTAAGCCGGGGAGTCTCGAGAATCGGCGGGCTTTATACGGATACATTTCTTTCCAGAGCCCATATCCGCTCCTTTATCCGGAAAAACAAGATCGACATGCAGGACTATGAAGACAGAAAGTTCCGGTCCCTGAATGATTTTTTCACCAGAAAAGTGAAGGAAGGGAAGCGTCCTTTGGATCCTGCGGGAAATGCACTGGTATCTCCGGCAGACAGCAAACTTCGCATCTACCCTATAACGGAAGATTCCTGTTTTGAAATAAAGGGAAACACCTATACGGTACGAAGCCTGGTAGGGGAGAAAACGGAGATTTCCGGGTATCAGGGCGGTATGTGCCTGGTTTTCCGCCTTTCCGTAGATGATTATCACCGTTACTGTTATCCGGATTCCGGAAAAACGGCCTTTAGACTTTCCATTAAAGGAAAGCTTCATACGGTATGTGATATTTCCGACAAGTATAAGGTTAAAGGAAAGCTTCATACGGTATGTGATATTTCCGACAAGTATAAGGTTTTTCAGGAGAACAGCCGATTCGTCAGTGTACTTGATACAGAGCATTTCGGCGAGATCCTCATGATCGAGGTGGGAGCGTTAATGGTGGGCCGCATCGTCGATCACGGCGCAAGTGCTTTTACCAAAGGGCAGGAAAAAGGTTTCTTTAAGCTTGGAGGATCGACCATCGTGCTTCTTGTCGGAAAAGATAAACTCATCCTGGATGACGATATCCGGGAATATCTGAAAAAAGGCATGGAAGTAAAACTACGCTGCGGAGAACGGGTAGGAGTCATGCCGCAATAAAGGGCGCGGCGCAAAAAATCATTTCAAAAGATCGTTGATCTCCGGACTTAAAGCAAAGGGATGCTTGATA
>CADCLV010000014.1 GCA_902802325.1 Oscillospiraceae bacterium | reverse complement strand
GAGAACTTCGTAAGTCTGATGAATAAGTATTCTCAACTGAAAGAAAACATCGTGGTTCTGATGGCTGAAAGAATGGAAGACCAGAACCGGCGGATTGCACTTCTGTCGCAGAAGAGTGTGCGGCAGAAGATCGCTTATTATTTTCTCATGGAAACGTCTGAAGATAAGCAGCAGGATGTGATGCGTCTTCCTGGAACAAAGGAAGTGGTGGCAAAATATCTTGCCATGCCCCGCCCGAGTCTTTCACGGGAACTGTCCGCTATGCAGTCGGAAAACCTGATCCAGATCAGCGGAAATGTGGTAACAGTACTGGATCGGCGTGCTCTTTTGAAAATCGTAGAAGAGTCATGATTCTTTATGATATAATTAGGAGAATGGACAGGAAAGGGGGATGACAGAATGTTCGAAAAGCTCACTGATTTTATTCGTGAGATTTTCTCCAGTTTGGACAGTGGTTACATGTTTTTTGGTGGACCGCTGGATCTGGTTCGGTATGTCATCGATATCATTCTTGTTACCTTCGTTCTATATAACATCCTTCGCCTGATCCGCGACACCCGTGCCTGGCAGCTCCTTAAGGGCGTGCTCCTGATCATGGTATTTATTCTGTTCTGCAGTTTCCTTGGTCTTGAAATGGTCGGTTACCTGTTCAACAAAGTCCTCTATATTGTTGCGATCCTTTTTGTGGTCATTTTCCAGCCGGAGCTTCGTCATGCACTGGAGACGGTCGGATTGAAATCTTTTGCATCATTTTCAAATGTTCTGGTCAGTGAGGATTCAGATGAACAATTCCGTTATGTATCCATGATCGATGAGATCGTGAAGGCCTGTACGGAAATGAGCCGCACATATACCGGTGCACTGATCCTCCTGGAAAGAAGCACGAAGCTTGGTGAGCTTCTGAAACAGGAAAATGTGGTCCGTCTGGATTCCTCCGTAACGAATTCCATGCTGCAGTCGATCTTCTATAAGGGATCTCCGATGCATGACGGCGGACTTCTGATCCGCGACGGCCGCATCATTGCAGCCCGCTGCCATGTTCCGCTTTCCGAAACATTCCATATGATCGAGCGCTATGGTACGCGTCATCGTGCTGCTGTCGGCGCAAGTGAGATCGGTGATACGGTCGTAGTTGTTGTTTCAGAGGAAAGAGGTACTATTTCGATTGCCGTTGATGGTGTGCTTTATGAGATGAAGGACGGGCAGGAGCTTCGCAAGAATCTGTCCTATCTTCTGGGTCTGACTGCTGCACCGACTCGTCTGACACTTCGTGGAAAGAAAAATGCGAAGAAGAACGGTAAAAAAGAAGAAGATCCGCTCAGTGACGTGGTAACTGCGGTTGCCGCACGTTCCGGTAAGAAGGAAGCGGAGCTTGTTGAAAAAGATAATGAGAAAGAAGCGCTTCCGGTCGTGGCCAGAAAAAAGAAGAGTATCAGGAAAGGACGCCGTTCCGGCCGTGCCGTATTGCTTCTTGTTTCCTTTTTGTTTTCTTTAATGCTGTGGATGTATATTCAGGTCACAACCAATCCGGTTACCGAGAAGTCCTTTACTCTGCAGCTTCAGTTTGAAAATGAGAAAGTGCTTAGTGAGAAGAATCTTGGCATCACATTTACAGTCAATACCGTAAATGTCCGTATTGTCGGCCGAAAGAATGTGGTCGATAAGCTGACATCTTCCGACCTTTCCGCATATCTGGATCTGTCGACTATTGAAGAGGCAGGATCTCAGCGTATGAAAGTCAACGTCAAGTGTGATGAACATGTCTATTTCCGTGTTGAAATGCAGAACCCGGAAGATCTTCCTGTATCTGTATACACGAAAGAACCGGCATCGGAAGCCGAAGCATGATCAGATAGATTTCAAAGAGATTTATTTCAAAGAGGTGATACACTCTATGGCTTCTTCCACGCACTGTGCGATGGAAAGGTTTCTATAGTGTGCAGTTCTTCCCAAAAGAGAGATAGACGGATAATTGTGGCAAAGCTCCATATACTGTGCATGCCGCTTCAGATTTTCTTCGGAGCGCTCCGGCTCGAAAGGCTCATCCAGACTATTGGCAATTGAAAAGTACGGGGACTCCATACAAAGCGTCGTTTTGCCCGGGGCCTCCTGAAGAGTGATCAGTTTGCTTTCTGTTGTACGGATGCAGTTTTTGCCTTTCGGAGAAACGGTGACCGCTCCATCTCGTGTCGTATCGCTATCCATATCCTGAAAGGTGATCTTGGAAGTGCGGTACTCAAGCGCGCCATAGCAGCAGTCAAACAGACGGTCCAGCGATGTGGTTATGATGACGCGCCCGGAAAAAGGCATGCCATCCAGAAGAACCGTAGAAGAATGCGGCAGAAGCGTGATACGGGAAAATGCGTCCATATCTGTATAGATCGTGATACCCGGATGCGAGATCATCGTATTCAGCAGCTCTGTGAAACCGTCGCGCGGCATAGCCTGAATCGAGTCGGTATAATAGCAGTCATCAGTCGAAATGTCGACATAGGCATCGTTCATGTAGGAGTCATCTGCTGCGGCAAAATCACTGTCGTCACGCTTGTTGATTCCATTGATCAGTACATTTTCAATCATATACCGGCCAAGATCGATTAAAAGAGAATCAGAAGATGCGATCAGCTGATCGATCAGGATCCGTTTTTGTTCCGGGAAATGGCGCTTGAGCCGGGAAAGAAGTTCGTCTTTCTGGGAAGACCCGAAAAGGATCTCCAGACTGTTGGCATTTAACGGGAGAGGAACGGTCTTTCCCTTGATCTCGACCAGCACACGGTGACGGTACGGATAAAAAGAACCGAATCGCTTCAGGAACTGGTAGACATGATCTTTATCGGTATGGAAGATATGCGGACCATGAGATTGAACAGAAATGCCGTTTGGGCGCACCTCGTCAAAAAGAGCGCCGCCGACATGCGATTCTCTCTCAAAACAGCTCACCTGATACCCGGCATCTGCCAGAAGTCTGGCGGCAACACATCCGGAAATCCCCATTCCGATGATCAGTGCTTCTTTTTTAGTCAAATTGTCTCCCACCCTTTCGAATACTATCCATTCTATATGAAAAAGATGAAAAATTCAAAAGGATTTTAGATTATTGTGTGGTTTCTTTGTAACGAAGGATAGATATTTATGTAAAGAGTTTGCCACAAGTGCTATGTTACAATTTATCGTGAATAATAATGGAAGATAGGAAGTGCCTATGTCAGACGAAGAAAAGAATATCCGACCAGATGAAGAAATGAATCCGGAAGAAGTTGATCTGAGTGCACTCCTTTCAGGAATCAGACGTGTGTCCTCCGATGACGGAAAAAAGAGTCAGCCGGAGAAAAAGGTGCCGGATAAGCCAGATCCTCATGAAGAAAAACCGGCTGTTCACGAAGAAAAGAAGATTCCTCACGAAGAAAAGAAGATTGTCCATGAAGAAGGAACGGCTTCTCATGAAGGAAAAAGCAGCTCTGCTCCTCGTGAAGGGCAACCGGTACGCCGTCGTCCCATGTCTGCTGAGCAAAGAAAGAGAATCGAAGCCAAAAGGAAAAAAGCAGAGATCCTGATGATTCTGACGATCGTCATGGTTCTTGCTCTGGTCGGTGTCGGTGTGTTTTTCGCGATCCGTGCGGTAAACGGAGGGTCAAAAAAGAATACTGAAATGACCACAACATCCATTCCGGTTTCCATTTCAGACACCAGCGAGACGGAAACAGAAGAAGATACTTCGACTACTACCACGAATGAAGAAACCACGACCACGCCTTCAGCAACTCCGGAACCGACTCCATTTCCGGTGGGAGGACCGGACTTGAGCGGATATTGTGTTGTTATCGATGCCGGTCATCAGGGCACACCGAATCTGGAACAGGAGCCATTGTCCTCTTCAATGAGCGGTTCTAAGGATAAGTCCGCAGAAGGATATACAGGCACGGTTTCCGGGATCAATGAATCCCAAATCAATCTGGATGCGGCATTACTTCTTTCGGAATATCTGAAGTCTCTGGGATGTGAGGTCTATCTGACACGTGAGACGGAAGAAGTGGATATTTCCAATAAAGAGAGAGCCGAGTTTGCCGTATCGAAAGATCCGGATCTGTATATCCGCCTTTACTGTAACTATGCCAATGACAGTAAGACTTCCGGCATGAGTATTCTGGTTCCGTCAAGCGGCAAATTCGCTTCCGAAATGACAGTGTGGGGTGAAAATCTTGGAAAGACCATTGAAAATTTTACCGGTTCTTCATTCCGCGGCTGTCAGGCCAGCGGGAATTACAGCGGTCTGAACTGGGCGGATTCGATCCCGTCTTTCATGATCCGTATGGGATATCTTTCCAATAGCGATGACGAAGCCCGTCTTCAGGATGAAGAATACCAGCTTCAGTTGTGTCAGGGCGTCGCCCAGTTTATCACAACCATGCCGAAGCACTGATATCCCTGAAATAATAGTGCACTCTTTCCAACCGTATCGCCCTGAGGGTGGTACGGTTGTGTATATATCTGTGATACAATTAAGAAGCCAACAAAGGGGAGGAGGATCCTGACATGAAGAAAAACAGACTGATCGCGCTTTTTGCTGTCGTATTATGTTTTTCTGTTCTTTTCTCTGGCTGTAAACTTCACCGCAAAGTTGAGACCGAAGCTACTGAAGAGGAAGAAGAGACCGAGGATGAGACCGAATCGGAAACCGCTGGCACTACCGACTCATTGGTCACTTCACTTATGCAGGTATATTCTTTGGATCAGTTTATCAGTGACGGAAACATTTTTGCCGAGAATATTCCTGTGCCGACTGCCACACCGATTCCGGTCAATCAGACTTTGCTGGGACAGACAAATGAAGATGACGGGTATTTCAGTGGACCTTTGGAGAATGCCACGATCCTGGACAACGAGTATTTCCGTTATACGATCGTCAGTGTAGAAACAACTGATGAAGCATACATTATAAATGCGCAGTTTGAAAATAAGTCGGATATACCGTATTCCTTAGTGATGAGCGATATAACAGTAAATAATTACGCTGAACAGATAAAGTTTGGATCAGAGGTGGTCGAACCGCATAAGGTCCTCGATGATGTTACAAAAATCGATAAACAAAACTTTCCCTGGTATGATGGGCAAGAGCCGACAAGAATTTCGTTTTTGCTTCAATCCGATCCATTGGACAAGAGTGATTTTGCGGCTTTGACAGAGAATGATGATTCTCGATCCAACTACGTTGCAGTCAATCTGTTTCCGCAAGGTGAAGAGGCATTCCATTATGAAGATCCGGCTCTTTCAGATACTTCTTCTATCGTTTATGATTCTGATGGTATAAAAATGCAGATCGATTATTTTAAGATAGCGGACTATACCTTTGAGATCCACTATACGATGGTCAACAAGACAAATACATATGTGATGGCGTATTTGAAAGATAATAGTATTACTTTGGATACGACTGTGTTTGACACAGGCGCCGTTCAGGCATGTTATATTGCTCCCTATGGATGTGTGGCAGGAAAGTACTCTGTATCTCTGGACGCGATACAGACTGCCGGTCTGATCTCAAATGAGATCAAGTCTGTCTCCATTCCGGTTATTGCCTTCTATTTAGGGGCGGATAAATCGATCCTTATGGATGCTGATGTAAAAAGAGAAGTCACTTTCGGCTAATGTTATACATCCTTCATTCGTCGCTTTTCCAACCGTATCGCCCTATGGGCGGTACGGTTGTGCATTTATGTTTTTGTGATAAAATTAAGAGGTTATTATAGGGGAGGAGGCGCCGGACATGAAGAAAAACAGACTTATCGCACTTTTGGCTGTGGTATTGTGTTTTGCTGTTCTTCTCCCGAGCTGTAAACTTCACCGCAAAGTTGAGACCAAGGCTACTGAAGAGGAAGAAGAGACCGAGGAGGAGACGGAATCGGAAACAGATACCTCCAATGCCTCTTTGGTCACCCCGCTGATGCAGGTGTATTCCCTGGATCAGTTTATCAGTGACGGAAGTATTTTTGCTGAAAATGTTCCGATTCCGACACCCACACCGATTCCGGTCAATCAGACTACGTTGGGACTGACAAACGAAGATATCGGCTATTTCAGCGGCCCCTTGGAGAATGCCACGATCGTGGACAACGAATATTTCCGTTTTACGATCATCAGTGTAGAGATGACGGATACGAAGTACAATGTTAAATTCCAGTTTGAGAATAAGACTGATAATCCATATAGTATTAGTTTCCTGAATTCGATCATGGATAATGAGAGTTCAGAATGGTATTATTACACGGATAATGTTCTTGAACCACATACGGTATATGATGACGAAAACGATTTTGGCGTGTTTTTCGAAGGATATCACGGTCAGGTTCCGACAAGACTTTCTTTTTTGCTTCTTGCTACAGTAAGTTCGAGTAATATGCCGCACGCGGTTTTGTGGGAATCAGATGGAGCGACTTACAATTTTGTCCCGGTGAATCTGTATCCTCAGGGAGAAGATGCCTTTCATTATGTAGAGCCGGAGATCTCAGATGATTCTTCTATCGTTTATGATTCCGATGGAATTCAGTTGCGGATCGATAGTTTTGATGTTGACAGTAATTCTTTTGATATACATTACACAATCGTGAATAAAACGAATAAGTATGTGATGTTTTCGTTGAGTGATAAGAAAATCATGCTGGATCAGACGGTTTTTGATAATGCTGCTCTTAGTACATGCTATGTTGCTCCTTATGGAAATGTACGCGGCAGTTATCAGGTTTTACTGGACGACATCAATAGTGCAGGCATGGATCCCAATATGGTCAAGACAGTATCCTTTAATGTCAGAGCATGTTATCTCGATGAGGAGATTTCGGTCCTTATGGAAGCAATAATAAAAAAAGAAGTAACTTTCGGCTGATGTTTTGATCTTGGTGGTCATTAGGTTTTGCCGAACGAAAAATAGGAAGGAAAAAGAAAATGGGTTTATTTGACAGAAAAAATTCGAAAAACAGTGATATGGAGGCACTTCCGCAGCCGCAGGAAGGCCAGATCGAAGTGAATTTCCCGATCGTCACAGTGGTGATCGAGGAAGTATTATCGATGACCTCTACTGAAGTGTCTGCAATCGGTAATGTCCGTGGCGGCACTTTGAAGAAGGGCGACCGGCTTTATCTTTTAGGAAGAAAAGGGAAGAGCACTCCGACCTATGCACTGCGTATCGAAGATGCCATGATGAGCAAGATGCCTTCGGCGGAAGAGGGAACCAATGTTTCCATCGTACTTGGCGGCCTTCGTCAGGGTGAGGTCGAGAAATATGACGTTCTTTCCACAGCGAACTGTATGGTTTCGGATGTGGATAGTCCGGACAGCCCGGTGAATCCGTATTTGAGCGGACTGCTTCGTGAGTCGAAGAACTTTAGAGAGGATAAAGAATTCATGGGACGCCTGATGGAATATATCGCAAACGAAGCGATCTTCCTGACGCCTTGCATGAAAGCTCCGGGAAAAGAAGGAGAAGAGGAGAAGGTCGGATATGCATTCTTAAAGTCCAAGGACGAGAAAATGTATCTGGCGGCGTTTACAGATATTCATGAATTACAGTCTATGGAAGGACTTCCGGCAAAAGAAGTGGTACCGGTGGATTTCGCGAAGATCATGATGATTATTGAAAAATCTCCGGCAAACGGCATTCTGATCAATCCGAAGACAGACGGCTTTGCCATGCAGAAACCGTTCCTTGAGGCCCTTCTCAATCATAAGCGTAAGATGATCAACAACATCAAGGAACAGAGGATCGATCCCAAGCAGCCTATGGCGATTGCGATCCCGAAGGAGGATCATCTCCCGTCGGATATGTTTAAGGCTCTGCGTGACTATATGGCAACGGAACCGAGCATCCAGAATGCCTGGTATGGTATGATGATCTTCCCCAAGACACAGGAGAAGGCTCACCTGATCATTATCGGCACATTGGAAGAAACACCGGAGATCTTCGGTGCGGTCGGAAGAACGGCCAAGCCTTTCCTTGAGGATGTCCAGCTGAATATGCAGGCGGCATCGAAAGTCGGAGCCATGACTGAAAAACTCCTGCATTTCTATAATGCTGAAAATCCCGAGATCCTGGAGTTCCCGGATCTTTCCGCACTTCAGCAGAAGCCTTCGGAGAATCAGGACTGATTTATTCTGTTTCTTCTTTATATTCGCGTAGAAACTCTTTCAAGAAGAGGGCGCGTTTGCGACCGATCTTTTTGGCTTCATCTGTATTGAGAAGGTCATAAAGAAGAAGGAGTTTTTCGTAAAAATGGCGGACGGAATCATCCAGACTGCGGTCGTGTTTTCCGCCATAGGCAAAGGTCCTCGCGATCCCAATGGCACCCATGGCATCCAGCCGGTCACTGTCCTGAACGATCTTTTCTTCGATAGAAGAAGGGGCTTTGTCTTTGTTGTGGCTAAAAGAGACGGAATTGATCACCCGGCAGATGGCATCTGTTTCCTTCTTCGAAACCTTATGGGAAGAAAGAAACTTTCTGGCATTACCGTTATTACCGGTGTGAAACAGTTTCGGATCATCTGCATCATGTAAAAGAGAAGCGAGGGCCACGATCTTTTTATCGCATTTCTTATATTTTTTCGAGATCTTCATGGCAGTACGGTATACCCTCAGGGTGTGATCCAGATCATGCCCGTCGGCATTTTCCCGGAAAAGCCCGGTGATATATCCGATGGCTTGCTGAATCAACGGATCGGCGGGAAAAACACTGCTTTTTGCTTCCAGAAGATCCGGTTCAACATGGCAGGGAAGAAACAGGATCTCAACTCCTTCTTTTTTCGCTTCGTCCATGGCGATACCAAACTCCGGATGCATAGAAATATTCGGCCTGACTTCCGTGATGCCATCCATTTGGATGACAAAGCAGAGTATCGGGCGATACCCATCCGATTTTGCCCGGATCAGTTCATGGATATGTTTTACTCCCCGCTCGGTAGGGGCGTCAGGAAAGAAGCCCACACCATCGATTTCCAACGTGCAGCCTTTCACTTCCATCAGGTATTTTTCACCATTCTTTTCCATGTAAAAATCGATTCTGGAATCGCCATAGGAATATTCGGGACGGATATTCTCGTATCCTTGGGATCGAAGCCATTCCAGGGCAACTTTATTCGGGGCCTGGCTATCAATATTGATCAGAAGACCATTGCTCTTTTTTACGGCTACAAGATCGTATTTCGTTTTTCTTCCAGAAGATGCGGGAGCGGTAAGCCATACCTCACAGCCCGGGAGAAGCAGTTCCTTACAGCGCCCTGTATTTTTCACATGCACCACTTCGCAAGCGCCGTTAATCTCGACCTCTGCGATAAAGCGGTTAGGTCGGGAAAGAAATGTGGCTGAAGTGATGTTTTCGTACTTCAAAAGCACTTGCTCCTTAATATAGAGTGTCCTGATCTGAAAAAGAATAGAAACAGCGGGTAAACATGAATAACCAATGTTGCTATCTCATATAGGATACCATATAGTGATAAGTAAAAGAGGACTA
Source organism: Oscillospiraceae bacterium (assembly GCA_902802325.1). Classification (GTDB taxonomy): domain Bacteria; phylum Bacillota; class Clostridia; order Saccharofermentanales; family Saccharofermentanaceae; genus Scatonaster. Next base: position 29,912 of record CADCLV010000014.1, on the reverse strand, counting down.
ATCAGGAGGGAGTTCCTATGAAAGAGATGAGTTTCTTATCGTTACGGAAAATCAAAGCGATAGCCGCATGTATGCTTATTCCCTCGATGATCTTTTCGTCTGCCTGTAAGAAGAAGGTGAAGACGCAGCTGATTGAAAGCATACAGTATAAGTCCGGACAGGAGATATTGGAGACGGATCCCTTTTTCAATTCGGAAGTCAATCTTATAAGCCTGCCGCCCATAGAGGAAGGCCGGGAGGTGGAAAGTACAAACCTGAATATGATGGGTTTTTATGGCGAAAATGCGATCGCGGAATATAACATTACATTTAAATCTATGGAAGACTTCGATATGTCGGAAATTTCTTCTTATGAAGAGCTTGTCGAAAAGTCGAAGGAATATTACCGTAACGGATACGCGATCTACGATGAAAAGGGGAACTATCTGAAAGATGTTCCTGAAGACATTACATTAATATACGATATCACTTCTGATCCGGACGGGCATACCTGTATTCTGGGGTATGGAGCGAAATCGGAAAAAACGCCTTGGGAGAAAGTTCTGATATGTGCCGTTTTGAATCGTGACGGAAGTGTATCAGAACGCATCATCTTCACCGGTGCACCATTTGAAGCCGCCAACATGGGCGCACCGTATCTGCGGGTCCTTTCTGATGGACGGTATTCGATACGGCAATTTGGAACCCTATATGTTTTTGATAAAAAGGGGAAACTGGAATATACGGTATCGGAACCGGATCGGACCATCGGCACAGGGATCATAACTAAGAACGGAAAGAATTATGTGCTGTCCTTTGGCTATGATCCGCAATCAGATGTGGAAAGTATTCTGATCAAGGAGATCAATATCAAGACGGGAGAGCTCGGAAATAGTTATGATGCCAGTGGTCTATCTGCATATGGAGAACTACGCCCGACCTCGCAGGGCTTGTTTGTGAATTCAGATACCGGCTGCTATGAATACGATATTGAAACAGGAAAAATCACCAAATTCTTCGATTGGAGTGACACGGATATCGATCGTTCACTCATTAATTATATGCCTTGTACACCAGTGCCGAAGACTACGGATGAGATTTGTGCAGTAGGTTTGAAAAGAACTGTGGATCCGTTTGAGTATTACCTGATCCATCTGACGCGTGCTGAGAAGAATCCGCATGCCGGGAAAAAGATGATCGTTATCGGCGGAATAGATATTAATAACAATACAGCGCTAATGTCTTTCATTTCCGAATATAACCGTGATCCGGAAAAGTCTTGCCGTGCCATGCTCGTGGATTATACGGAAGATCTGGAAAGCGGCACAAGCCGTGCGGATATCGAGAATAAAGTATTGCTTGCGCTCCTTTCCGGTGAAGGACCGGATATACTGGTCAATTTCTCGGAGTCATATGCTTTTCAGAATGTAAATGTCATGGAGGATTTAAACCCTTATCTGGACGGAGAAGATGGCATTTCCCGCCAAGAGTATTTCGATAATGTTCTTCGTGCACAGGAATGGAACGGGAAACTTTTTCATATTCCGATCCGCTTTGCACTTGAGGGATTACTGGCGAATCGGAAATATATCGGAAATACCATCGGCTGGACATTCGACGAGTTCGAAGAGGCTGCCGCCGGAATGCCGGAGAATGTAGGTATTATGGAGGGACTTCTGTACAGGGATTTTCTTAAAATGCTTCTTACCCCGACCATGAGCTCTTTTGTGGACTACCAGAACAAGACAGTGGATTTCCAAAATGCGGATATGAAAAAGTATCTCCAGATGGCAAAAAAGTTTGGCGTAGCCAAATTAGCGGAAGATGAGGGAACCATGAAGTGGTACGATGGCGATAAACTTCAGGATGATTATGATTTGTCCAGAATCAAATTTGATAACGGTCTGATCGCACTTCGGCGGGAACAGATGATGTCTCTGAGTGATTTTGGTGTATGTACTCCGGGGCAGCATTACACCTTCCTAGGCTATCCGTCGATGGATGGGGCAGGCCCGGCCATTAAGCCTTACCTGTCTATGGGTATTGTCGCTTCCGGCAAGTATAAGGATCTGGCATGGGATTTTCTCCGTTCATTCCTTGCTTTTACAGGGGATTTGGATTATTCGGAAATAGCATTTTCGATCAACAGACAGGTTTTTGAAAAAGAGTGCGCAGTCACTGTGGCTTATAGAAATGATCTTTACGATGAGCTCCATAGCGAAGAGGAAAAGGATAATTGGTCTGAGGAATACCTGAACTCGCTTGTGAGATACACGGAGCAGGATGTGGATGACCTTAGAAAGATGATCGAAAGCGCAAATACCACACTCTGTTATGATGCGGCTATGCTCGATATCATCACGGAGGAAGCCGCTGCGTACTTTGCCGGTGACCGAAGTGAGGACGATGTGCTGAAGAACATACAGAACCGCTGTACATTGATCGTGAAGGAAAGAGGATAGGTATCCTGCTTTTTCGATTCCATAGATCCTATCCGAAAGAAAAATACCGCCCGGCCCTACGAGGTCAAGCGGTATTCTCTTCGTTTTCTGACTAGGTCTTGCAAATGAGACCCATTCACGTTTCTGAGGAGAATTGAACTCCTGTCGTAGTAGATTATATTCCGATATAAACGACTATCACTTTCCTGTAAGTTTTAAGAATTTCTTATCGTTCATTTGCTCGTTTGTAACATACTCCCCATCATGGAATAACGCATAATTCGTAATCGGTGTCGGTGCATTCTGTGCTTCTTCTTTGCTTTCAAGATGTATTGCCTTGAATGCAATACCATTTTCTTTTGCCGTCTGCTCCAAAACCGGGACATATTTTGCATTGAACGGGCACTGATTCGTATAGTACAGAACATATCCCTTCTCTTCTATATGCGGATGTTTTGCACATTCCTTAAACACCGGAGCTTTTGCATTTTTATCGAACGGCATATACCAAAGCTGAATACCATTATCAGCTTCATCGCTCACGACAAATCCTTTGTACTTCAGGAACTTCGGATCAGCCAGAAACGGTTTCTTCTTTGAAGCGCAAAGAATACAAAGCCCTTTTTTCCCCTTTTCCTTACTATCCTCGATGCAGGCAGTAAGTAGATCTGTAGAATATCCATGTCCTTTGAAAGCCCCGGACACCCAGAGACAGTCAATGTACATATATCCATCTGCTTCTATCGGAATCCATGCGTTTTCCGCCGGGATATATTCGATAAAGCACTTTCCGCGCTCTACGCTCTTTAGGAAAACAAGTCCTTCATCAAACCTCTCCGAAAGCCATGCCTTCTTAGAAGAAACCTGAACATCCTTATTATTTGATATCGCGCAGCAAATATGCTCCTCTTCGAGGTTATCTTTTGTTACATGAACATATTCCATGACCGCTCCTTTCAATAATATGCCAAGGAACACTTAAGCTCCTTGGCATAGATAGTATTTACTCAATAGGGAAACAAGCTTCCGTTACATACTCATCAGGATTCTGTGTCTGTGCAGGACTCACATGATAGATATTAAACATAGGTCCATTCATTTTATATCCATTAGCTTTGATCCATGACGCCACAGTTGCATATGCCTCACCCATCTGATCGTAGCTGCCTCTAATAATACAACTTGCAACTTTTACTTCAGGAAGAGTTTTAAACTTCACATGTTCCGTATCGTTATAAGAACCACTCACGGTCATCCACGCAATGATCTCAACATTTTCTTCCTTGTACTCGGGATCAAGAAACTCAGCCGCCGCAAGACACGGAGCTGCCGGCACAAGATCCTTGCATTCGCTCATCATTGTATTCCAGAGAATTCCTTCATCTTCATAGTGAGGAACCACCATCTGAACCGTGGCAGCATATCTCTCAGGTATTGTTTTTACAGTTACATCAAAACTCATATTCTGCTCCTTCCTCAGCCTCTTTCTGGCTGTTTCCAGAAGCATCAGTTTGTACTCCGTTTCTTTGGAAAGCTTTGATAGTTCCATCTGCCTCTCTGACAGAAAGGCATCCATCTTTTCTTTATCATCATAGCTGTCAAGGATTTTGATAATATCTGCAAGTGCAAAGCCCATATCCTTGAGTGATGTGATCCTTCCGATGACAAAAAGCTGTTCCTCGCGATAATAGCGATACCCGGTAAAATCATCGATTTCAGCCGGTTTCAAAAGTCCGATATCATCATAGTGACGTAGCATCCTGATGCTTACTCTGGATAGTTTTGAAAATTCGCCTATTTTAAGCATTTGTTCCTACCTCCATGGATGTTTTTCTCTTGAGCTCACTACAACGATAATCCCTCACATAATGTGAGAGTCAATATATCTTTTTAAGTTTTCATAAAACGTAAAACTGAAATTTATCTTACTGACAATCCAATTATACCATTACAAAAATACCGCCCGATCCATTCAGATCGAGCGGTATCAGTTTGTTTTTGGTGGAGGCGAGGAGAATCGAACTCCTGTCCGAAACCACGTTAACAAGGACATCTCCGGGTGCAGTTCGTGTTTGGAGTATTCCCCTTGAGGGCGTTCCCACGAACAGGAAGCCTTCTCCGGTAGCTTCATAGATACGTCCCAGACGCAAAGCTTTGTCTGAAACGTGGTCCCGTTTAACCTACCGACAGGTAAGGTCTGTCATCTGACATCTCCGGTCCGGCCGACAGATAGACCGGGGAGATGGTAGCTAAATTAAGCAGCTACGAGTTGATTGTTGTTTGCAATTACTTGCATTTCCCGTTTTTTAAAGAGGCCAACGAGAATCCTCTACCCGCTTTCCCAGTCTCCACGACCCCGTCGAAACCAGTGCGCCCCCACATATTCAACTCTCATTTGTGGTTCTGTGCCACGAGTATACATGATGGAAAACCTTCTTTCAAGAGCATTTTTCCGATTATACGAAGGGTATATAGGAAGGGAAGAATGGTATATAATAGTTTTAATATTCTCTATTATGAAATAGAACAGGGAGAACGATTATGGCATCCGAATTTGTAACCTCATTGATGAGTAAACTGACTGTGAAGCAGAAAGCTTCCCTTTGTTCCGGACTGGACTTCTGGCGTACCCAGAGACTTCCGATGAATGACGTGCCGTCGATCATGATGACAGATGGTCCGCATGGCCTGAGAAAACAGGGAACGGAAGAGGGAAGACGCGGCGCCGGAGACAGCCAGGAAGCGACCTGCTTTCCGCCTGCGGCCACTACGGCGAACTCTTTTGATGAGAAACTTCTGGAAGCAATCGGAAAGGCCATTGGTGAAGAGGCCATCGATCAGGATGTTTCCATCGTATTGGGACCGGCCATTAATATCAAGCGTTCTCCTCTTTGCGGCCGGAATTTCGAATATATGTCGGAAGATCCGTACCTGGCCGGAAAACTGGGCGCTGCCTGGGTCCGTGGCGTACAGAGTATGGGTGTGGGCACTTCGGTGAAGCATTTTGCCGCCAACAGCCAGGAAAAATACCGCCTGGTTAATAATTCCATTGTGGATGAACGTGCTCTTCGGGAGATCTATCTTTCTGCTTTTGAGACAGTTATAAAAGAAGGTAAACCGTGGACTGTTATGGCTTCTTATAACCGGGTCAACGGTACGTATGCCTGTGAAAACAGAAAACTTCTTACTGAGATCCTTCGGGACGAGTGGGGATTTGACGGAGTAGTCATGAGTGACTGGGGCGCTGTCAATAACCGTCTGGATGCACTGGCAGCGGGACTTGAACTGGAGATGCCAAGTTCCATTGGTGAACGGGATCGCCTGATCTGTGAAGCGGTTGAAGCCGGAACGCTTCCGATGGCACTTCTTGACCGGGCTGCGGAAAGGATGCTGACACTGATCGAGAAAGGTCTGGATAAACCGAAGCCGACTTCTTCGCCATATCTTAACCATCAGCAGCTGGCCAGACAGGCATTTGAAGAATCGGCGGTGCTTCTGAAGAATGATAAACTCCTTCCGCTTCAGGCGGAAAAAAGCGTGGCGGTTTTAGGTGCCATGGCGAAGCAGACCCGCTTTCAGGGCGGTGGAAGCTCCCATATTCATCCTACCCATGTGGCTGATGCCTTTTCCGGATTCTCGACAGCCAGTGAGAATTTTGTTTATGAGCCCGGCTATACGCTGGAAAAGGATGAGGTCGATGAGAAGCTTCTCAATGCAGCGGTGGAAGCGGCCAAATCCAAGGATGTGGTCATTATTTTCGCCGGCCTTCCGGATAGTTTTGAATCCGAGTCTTTCGACAGAAAGCATATGGAACTTCCGAAGTCCCATCAGCGTCTTATAGAAGAAGTCGTAAAGAGAAACAGTAATGTATGTGTGGTCCTCTATGCCGGATCTCCGGTGGAAATGCCCTGGATCTCGCAGGTCAAGGCAGTGCTGATGGCCTATCTTCCGGGTCAGGAAGGTGCCGGTGCCATTGCCGATATCCTCTATGGAAAAGTAAATCCTTCCGGAAAATTGGCGGAGACTTTCCCGATGAAACTTACGGATACTCCGTGTTATCTGAACTTTGGCGAGAAGCGGCAGACGCTGTATGCGGAAAGTGTTTTTGTTGGTTACAGATATTACGATGCGGCAAAAATGCAGGTGCTTTTCCCGTTTGGCCATGGTCTTTCCTATTCGACTTTTTCTTATGGCGACATCTCGCTTACTTCTCAAAAGATCGAAGAAGGCGACACGGTAACCGTATCTGTAGATGTTACCAATACCAGTGAAACAGATGGAAAAGAAGTAGTACAGCTTTATGTTTCCTCACCGGAATCCCGGATCTTTAAGCCGGTCCGTCAGTTGAAAGGATTTAAGAAAGTCTTCATCCAGCGCGGCGGAACACGTACAGTTGAATTTACATTGGATAAGCGTGCTTTTGCTTACTATAATGCCCAGATCAAAGACTGGCATGTGGAGAGCGGAATATATACGATCGCGATTGGATCTTCCTCAAGGGATATCCGTGCGACGCGTGAGATCGAAGTGACTTCGAAGATGTCCCAGGTCCTGGCGCCGGATTATCGTGAAAAAGCACCGCATTACTATCACCTGGACTCCGAAACAAAGATCTTCGATAAGAAGCAGTTTGAAGTGGTCTATGATGCGAAGATCCTGGAAGAGAAGGAGCCGAAGAAGAAAGAGTTTACGATGAATTCCACGGTGGAAGATATGCGCCGCGGTAACTTTATCGGAAAGATCTTCTATCAGATCATGCGTCTATCGATCAAGCTTAGAAACCGGAAAGAGACCCAGGAGCATTTCAAACTGATGAATGAAGTGATGATGATGGAGCTGCCGCTTCGGACCATGGCTTCCTTTAGTATGGGAAAAATCACCATCGAGCAGATGGAAGCTCTGCTTCTCATGATGAACGGCCATGTATTCAAGGGCTTGTGGCGCATGAGAAAGGCGAGAAAGAGAAAAAAGACACTGGCCTTCCTATAAGAAAAAGCGGCGATGTGAATTGTTGCTTCCTCTTCTTCAAAATGAAATATGCCTGATACATGACGAAATACTTCCCGTGCTACAATAGCATCAGAACACGTATCGCTAGAGGTAAGAAGAAGAGAGAAAATGGCACAATTACCTGCACAAGGGTATTTTTATCCTTATGATTCGATCGATGAGCTCTATGCGGAGAAACAGCCGCCGGAGTTCGGTCGCGTGCCGTCACTTTGGAAACTGGATCTTCCTAAGTGGCGCTTTTTCCATGCCAAATATGCGGAAGATATACCGGAGAAGTGGACTGAGCCGGAGTTTGACGATGGGGCCTGGGATCTGATCGATGTGCCGAGTGTGTGGCAGATGCAGGGTTACGGATATCCAAGTGAACTCGTTTATGAGAAAAATGCGCTTCTTTCGAAAAAGACTTCTAAACTGCAGCAGAGACTTGCTGACGATGCGGGTATTGAAAATACGAATGATTACGGATTGTACCGTGTATGGGTGAATCTTCCTGAGCAGTTTATCCACCGTTACGTATATCTGATCACGGACGGTATCGTCGGACAATATACTATTTCAATCAACGGGAAACATGTCTCCTCGTCTAGAAGTACTTTCTCCACGACGAAGTGTCTGCTGAATGAGGCGCTTCACGAGGGCGCGAATCTGATTTCTATCGCCGTCCGCCGTTTTGACATGCGGGTGCAGAAGGGAAAACTAAGAAAGAATGTACGGGCTCAGGGCGCATTTGGTTTGTCCGGCCTTTTCCGTATGCCGTATATTGTTGCCGAGTCTTCTGTGGAGATCGCATCCGTACGCCTTTCTACCAGCTGGCTGACGGATACCCTGGCCAGAGACGTCGTTCCGAAGACAGCTTTGGTTTCCAGCCTCTATCGTTCAGATAGTGATACCCAGCTGATCGACCGTGAAAAAGAAATGCTTTCAAATGCCGATATCCGGAAGGATGCCGGAATTTCCGTTGAAGTGGAACTTCAGAATCATCTGCCATACGACATGCAGGTGACAGTCAATTGCCGACTGATGGAAGCCCATGATGAATATGATCTGTATAATCTTCCGGAGCACCGTCTTTCCCAGCGAAAAGCACTTACGGATACGGTACCGAAAGAAGGAAGTACGACTTTGGGAACAGAGTTTTATGCCAAATTGGTCCTTCCCTGGACAGACCAGACTCCGAATTTATATGACTTCATTGTGGAAGTGCGTAACAATCAGGATGAAGTACTTTGTGTAAAAAAACAGCGTTTTGGTTTTCGAACGATTACTTATTCAGAGAACCTTTTTAACATCAATGACCATGCTGTACCGCTGCATGGAGTTAAGTATTATGAGTTCGATCCGGAAGGAGGAACCTCAGTTCCGCTGGAGCGTTTCCGTCAGGACATTCTCCTGATGAAATGCGCAAATATCAACACTATTTACGTAGTGCACCATCCGACGGATTCACGCTTTTTCGATCTATGTGACCGGTATGGAATGTATGTGATCGTGCAGTCTGCAGCGTCGGTTTTACCACAGACTGTATATTCACTCATTAATCATCCGAGCATCGTTATGTGGTCCATGACAGGCAAGAAGTTTGATGAAAATGCCTATATGGGCGTCAAAGAACATATCATTGCCTTTGATGCGCATCGTCCGATCTATTGTGAGATCGACCCTGCCGGTCATGTATCCGATCTGCCGCCTTTCCCGAATAAAGCAGGCATGCTTTTCGGTGAGTGGTGTGATCTTTGCCTGAACCGGGCCTATCTCAAGTCCCGCCTGAAGGAAGATAAAGTATTATTCGAGTCTTTACTTTCACGCCCACGAAGAAAAGAAGATACTATGGATCTGAAATACATCCATCAGGCTGATCTGGTCGAGTACTCCGGGCAGGTCGGTGTCTCCATTGCACAGGGTATTGTGGATGCGAACCGCGTTCCGCACCCGATCTTTTATGAAGTGAAAAAACAGTGCGAAGGTATTAAGATCTTTGCATCTGCGGATAACCCGGCGATTTTGACGATCCATAATGTTCATTCTATTGGAGCCACGCCTTCTATTGAACTTAAGTGGCAGCTCCTTCTGGGCGGTATCCGTCTGACCGGCGGTTCCGGGATCATCCCGTCGATCGCACCTTTAGGTAACCGTGAAATGCAGTTCCCCATCGAAGTCGGGAAATTCCTGACACCGGACTGGAAAGAGGATTATCCGAAGGCGGAAGATATCTATCGCCGTGCTGTATGTAAAGAACTGATCCTGGATATCCGTCTTTCTCTGGAAAATGATTCGATCTATGCCAGAGCCGGATATGAGGTGGCCTTCTACCAGCAGGTCCTTGTAGATGAGGTATGTGATCCTTCTACCGTACGTCCTTCCTGGGAAACTGAAGAGGAAGAGGAAACGGGAACGGTCCAGATCATCGACGGTTCCGCTGCTGAAAATGCACTGATCCTCGGGGAGGAAAAGAAGCCGGAGATCTCGATCCTGACATCTCCTGCATTCTTATTTGTGGTTGCCGGAAAGATCCGTTACGGATTCAGTCGTCAGGAAGGTGGCCTTTGCTCTATTCAGGTAGATGGAAAAGAGTATTTCGACGGACTTTTGGAGCCAAGTTTTTATCGTGCGGCATCTAATATTGACCGTGCAGATAAATCCTATGTTTTGTCCCAGACCGTATTCTCTCATGAGACGGACTGGCGCACGATCCAGTCAGATATACGTTTTGTCGGAAGTTTCTATGAAATGGATGGCGACGCATTTAATATGATCACGAAGTATGCCTCTTCCGGTATGAAAGGACCGCTTTATGTCCGATACCGGATCCGTACTGATGGAACCTTAACGGCGACATTGAGTTTCGTTCCGAAATTCGATCTGGTCCGCTACGGTTTCCGTGTTCCGATCGACAGCTCTGTACATCTCGGCTGGTATGGACGGGGAGAAGGGGAATCATACAGCGACCGAAAAGAATCTTCCCGGATCGGCTGGTATACCTCGTTGCATTCGACACTTTACCATGAGTATGCGCGTCCTTCTGAGACGGGAGCCCATGCCGATACGAAATATTTGCTCTTGCAGCACGATGATGCCCAGGGCATCGGAATTACGAAGAATACTTCAGATGGGTTCTCTTTTTCCTGCCTGCCGTTTATGCCGGATGATCTGGATGACTGTACGCATCCGGAACTTCTGAAATCGGACGGACGGACCCACCTTTACCTGGACTTCTATATGAAAGGCATTGAAAGAAGTCCTGATGTGCTCGCTCGACGGGGATTACAGAAGAATACCCGTTATGAGGAGACGATTAAATTTGCTCCAAAATACTGAGAGATTTCACTATATGGAGAGGGCCTTCGGTTTTACGCCGGAGGCCCTTTTCATATGCATCTTACTATTCGCATCTATTTACTTTTTTATTATATGGAACAGATCTTTCTGCTCTTTCAGCGTAAGACGGCGGTATTGACCTAAGGGAAGATTTCCCAGGTGGATGTTAAGGATGCGGATGCGCTTGAGTTTTATGACCCGGTAGCCTAGGTATTCACACATACGGCGGATCTGCCGGTTCAGTCCCTGATTGAGAATGATGTGGAAAGTGCATTTCCCGGTAAGTTCCACCTTACAGGGAAGAGTTATGGTATCCAGTATCGGAAGACCGCCTTCCATCTTCTTTTTAAAGTCCATATCTACCGGGTGGTCAACTGTTACCACATATTCTTTATCGTGGCGTCCCTCGGCACGAAGAAGACGGTTGACGATATCTCCATCATCTGTAAGCAGGATGAGCCCGCTGGAATTCTTATCCAGGCGTCCGATGGGGAAGATCCGCTTCGGATAGCCGATATAGTCGATAATGTTATCCGGATCTCTTTTATCTGTTGTGCAGGTGATTCCTAAGGGTTTATGAAATGCCAGGTAGACATGATTCTCCTCGGGAAGAACAGGTTGTCCGCAGACCGTTACGACCTGCCCGGGAAGAACCTGACTTCCGGGTACGGCAACCTCACCGTCAATGGTGACCTGACCGAGGGAAATGTACTCGTCGGCTTTTCTTCTGGAGCAAAATCCGCTGGAACTGATATAGCGGTTGATCCGGATCCCGTTATTCTGGTTTTCTTCGCAGGAAGAGGAGACTTGATCTGACATATCGGTCCTCTCTTAATACCAGACAGAACCGGTGACGCGCTTCAGCGTGAAGGTAAAGGTGGTGCCTTCACCATATTCGCTCTGTACGGTAATCGTCTCGCCCATGTAGCTCAAAAGCTCCTTGGCAATGGCTAAGCCAAGACCTGTGCCTTTCTTTCCGCGGGCACGGTCTGCTTTATAGAAACGGTCGAAGATATGGTCGATATCATATTCATGGATACCTTGTCCGGTATCGCTTACGGACACCAGAACCTGATCTGTCTGATCGTTATATTCTGTCGAAATGGTAATGGTACCACCGGCCGGGGTGTACTTCTTCGCGTTATCCAGAAGGATGACGATGATCTGTTCAACACGGTCCGGATTACCCATAACTGTCGGAAGAGGTCCGGTCTTATATTCTACGGAGAAGTTGATCTCGGCGTCTTCCAGGACCGGTGCAAACTTGGTCTCAAACTCGGAAAGAAGTTTGTTGAGATCAAACGGGAAAGTCTTAAAGGCCAGGGTTCTTGCCTGCAGACGGGAAAGCTCAAGCATGTCATCGATAAGACGGGAAAGACGCATGGTCTCGTGAAGGATAATGCCGTAATAACGCTGCCGGTCTTCCTCCTTTTTAACCATACCGTCTGCCAAAGGCTCAACCAGGCCTCTCATAGCGGTAAGAGGTGTACGCAGCTCGTGGGAAACGTTGGCGACATAGTCACGGCGTGTCTGCTCCAGACGCTCCTGCTCGGAGATATCACGGAAGAATCCTGTCGCACCGATGATGACCTTTTCGTTATCCAGTATCGGCACGATAGTGGAAGAATAAGCGCAGTCCTTGGCTTCGATGGTGCGCTCATATGTCTCGCCGGTCTTTAAGCAGTTTTCGAAATCTTCCCAGACTTCCTCGAAAGGAATCAGCTGAAGTTTTTCTGTAAACAGATTCTTTCTCGGCACCTTTTCGAACAAGGTGGCAATGGCATTATTGGAATAGTCCGGTTGCAGATTCTTATCGACGGATACGATACCTTCGGAGATGATATCGAAGATCTCTTTGAGTCGGTTACGCTCTGTCGTGACACTGGTAATTGACTTGGAAAGACGCTCGGCAAGTTCATTTACCGAAGCGGCCAGTTCGCCGATCTCGCCCTTCGTGGAATCATTGGCCCGTACGGTAAAGTCACCCTGACCGAGAGCATTTGCGACATCTGTGACCTTATTCAGAGGCCGTACAAGACGTTTACTTGCAAAGTATACCGGAATGGCCATGAAGAGGGAGACCATCAAGGTGGAAAGTAAAAGAACATTGCTGAAGGTATTGGCAGCGGAACTCCGATCGGAGATCTCGTCTCCGATGACCAGGTAGGAAACCAGCTGATCATCAGCCATGATCGGAATCTGGATCATGGTGATGGAGGCATTCTTATCTGAAGAGGGAATACGTCCCAGAATGTTCTTGTTGTCACTGTTATTCAGCATGTTGTTTCTGGCATACTGATCGATCGCCGAAAGAAGAGTGCGGTCCTGTTCATAAGCCGGCGTGCTGGAAAAATAAGCTGAACCGGACGGATTGTAAAGAAGAAAATACGCGCCCAGAACAGAGTGATCCGAGTAACCCAAGGTCGCATTCTTCAGTGACATGCTGACGTCGGCAAAGCTTGTGGATTCTTCCTGCTGGATGTGCGTATTCAGAAAATCCGAAAGAGCATGGGCTTTTTCGATTAAAAGTGTCTCTTCATTCTGCTTGGTGACTGCATTGGCAGCATAACGGAAAAGGGTAGCAGAAAGAAGTGCCGATGCGCAAAGCGCAACCAGCACCATAAAGATCATCTTACGAAGGAAGACGCTTCGGAACATTATTGGTTGACCTCGAATTTATATCCGACACCATACACGGTGATAAGAGACCAGGGAGCGCCATCGTAGTAAATCTTCTGACGGATACGCTTAATGTGCGTGTCAACCGTACGGGTATCTCCGAAGTAGTCATAACCCCAGATCAGAGAAAGGATCTGCTCACGGTCCATGACCTGTCCGACATGAGAAGCAAGAAGATGCAGGATCTCCACCTCTTTCGGCGTGCAGGGAACCAGTTCACCCTTGACCTTGACCTGATAGTTATCCAGATTGATCTCCAATCCTTCGAAACGGAGAAGAGACGTATTCTCCTGAGGCTCGTTGATACGGCGGAGTACAGCCTTAATACGGGCAATGACTTCACGCGGGGAGAAAGGCTTAACGATATAGTCGTCTGCACCTAATTCCAGACCAAGTACACGGTCGATCTCCTCGCCTTTGGCGGTGAGAATGATGATCGGCGTGGACAATGTCTTACGGATTTCACGGCAAACCTCAATACCGGTCTTTTCCGGCATCATCACGTCCAGAATGATCAGATCCGGCTTGTCGGAAGCTACGTGAGCCAGTGCATCACGTCCGTCATAGGCGCTGGAATATGTAAAATGTTCGTTTTCAAAATATAGACCCAGGGACTCGTGTACCACCGGATCGTCATCGCAGATTAAAATATGCGGAGCTGTAGCCATTACAATTACCTCTTGTTTTCCTTCGTCATTACAACATTACATCTATTATAATCGAAAAAACCGATTTCGGACCAAAAAAGAAGAGAATTTTGATGAATTTTCCGTGAACGGGAAGCAGATGCCCGAATTATCAAGCGAAAAAACGAAATCATAAGACAAAGATCCGTCTTTTTTGCAACGGGGGATAATGTTATACTGAACCTGGATCCCGAAAATATCGGGGAATTGACTTATCCGGGAAGGAAGATTACGGAATTTCATGTTTTTAGCAGATCGTTGGACTGATTTTGAATTGCTCTATTGTGGAGAAGGAGAAAAGTACGAGCGCTGGGGAGATGTGTACCTTCAGCGTCCGGATCCGCAGGCGATCTGGCCGAAGACCGGTTATACCGGAATGGAAGAGTCCCACTGGCCGAAGCCGCATGCCCTGTATCACCGAAGTGAGACCGGTGGCGGACACTGGACCAAGCAGCGTCCGATCCCGCAGAAATGGGAAATTCATTATGATGCGGTGGGCAGACCTCTGACCTTTATCATCGAACCGACGAGTTTTAAGCATACAGGTCTTTTCCCGGAACAGGCAGCAAACTGGGATTTCTGCGGAAAGCGGATCCAGGATGCCGTCAAAAAAGGGAAGAAGCCCCGTATATTGAATCTGTTTGCTTATACAGGCGGTGCGACAATGGCTTTTGCAGCGGCCGGCGCGGCAGAAGTGGTTCATGTAGATGCCAGTAAAGGCATGGTGGGAAGAGCCAAAGAGAATATGGCCGCCAGCGGCCTTACTGACTGCTATATCCGTTTTATCGTAGAAGACTGCGTGCGTTTCGTGGAAAGAGAAATACGAAGAGGAAGAACCTACGACGGGATCATCATGGACCCGCCGGCATACGGACGCGGCCCTTCCGGTGAAATGTGGAAACTGGAAGATGCGCTTTTCCCGCTGGTGGAAAAATGCGAGAAACTGATCTCCGATGATCCGCTGTTTTTCCTGATCAATTCCTATACCACGGGCCTTTCTTCGATGGTGATCGAAGATATACTTCGTCTGGCGATCCGGACGAAGCATGGCGGAAAAGTGGTCTCGGAGGAACTGGGGCTTCCCTGCTCGAAGATGGATCTGATCCTTCCTTGCGGCAGTACCGGAAGATGGACGCCGGAGGAGAAGTGATATGCCGGAGACCCCGAAGATACTTTTTGAGGACAATCACCTTCTTGTCGCTGTGAAACCGGCCGGGGTCCTTTCGCAAAGTGATCCTTCCGGAGATCCGGATATGCTGACGCTTTTGAAGGCATATCTGGTTGAAAAATATAAAAAGCCGGGTGAGGCATACCTGGGCCTTCTGCACCGTCTGGACCGTCCGGTCCGCGGCGTGATGGTCTTTGCCAAAACAAGTAAATGCGCTTCCCGGATCAGTGAACAGATCCGGAACCGTACTGTCCGGAAGAAATACCGGGCGATCGTATACGGCACTTTCGAGGAGAAAGAGGGAGAGATCCGTTCTTTTCTCCGCAAAAATGCCAGGACAAATCTGGTGGAGGTTTTTCCGGATGAAAAGAGCGCGCCCAAAGATGCGAAAGCTTGTCATCTTGAGTACAAGATAGAAGGGCAGGGGCGGATCGCCGGAGTTCCGGTAACGCTTCTTTCGATCCTTCTGCACACAGGAAGATCTCATCAGATCCGTGCCCAGCTTTCTTCTATCGGACACCCAATCGTCGGTGACCGGAAGTATGGCTCGGGCCCGCATAGATTTGCAGGGGATATTCTCCTGGAATCGTATTCAATGGAACTTGACCATCCGGTTACGAAGGAGCGGATGGCTTTTACTCTTCCTCTTTCCGAGGAGGAGCCATGGAATCAATTTCGAAAGGAGTGAAAGGATGGCAGAAGAATTTACGATCAGCCGAGAGCAAAGAGATGAGAATCAGAAGAAGATCACGGATCTCCTTCTTTCCACAAAGCGCCCAGGCATGGAGAAACTGGTGGAGTGGATCGTAACGAAGACGGACTTTTTTACCGCGCCGGCATCCACGAAATACCATCTTCACTGTGAAGGCGGACTTGCCCTTCATAGTCTCCATGTTTACCAGCGTCTTTCTGAAAAAGTACAGCAGGGGCTTATCTCCATTGAACCGGAAACGGTGATCATTACATCTCTTCTTCACGATCTCTGTAAAGTGAATTTCTATACCAAAGAGGTCAAGAACGTGAAGGAAGGAACCAAGATCAACCAGTTTGGAAAAGAAGTGGCGAACTGGGTGGAGAAAGAAGTATGGGGGATCAAGGATACTTTCCCTGTCGGACATGGAGAGAAATCCTGCTGGTATATCCAGAATTTTATCCGCCTCAAACCGGAGGAGTATGCCATGATCCGACTCCATATGGGTCCGGACAAAAACACCTATCCGGATCCGTTTTCCGAGACAGCAAAGATATATCCATCTGTGGTTGCCATTTTTACATCAGACATTGAATCAGCATACATTTTGGAGGAAAACCTATGATCTACTACGTCGACCAGAACACGAAGTCCCGGGGATGCGGTACCAAAGAGCATCCTTTCCTGACCATTAATGCCGCCGCAAAGGTAGCAAAACCAGGCGATGAGATCCTGGTTATGCCGGGTGTATACCGCGAATATGTGGATCCGGTCAATGCCGGAACCGAGGATGCCCGCATCACCTACCGCTCCGTAGAGCCGCTGAAGGCGGTCATTACCGGCGCCGAGATCGTCAAAGGCTGGAAAAAATATAAAGGAAAGACCTGGGTGGTGGAAATCGATAACGGCATTTTCGGTTCATATAACCCGTATGACACCAGAATCGGCGGCGACTGGTATTTCTGGCATCGTCATCCGCATACAGGGTGTGTGTACCTGAATGATGTGGCTCTCTACGAGACAGATGATCTGGATGCCTGCCTCAAAGGTGAGAAGGACGATGCTTCCTGGGAGCCGGAAAACTCTATCTACAAGTGGTACACCGAGCAGAAAGACGGAAAGACTGTGATCTATGCCAATTTCCAGGGAAAAGATCCAAATAAGCAGAAGGTGGAGATCAATGTCAGAAGAAACTGTTTCTTCCCGAGCAAGACCGGAGTCAGCTATATTACCCTTTCCGGTTTTACGGTCAATAAAGCCGCGACCACATGGGCACCGCCGGCTGCTTTCCAGGATGGCATGATCGGCCCGCACTGGAGCCGCGGATGGATCATTGAGGACTGCGAAGTTTCCCATAGCCGCTGCTGTGGCATTTCCCTCGGAAAATATCTGGATCCGGAAAATGATCATTACTTTACCAAGTACCGTGTCAAGAGCCCGACCCAGATGGAGCGTGATGCCGTCTGCCGTGGCCAGTATCACGGATGGCTGAAGGAAAATATCGGTTCCCATATCGTCAGAAGATGCCATATCCATCACTGCGAGCAGACCGGTATCGTCGGCCGTATGGGCTGCGTTTTCTCTATTATCGAAGACAACCATATCCATAACATCAATAACATGATGGAGGTGGGCGGCGCCGAGATTGCGGGCATTAAGCTCCATGCCGCCATTGACGTGATCATGAGAAGAAATCATGTTCACCACTGCACCATGGGAATTTGGTGTGACTGGCAGGCACAGGGAACCATCCTTTCACAGAATCTTCTGCATGATAACCATACCCCGTCTTATGCTCACCGTATCCCCGGAACCATCATGAGCCAGGATATCTTTATCGAGGTCGGCCATGGTCCGACGCTTGTGGACAATAACGTTATGCTCAGTAAGGCGTCTTTACGTCTGGCAACCGAGGGCGTGGCTATGGTCAACAACCTCATCTGCGGCACATTCCAGGCCATCGGTGAGGGAACGGATGAGATGGTGGCCGGCAAGAACCAGCCCCGTTATACTCCGTATCACTTCCACCACAGAACCGAAGTAATGGGCTTCATGAGCATTCTTCACGGCGATGACCGTATCTACAACAACATTTTCGTACAGAAGTGGCCGATCGAAAAGTGCCCGAAAGATGAGAATCCGCAGTTCTTCGATAAGCAGGAAGCAGGTACATTCATCTTCGATGAGTATCCGACCTATCAGGAATGGATCGATTCTTTCCACCTGAATGAGCCTATGGCTTACGAGCATAAGATCATGGAAAAGCACTTCCAGCATCTGCCGGTGTGGATCGACCACAATATCTACTTCAACGGCGCCAAGGCCTGGAAGAAAGAGAAGAACAAGTGCGTGGTCAAAGGCTTTAAGGCGAAGGCGGATGTAGTTGAAAAGAACGGAAAATACGTCCTGGTCACGAATGTGTACGAGAAGGTGAAGGATTTCCCGTGTCCGATCATTAACACGGATATCCTGGGAAAGGCTTTCCAGCCGGATCAGCGTTTTGAGAACACAGACGGATCGGATATCATCTTCAATTACGATTATTTCGGAAAAGACAGAGGGGTTACGACGATTGCCGGACCTTTTGCGGAAGCCAAGGAAGAGTACACGGTCTGATCATCAATAAACGGAAAAGACGGAAAAAGACGGGCGGATTCCCTTTGCGGGAGGCTTCCCGCCTTTTTCTTTTATGAGAAATGACGAAATTCAACAGAAAATATAAAAATCGTTCTTATAATGGGATTCCTATGTTATAATGACGGGAGCTTTTGAATAAGTTGAGGTTTAGCACATGTATAAGAAAGTTTCGAAAGACATGAAGTTTATCGATCGGGAGCAGGAAGTCCTGAAGTTCTGGAAAGACAATGATATCCAGAAGAAGTCCATCCGCCCGGAAAAAGACGGTACACCGAGCTTTACGCTGTATGACGGTCCGCCGACAGCCAATGGCAAACCTCACATTGGTCACATTAAGACTCGTGTTATCAAGGACGTAGTTCCGAGATATCATTCCATGAAGGGTGAGCACGTCCAGTTTAAGGCGGGCTGGGATACCCACGGCCTTCCGGTTGAGCTGGAAGTGGAGAAGATGCTGGGCATCAACGGTAAGCCCCAGATCGAAGAATACGGCGTGGAGCCGTTTATCAAGAAGTGTAAGGAATCTGTCTGGAAGTATAAGACAGAGTGGGAGCAGATGTCGGACCGTGTTGGTTTCTGGGCTGACATGGAGCACCCGTATGTTACTTATGACAATGACTATATCGAGTCCGAGTGGTGGGCACTGAAGACCCTTTGGGATAAGGATATGCTCTATAAGGGCCACAAGATCGTGCCGTACTGCCCGCGTTGCGGTACTGCTCTTTCCAGCCATGAGGTTGCCCAGGGCTATAAGGCGGTAAAGGAAAATTCCGTATTCGTACGCTTTAAGGCTGTCGGTGAGGAAGATACCTACTTCGCCGCATGGACCACAACACCTTGGACACTGCCGTCTAACGTGGCTCTCTGCGTAAGCCCGACAGATGAATATGTAAAGATCTCCGTACCGAAGGATCTCGACGGTACGGAGAAGAAGGTCATGTACTATATGGCCGGATGCCTTGTTCCCCAGCTCTTTGATGAGTATGAGATCGTCGAAAGATATCAGGGCACTGACCTTGTCGGAAAGAAGTACGAGTCCCTTTTCCCGTATTCTGAAGGAATCGTAGAAAAGAGCAGAAAAGAAGCCTTTAAAGTGTGTGCTGACAGCTACGTTACCATGAGTGATGGTACCGGTATCGTACATATCGCCCCGGCTTTCGGTGAAGATGACGCCAGAGTCGGCCGTGACAATGACCTGCCGTTCGTTCAGCTCGTTAAAGAAGACGGTACCCTTCCGGAGGAGTGCGGTGAGTTTGCCGGTCTGTTCGTAAAGGATGCCGACCCGCTTATCATCAAGAAACTCAACATGGAAGCCAAGCTTCTTAAAAAGATGCCTTATGAGCATGATTATCCGTTCTGCTGGAGATGCGATACTCCGCTGATCTATTACGCCAGATCTTCCTGGTTCATCGGTATGACCAAGGTCAAGGATCAGCTGGTAAAGAGCAACCGTATGGCCAACTGGTATCCGGAGACGATCCGTGACGGCCGTATGGGTAACTTCCTTGAGAATGTGGTTGACTGGGGTATTTCCCGTGAACGTTACTGGGGCACACCGCTTCCGGTATGGGAGTGCGAGTGCGGTCACCGTCAGTGCATCGGTTCCATCGCTGAACTGAAGGAAAAGTCCACTGACTGCCCGGATGAGATCGAGCTTCATAAGCCTTATGTGGATAATGTTCACGTAACCTGTGAACAGTGCGGTAAGCCTATGACACGTGTACCGGAAGTAATCGACTGCTGGTTTGACAGTGGCGCCATGCCTTTTGCCCAGTTCCACTATCCTTTCGAGAATAAAGAATTCTTCGAGTCCCATTTCCCGTGCCAGTTTATCTCCGAGGCATTGGATCAGACCCGTGGCTGGTTCTATTCGCTTCTGGCGATCAGTACCCAGCTGTTCCAGAGATCTCCGTTCGAGAACGTTATCGTTATGGGTCTTGTCCAGGATAAGGACGGCCTGAAGATGAGTAAACATAAGGGCAATGTTGTGGATCCGTGGGATATCCTGAACCGTCAGGGTGCCGATGCGGCCAGATGGTATTTCTATAGTGCAAATGCACCGTGGCTGCCGTCCCGTTTCGATCATGCCAATGTAGATCAGATCCTCGGTAAATTCATGGGTACCCTTTGGAATACCTACGCATTCTATATCATGTATGCCGAGATCGATCAGTTCGATCCGACCAAGCACAGCCTGGAGTATGACAAGCTGTCTGTTATGGATAAGTGGATCCTGTCCCGTCTGAACTCTTTGATCGACGTGGTAGACAGCAAGATGCAGGCCTATGACATCACCGGTGCATCCCGTCTGATGGAAGGCTTTATCGATGAACTCTCCAACTGGTACGTGCGCCGTGGCCGTGAAAGATACTGGGGTCCGGAAATGACACAGGATAAGGTCAATGCCTTTATGACCCTCTATACCTGCCTGGAGGAATTCTCCCGCCTGGCCGCTCCGTTCATCCCGTTCATGACCGAGTCGATCTATCAGAACCTGGTTCGTTCCGTAGATGAGAATGCACCTCTTTCCATCCATATGTGCGACTATCCGGTTGCAAAGAAGGAGTGGATCCTTCCGGAGCTGGAGCGTGACATGGATGATGTCGAGAAGATCGTTGAGATGGGCCGTTCCTGCCGTCAGGAGTCGAAGATGAAGAACCGTCAGCCGCTGAGCAAGCTCTATGTGGTTTGTGAAGACACGCTGCCGGAAGAATATCAGACCATCATTGAAGAGGAATTGAATGTCAAGAGTGTCGAGTTCCTTCAGGATGCATCCACACTTCTGGACTACAAGTTCAAACCGCAGCTGAGAACACTCGGCAGAAAGCTGGGTGCGAAACTCAATGCTGCAAAGGAAGTGATTTCAGCTCTGCCGGGTAAGGAGACCATGGATAAGCTCAATTCTGATGGAAAGATCACCATTGAAGTTGATGGCGAATCCTTTGAGCTTCTGACAGAAGACCTGCTGGTTGAAAATGTTCAGCCGGAAGGATTGTCTACCCAGTCTGATAAGGGCTTTACCGTATCTCTGGATACCAAGCTTACTGATGAACTGATCGAGGAAGGTTTTGTCCGTGAGATCGTCTCCAAGATCCAGAACCTGCGTAAGGAATCTGATTTTGAGGTGACTGACCGGATCCTGGTTACCTATTCTTCTGATGAGAAACTGAAGAATATCCTGACCAAATACAGTGATGCAATTGCATCGGATGTACTGGCAAACTCCATCACCGAAGGAGAGGATGAGGGCGCCAAGGAAGTCAACATCAACGGAGAAAAGATCAAACTCAGCCTGAAGAAGGCATAATCGAGGAAAAGACCAAGAAGGAAAAGAGAAGACCATATGTTATATGAGATATTTCGATCCAATCTGACCCTGCCGGAAAAGGTTATTGAACTGACCCTTCTGGTCATGGTCCTGGCCTTTACCTTCTCTATACATGAGTTTATGCATGCCTGGATCGCCGAGCGCATGGGTGATGATACGCCGAGAAGACAGGGCCGTATCACCATGAATCCTATGGCGCATATCGATCCTTTCGGTGCGATCATGATGCTTCTGGCCGGATTCGGCTGGGCCAAGCCGGTTCAGTATAATCCGAACAACCTACATAAGTATTCCCGCCGTAACTGCGAGCGTCTGATCAGCCTGGCCGGTGTCACTGCCAATCTGATCGTGGCATACGTTGCGTCCCTTCTTTTTGTGGTCGTAACGGTCATCTTTTTGAAAAATCCGGCCGATTCGGATAAGGGCGCCATGGCGCAGTCGCTGGTCCTGACATTTGTGTACTATCTCCGGGAATTCAATTTCATGTTCCTGGCTTTTAACCTTCTGCCGATCCCGCCGCTGGATGGATACCGCTTTATCAGCACATTCATTCCGTACAATAAGCGTAAGCTCTTTGACAGTTATTCGCAGTATAGCTATTATATCTTTTTGGGACTTTTGCTTTTTGGAAGATTCGGCAGCATCGATCTTCTCGGTAAAATCGTGGAAATTGTGGAATGGCCGTTCCGAAAGCCGATGAACCTTCTTATGGAACCGCTTTTGAGGTTTCTGCTGAAAGTGTTCTAAATAAATTCGAAAGGGATAACCTTTCTTGGAAGAATAGGGGTAAACATGGAGAACAAAATCGTATTATCAGGTACACGTCCGACAGGTAATATCCACCTGGGCAATTATTTCGGTGCAATCGAGAACTGGGTCCGTCTTCAGGATCAGTATGAGTGTTATTTCTTTATTGCTGACTGGCACGCTTTGACAACCGGTTATGCAGAGACGGACGTGCTTCGCAAGAATACACTGGGCCTTCTGGCTGATATTCTGGCCAGCGGCGTGGATCCGGAAAAAGCAACTATCTTCCTTCAGTCGGATATCAAGCAGCATGCAGAACTTTTCCTGCTTCTGGGCATGAACACACCGCTTTCCTGGCTGGAGCGCTGCCCGACATATAAGGACATGATCGCCAACATGTCTTCGGAAAAAGACATTATGACATATGGTTTCCTTGGTTATCCGGCATTAATGGCCGCAGATATTCTGATGTATCGTGCCAATTATGTACCGGTTGGAGAGGATCAGTCTGCCCACCTGGAGATCACCCGTGAGCTGGCCCGCCGCTTTAACTATATTTATAAGACAGAAGTACTGCCGGAGCCGCAGCCGCTGTTTACCAAGGCGAAAGTCCTTCCGGGTACAGACGGAAGAAAGATGAGTAAGAGCTACGGAAATACCATTGCACTTGCCGATACTCCGGATGAAGTGAAGAAGAAGGTTATGGGTATGATCACAGACCCGGCCCGCATCCGTAAAGATGACCCGGGCCATCCGGATATCTGCACGGTATTTGCTTTCCATAAGGTCTTTAACGAAGATAAGGTTCCGGAGATCGAGGAACAGTGCAAGGGCGGATGCATCGGCTGTGTAGCCTGCAAGAAGATGCTTCAGGAGAAGATCGCTGCATTCCATACCCCGATCTATGAAAAGCGTACAGCACTTCTTCAGGATGAACCGAAGCTTTTGGATATTCTCCGTCAGGGAAGAGAAAAGGCCGGTAAGAAGGCGGAAGAGACGATCCGCGAAGTTAGAAAAGCCGTAAAGATCGGCTTCGATACGATCGAAGAGTAAGACGGAAAATTTGACTTGAGGTACGAGCCCGTGACCGTAACGAAAGAGAATCCACAAGTCAGACTTCGTAAATTTGAAGGTCCTCTGGACCTTCTGTTTCATTTGATTGAAAAGAACGATATCGATATCTACGATATCCCGATTTCCGAGATCACCGACCAGTACATGGACTATCTGGAAAAGATGAGTTCCCTGGACATGGAGGTGGCCTCGGAATTCCTTTTAATGGCGGCGACACTGGTTCATATCAAGTCCAGAATGCTCCTTCCGGATAAACGGATCAGCGAGGATCAAGAAGAGGCCGATCCACGTGAGGAACTGGTCGTGAAGCTTTTGGAATACCGCCGCTGTAAGATGCTGGCCGAAGATCTTCGTGACCGGTATCGGGATTATTCCCAGTGCATGTATCGTGTTCCGCAGAGCCCCGCCTCTCTCGGGATCAACCCGGAAAGTGCGCCCGCTCCGGTGGATGAGGAGCAGCTTTCTAAGAGTATAGACGATGTCTGCCGCAGAAATGAGATCCGCTTTGCCGATATTGCGTCTAAGATCACGCATATCCTCAAACGAGACAAATTTTCCATTCGTGATAAAATAAGGCTGGTGTGGAGTAAGATCTGCAATAAAGGCAAGGTCTTTTTCCACGAGATCTTCCCGGTCCATCAGGTAGATAAGATGGACCGGATCGTCGGGTTCCTGGCAGTGCTGGAACTTCTGCGAGGTGACCAGATCATCGCCGAGCAGGAGAAGCCCTTCGATGTCATCTGGATCGAGCAGAAGCACGAGAAACTGGATGAGGAAAGATTTGGTCTGGATAGAAACGAAGAGACGAAGGAGCTGGCCGCCTATGACTGAGGGGGAAAAGCATGAAAACAAGATCACGGTCCAGGAACTTCCGGCTGCGCTGGAAGCGATCCTGTTCGTGCATGGTGATCCTATTTCCGTCGATCAGCTCAGTGAGATCACACAGATGCCAAAAGAAGTCCTGGAAGAGACTTTGGACCGCATGATCAAAGAATACGAGACTGATCCATGGGGCGGACTTCTGATCCGGAAAGCGGATAATTCCTACGTGATGTGCACCAAGCCGTCTATGAAGCCGGTTCTGGAAAAACTCTTTGCACCGCGTACCCGTCCGCCGATGTCCCAGGCAACTTATGAGACTTTAGCAGTAATCGCATATAACCAGCCGGTGACCCGTGCCCAGATCGAAGCCGTACGTGGCGTCAGTTCAGATTCCATCGTGACCCGCCTGATCGAAAGAGGCCTGGTGGAAGAGTGCGGCACACTGGAAGCACCGGGACGTCCGGCATTATTCCGTACAACAAAGCAGTTCCTTCTGGAATTCGGTATTTCCTCTGTTTCGGAGATGCCGGCTATGGAACTGATGATGTATAAGACCATCCGGGATCTGCAGGATTCACTGGAAACAGCGGCTGGCAGTAAGGATGACAGACAGATCTCGATCGAGACCTGGATGGAAGGTCAAAAAGGGGAGGATGAATTATGAGTCTGGATGAGAAAAAAAGTGAATCCTTATCCGGCGTAGTCGAGCGCATCACGGAGTCCATGGACTCGATGAGTAAAGGACAGAAAGCGATCGCCCGCTATATTCTGGATAACTATGAGACCGCAGCTTATATGACTGCCGCCAAGCTTGGTGAAGCCACCGGCGTCAGTGAATCTACAGTCGTGCGTTTTTCTATGGAGCTGGGATATGAAGGATATCCGCATTTCCAGAAAGTTCTTCAGGAAGAACTGAAAGTAAAGCTGACTTCAGTGCAGAGATTAAATGCCGCCAGCCGTTTTACCGATGATGCTTCGGTTCTGAAGTCCATCCTTCAGGCGGATCTGGACAGCCTTAAGCACACTTACGAGAATCTTGACGATCAGGCTTTCAGTAAAGCTGTCAAAACCATCCTTTCGGCCAAGAAGATCTATATCATGGGTCTGAGAAGTTCTTCGCCGCTTTCTTCTTTCATGCATTTTTATATGGCGATACTCTTTGATGATGTCGTTCATATCCACAGCAACAGCGCGAATGAAGTTTTTGAACAGATCCTGCCGATCGGCCCGGGTGATGTCATGATCGGTATTTCGTTTCCGAGATACTCCACCCGCACGATCCAGTCCATGCAGTATGCCCGTGATCGCGGTGCCAACGTGATCGTAATCACAGATAAAGCAGATACACCGATGACAAAGAATGCCGATGTGGCGCTCTTCGCCCGTTCCGATATGGCATCTTTTGTCGATTCCCTGACAGCTCCGCTTTCTTTGATCAATGCACTTCTGGTCGCGCTCGGCATGCATAGAAAGAGTCATATCCAGGAGTCCTTTGAGGCGCTGGAAAAGCTTTGGGAGGAATATAAAGTATACGATACCGGCAAAGACAGACAGCTTCCGGATGCAGAGGACAAGGAGGAGACCACATGAAGGAATTAGTAGCCAGCAGTAAACTCACGGCTTCGGCTTCGATCCGTATCGCTCTGACCAATTCCAGAGAGGAAGAAGCAGATCTGAAAGCGGCTTTGAAAGAAGAAAAGATCAGCGCCACGGCAGCGGATTTCGGCGGAGAGTTCATTTCTTCCGTTTCCAAGATCATCGAAAGATGCGTGGTGGCGGCCCAGCGGGAAGGGATCATCGGCAACAGCCATAACGAAGAAGGCGCACTGGCCGGCGCGGCAAGAGAAGCGATCTCGCAGATCACATCCAAAGCCATCGGACTGAATGTGGGCGGTAAGATCGGCATTGCCAGATACAATGATCACATCAGCGTGTGCGTGTATTTCGGTATCGGCCTTCTGCATTTGAATGAAATCGCGATCGGCCTGGGACATCGGGCCATCTAATATGGAAACAGCATAAATGG
Source organism: Oscillospiraceae bacterium (assembly GCA_902802325.1). Lineage (GTDB taxonomy): Bacteria > Bacillota > Clostridia > Saccharofermentanales > Saccharofermentanaceae > Scatonaster. The sequence continues at coordinate 3,309 of CADCLV010000014.1, read as the reverse complement.
AGGAGAAGAATATGGATTATTATCAGATTGCAATCGACGGCCCTTCGGGCTCCGGAAAATCTACACTGGCGAAAGGCGTAGCCAGCCGGCTGGGAATCTTGTATTTGGATACTGGTGCCATGTACCGTGCCTGTGGTTTGAAGGCGATCAAGACGAAGATCGATACCAAAGATGCAGATCAGGTCGAGAAAATGATGCAGGACATCAAGATCGATATCACACACGAAAACGGAGAGCAGCATGTCTGGCTGGACGGTGAGGATGTTTCCAAAGAGATCCGTATGCCGGGTGTATCTGTGGCGGCATCGGATGTATCTGCCATCCCTTGTGTCCGTGAGGCAATGGTCAACCTTCAGAGAAAGATCTCTGAGGGAAAAAATGTGGTGCTGGATGGAAGAGACATCGGTTCGAAGGTGTTCCCGAATGCCAAGTATAAGTTTTTCCTGGTGGCGGACGCGGAAGAACGTGCCAGAAGAAGACTTCTGGAACTTCAGGAAAAGGGCGTGACAGACACGACATTTGAAGATGTACTGAAGGATATCAAGTATCGTGACCATCAGGACACGACCCGTGCCTCTTCACCTCTTGTAAAAGTGGAAGATGCCATTGAGATCGATACCACCAGTATTTCCATTGAAGGCACGCTGGATGCACTTCTTTCCCATATTCAGGAATGAAGGGCAGAGAAAAAGGTGGAGAATTTGAGTAACTGGACGATTCAATTAGCCAAGTCTTCAGGTTTCTGTTTCGGAGTGGAGAACGCGGTCACGACTGCGTACCGGGTGCTTTCGGAGCAGAAAGGAAAGAAGATCTACATGCTGGGAGAGATCACCCATAATGAAAATGTGGTGGGTGATCTTCTTAAAAACGGCATGCTGCTGGTACATGACCCGTCAGAGGTGGAAGAGGGAAGTGTGGTTCTGATCCGTGCTCATGGTGTGACACCGAAAGTTCTGGAGGAACTGTCCGAAAGAAGCTGCCAGATCATTGACTGTACCTGTCCCTTTGTCAAGAAGATCCACGACATCGTAAAAAAGGCGGATAGTGAAGGATGTCCGGTATACATCACCGGCGCAAAGGGCCATCCGGAAGTGGTGGGGATCTGTGGAGAATGCAAGAAAGAAGCCAAAGTGATTTCCTCGTTAGAGGAGTGTCAGGCGCTTGCAGATATCGAAGAGAATTCCGTATGGGTATCCCAAACCACATTTTCCAGTAAAGAATTCCAAAAAATTTGTGAATTCGTGCAGAAAAAAATTGCAAAAGAGCAAATTTTTGGTACAATATGTTATACGACTGAAAATAGGCAGAGAGAAACTGCTGAATTGGCGGGCGTTTCCGACGTGATGGTCGTTATCGGGTCGAAGACAAGCTCCAATACAAAGAAACTCTTTGACATATGTTCAGATCGTTGTGCGCTGACATATCTTGTCGGAAGCGCTGCTGAGGTGGGGCCATTACTTTCTGTGTGGAGAGAAAGGAAGGTGTCGCGGATCGGGGTGACGGCAGGGGCATCAACGCCGGTGAGTATTATCAGGGAGGTTATCCAAACCATGAGTGAGAACGAGGTAAACACGAATCAAGAGTCGAACGACATCAATTTTGGCGATTACATTGAGAGCATTCCACAGCTCAGAAAGAACGCTACAGTGAAGGGAGAAATTACGACCTGCGATGGCGATTTCGTATATGTAGATGTCCATGATAAGTCGGAAGGCAAGATTCCAAGAAGCGAGTTCGAACCTGATTTTGACTTTGACGCGGCAGTAGCAGAGCACAGAGAGATCGAAGTATATGTACGCAGCATCCGTAACACGGATCAGGGCAAAGAGATCATTCTTTCCAAGTCCCATGTTGATTTCAGCAAGAACAAGGCCGAGATCGAAGAGGCCTACAACAATAAGACACCGGTTACCGTTAAGATCACCAGTGTCGTAAAAGATGGCGTTATCGCCAGCTACGGTGAAGTTGATATCTACATCCACCGCACACAGCTTGAACTGAACACTGTAAACGATCTGGAGTCCTATAAGGGAAAAACCATGGAGATCCTGATCACCCAGTTCGATGCCGAGAAGCGTCGTCTGAGAGTTTCCGGTTCCAGAAGAACACTTCTGAACAACGAGCGTAAGGCTAAGGCTGATGAAGTATGGAGTACCATCGAGAAGGATAAGGAATATGACGGTGTAGTCAGAAGCCTTACAGATTTCGGTGCATTCGTTGACATCGGCGGCGTAGACGGTCTGATCCATGTATCTGAACTGTCCTGGAATCACATCCATCATCCGTCCGAGGTACTTTCTGTCGGTGATAAGGTACACGTTTATGTAAAGGATTTTGATCCGGAGAAGAAGAGAATTTCTCTCGGCTATAAGAAGCCTGAGGATGATCCGTTCTATAACATCGAAGAGCGCATTCCGGTTGGTTCTATCGTAAGAGGTAAGGTTGTTCGTATGTTCCAGTTTGGTGCATTTGTTGAACTCGAGCCGAATCTCGATGCTCTCTGCCATGTTTCTCAGATCTCCAATGTTCGTCTGAACAAGCCGCAGGATGTTCTGAAGGAAGGTATGGAAGTAGAGGCAAAAGTTCTCGATGTTAACGCTTCCACACGTCGTATCAGCATTTCCATCAAGGAAGTCAATCCGATCGATCCGGAACCGAATGCCGTTTCTGAAGAAGAGGCTCCGGCTGAAGCTGCTTCTGAGGAAGCACCGGCTGAAGCTTAATTCTCGGTTATAACTTTTCTAGTATGACGGGCATGTCCCGAACCTCGGGTGAAAGTCCTGAGGGGCGTAGTTGCCGACGAACCTTAAAGCGACTTGCAAGGTTTGTACCGTGAGGTACAGGCGAGAGGAAGCAATAGCGAAACCGTGGCTCGACGGACAGAAACCTGATACTAAGGCGTATTGAACGGATAAGATGGCTAGACGCATCAAAGTCCAAAAGGCAACCGTAACTTCAATGCGTAAATCAGGCGAGTAAACGGGGAAAGGTTCGGGGCTTATCCCGTGAGGTCTCGCAGGCGGAGCACGATCCGTAGTAACAACGAACTGTGAGAAGTCAGCAGAAGCCATAGTACCGAGGAATCGGGAAGGGCGGAACAATTTAACCGTGCGAAGCAAATGTATGTCCTGAGGACATGCCTGACAGTGGTAGGATGAAACGTATATGAAATCTGAACACACAACATAAGGCTAAGACCAAGGGAGCGGAAAGGAGAAGAGCACACAAGGCAATGTCAGAACTGCTCGACAAAATCTTACATAAGGACAATATGAACGAAGCCTACAAACGGGTCTGTGCCAACAAGGG
>CADCLV010000013.1 GCA_902802325.1 Oscillospiraceae bacterium | reverse complement strand
AATTCCGCGACGAAGATGTCTTTGCCGTCGCCAAGACCTTCGAGGACATCGCGCCCTGGAACTACGAGATCCCCTACGGACGGAAAGTGTGAGAGGGCATGATGAAAAGTCAGAAAGAAATCGATGATTACGATCGATCCATGGAGCCCTATGCCAATAACCCAGTAGATTCTTTAGATTCCCAGTGCTTCCTTCACAAGCGTATCGATCTCAGTCTGCTCATTTACCGGAAGAGAATCGATGGTGGCAACATGTGAGAATTCTTTGGCTACATAGATGTGCACATTCGGGTTATCGGTCACGTCCGGAAGGCGCATGCTGTACCATACATCGGCGCCGCCGTATACCATGATGACCAGATCCTGTGTGGTATGAGACCACTTCACCAGTTCGTTATACAGCGACTGGTCAAAGGTAAATTTTTCTACCATTTCCGGGGTGAAGACCATACGGTACAAAAGACCTTCTTCCATGTCTTCCGTGACCGTCAGAAGATCTTCTAAGCCTTCTTCTTTCAGTCTTTCCCGGATAAAGGAAAAGTCATATTCGTGCTCGCCGTTCTGGGTCGCTGCCTGGACATAGTAAGCAAAGTATTCACTGTTGGTGGCCCAGACATTCGGCTCGTTGCCTCCGATGATCAGCTTAAAGACACCTTCTGTGAATTCGTCACTTTGGTGATCCAGGTCCATGACTTTCTGCACAGCACTAAAGTTCTGATAGTACTGCCACAGCTGGGTGCCAAAATCCAGCACCGCCATATCATATAAGATCTCCGGTGTGGTGTAGTCGGTGAAGGTATCGCCTTCATCGAGCCCTGCCTGATAGTACCGCTCGGCAAGGACCGGCTTGAGTTTCATAGCTTCCACCTGGAAATCCAGGACCAGTTTTCTGTATTCGGCGGCCTTTTCTTTTCCATAAGCATCGTCTCCGATCTCGTTATATATGAAATCGAAGAAATCCGGTGCGTCGGCGGAAACTCCGCCCGGTGCGACAAAGGGCATGTAGACGGCGCAGTCATCCGGATAGAAGTGGGAGTGGAACATGGTCAGCTGTCCGCCCTTACTTCCGCCGGTAAAGATCCATTTTCCGGAAAGGATCTTCTTAAACTCGGTGATGATGTGGTGAAAGTCTGCCGCTGCATTTTCCGCTGTCAGATATTCCCAGTATTCGGGAGAACTGTTGGACAGTCCCTTCGGGATCGAAGCGCCGTAGAAGCGGTGCTCGCACTCGATCTCATTGGTGTCGTACCGTGCTGCCACATCGTAACGGTAGTCATAATCGATCAGCATGTCATACATCATGTAGCCGTTACAAAGGAATGTATTCGGCGCGGTGTCGTCTTTATAAGAAAAGGTGGAACGGAGATAGAAACTTCCTTTGGAAGGATCATTCCAGTCCAGTGGCATTTCAAAGATCACATAATACTTTCCGATAGAAGTTGTGCCGTTGCCACGCTTTTCGGCGGCGACGACCCGATCCAGCTGCATGATCTTCGCAGTCATGTCATCCTGGGTACCGGTTCCGAAACCGAAAGCCGGATCGAGATCGGCCGGAGCGGCTGAAGATTCTGTTGTCGATTCCGTTGTCGTAGCTTCCGTGGTGGACTCTGTGGTTTCCGATTCCGACGGGCTTTCGGTAGGCTCCAGACTCTCCGATGTTTCGGTGGTAGTCGTTTTCTTCTTTTTCTTCTTTTTCGTAGTTTCTTCACTCTTACTGCATGCTACGCAGCTTAATACTAAAGTCAGTGCCAGTAAGCCGGAGAGAAGTCTCTTTCTAATCATGTCGGTTCTCCTTTTCGATCCGCGCCGGGCTCTTCCCGGCCATATAAAGCGGAAGTAATTGCGTCACGGGTATATTTTAGCCCATAATTCCCAAAAAGAAATGACAGAATCGTAAATCCCGTGTTTTGTTGTTTTTTAGGTGGTTTTGTGCAATACTTTCTATGCGAATGTCACCAATGGGAGGATGCTTTATGGAAGAGACGTTACGACAGCAATTTGTCAAAACCGTGCAGGATTTTACCGCCATGACGGGAATCTATCTGCCGGATGATGTGGAAGCAAGGCTTCGGGAAATGCACCAGCAGGAAAAGATCGAAAGTGCCAAGACGATGTACGAATGCATGCTGACAGACCTGTCTCTTGCCAAAGAACTGCATCGTCCGCTTTGCCAGGATACGGGCGTGATCCAGTATTTCGTGGAAGTCGGAACGGAATTCCCTTATCAGGCGGAGATTCCGGAGGTACTGGTGGAAGCCTGCCGTGCGGCAACACTTCAGACACCGCTTCGTCCGAACGTGGTCGAGCCTTTAGCAGAGCACAATACCGGCGATAACACCGGTTATGGTGCGCCTTATATCGAATATGAACTGGTTCCGGGATCTTCGGATCTTCGCCTTCGGATGTATATGGCCGGCGGCGGATGCTCGCTTCCCGGCAGAAGTAAGGTCCTGATGCCGCTGGAAGGTGTCGAGGGCATTAAGAAATTTGTTTATCAGACGATCCTGGATTGGGGCGCCAATGCCTGCCCGCCGCTTTGCGTAGGTATCGGTCTGGGTACCTGTGCCGCGACTTCGGCCATGCTTTCCAAGAAAGCACTTCTTCGTCCGATCGGTACACATAGCACATATCCGGCAGTGGCAAAACTGGAGGACGAGATCCGTGACGGTCTGAATTCTCTGGGTATTGCTCCTCTGGGATTCGGCGGAAGCCAGACTGTCCTCGGCGTAAATATCGAGGCGGCAGCGCATCACCCGGCGACTCTTGGCGTGGGCATTTCCACCGGATGCTGGGCCACCCGCCGCGGCGACATGATCATTCACAAGGATCTGTCGTCTGAGATCCTTTCCCATAGAAAGTCCCTGGAGGTGTAAGACCATGAAGAAAATACTGACGACTCCGATTTCTTATGACCAGATCAAAGACCTGCGTATCGGTGATACCGTGTATCTGACCGGTATGCTGGCCACCTGCCGCGACAGCGGCCACCGCCGTGTGGTTAAGGAGAAGATCCTTCCGGAGAACTTTGAGTTTAAAGATGGCGCCATCTTCCATGCCGGCCCGATCGTCGGAAAGGATGAAAACGGCAAGCAGTATATGGTTTCCGTAGGTCCTACCACCAGCCGCCGTATGGAATCGGCCGAGGCAGACTTTATCGAGCAGACCGGACTTCGCCTGATCATCGGTAAAGGCGGTATGCTGGAAAAAACAACGGAAGCCTGTAAGAAGTTCGGTGCGATCCACTGTGCTTTCCCGGGCGGATGTGCCGTAGTGGCTGCCCAGGAAGTGGAAGAACTGGTAGGTGTGGAATGGATGGATCTCGGTATGCCGGAAGCGCTGTGGATCATGAAGGTCAAGGAATTCGGACCGCTTATCGTATCTATTGATACCCAGGGCAATAACCTCTTCGACAACAATAAGAAGATCTTCCAGGAGCGTTTCGAGAAGCTTCTGTGACCGATATTATGTGAACGTCAGATAAAAAGAAAGACGCTCCGGGAATTTTTTTCCGGGGCGTCTTTTCATCTTATTTTTTCTGTTCCCATTCACTGATATGGACTTCCGTCCTTGCCTGCAGAAGTGTTCCATTCTGCAATCTGGCAAGTTTTGAGAGGTCTTCGTATTCATATTTTTCTTTCGTGACTCCATAGCCGGAAGAAATCTTTTTTCTTACGGTTCCATGGGGAGTTTCGATAGTCTCGGTCTTTCGATCCAGCACATATCTCTGATAGTCTCGGTCTTTCGATCCAGCACATATCTCTGAAATAAGGCTTCCCGGATCCCGATGGTGGTAGTGTGGGTAAAGAGAAGACGGATCATCTCATCCCGCTTTTCTTTTTTGCAGAGAACGGTCAGAAGGATACCCGGACGGGATTTTTTCATGCCGCAGGGAAGAGTATAGACTTCATTTGCCCCAGCTTCCAAAAGAGCTTCCATGGCAAAGCCTACTTCTTCGCCGGTCATGTCGTCCACGTTGCAGGAAAGCTCTACGATATGCTCGTCACAGGAACAAGAGGCTCCGGATCCGGAAGAAGCTGCGGCGACAGGTGCATTTCCAGAAGAAACAGCTTTAGGTTCTTCCATCTTTTCTCCCAGCATGACGCGGATACAGTTGGCCTGAGGAAAATCTTTCTTGCCCATGCCATAGCCGATCGCGGTCGTACGCATTACCGGCTGGGAATCAAAGCGGGTGGCAAAATGCTTCAGAAGTGCGGCTCCGGTAGGCGTGCAGAGCTCACCCTGGATCTTTCCGCCATAGCTGGGGATCCCCTGGAGGATATAGGCGGTCGCTGGTGCAGGAACAGGTAAGATTCCATGGGCGCATTTCACCTGGCCGGATCCCACATGGATCGGAGAGACTACGACTTCGTCCGGTTTGATGGTATGCATCAGAAGGCATACTGCTGTAATATCGGCCACTGCATCCATGGATCCGACTTCATGGAAGTGGATCTGGTCGACCGGCATACCATGGACATGGCTTTCCGCTTCGGCGATCTCCTGATAGACGGCCATGACATCCAGAGCCACCATGGTCGGAAGACGAAGGCTCTGCACGATCTCTTCGATATCATGGAGCCCGCTGTGGTGATGGTGGGTATGTTCATGGTCATGGTCGTGGTGATGCTCATGATCATGTTCATGCTCGTGCTCGTGGTGGTCATGCATGTGTTCGTCTTCTTCCCGGCCGTTGACAGTCACGGTCATGTGTGTACCGGTGATGCCGCACTTTACGGAAGGAGCGTAGGAAAAGGTCACTCCCGGAATTCCACGGGAATTCAGTTTCTGCAAAAATGCATCCCGGTCGGGAAGAAGCTCGAGAAGAGCAGCGGTGAGCATATCTCCCGCAGCGCCCATAGAACAGTCGATGTACAGTGTTTTCATGATTTTGCCTCCATATGGTTGATCATGCTGGCCAGATAGCCGGCTCCGAATCCGTTATCGATATTTACGACAGATACGCCGCTGGCACAGGAATTGAGCATGGAAAGAAGGGCGGAAAGCCCTTCGAATGCCGCACCGTACCCGACGCTGGTGGGAACGGCGATGACCGGACAGTCAGCAAGTCCTCCGATGACACTGGCCAGGGCGCCTTCCATGCCGGCGATGGCAATGATGACGCTGGCGGTCATGATCTCTTCCTTATGAGCAAGAAGCCGGTGAAGTCCGGCGACTCCCACATCATAAAGACGTACGACTTCATTTCCGAAACGCTCTGCCGTGATGGCGGCTTCTTCGGCGACGGGAATATCGCTGGTCCCGCCTGTGGCGACTACGATCTTTCCGATCCCGTCCGGTTCCGGCATCTCGCCCAGACAGCCGAGACGGGCATCCTTATAGTAAGTGATCTCATAGGATTTGGAGATCTTGGCGGCGGCTTCTTTTGAAAGACGGGTGATAAGAACATTTTCCTGTCCGTTCTCTTTCATGGAAGAGAGGATCCCGCAGATCTGTGCCGGGGTCTTACTTGCGCCATAGATGACTTCCGGGACACCCTGGCGGATACTTCTGTGATAGTCGATCTTGGCATAGCCCAGATCTTCAAAAGGAGCTGCCTTTAACTGCAAAAGCGCTTCTTCCGATGTCATCTCGCCGCGTTCCACAGCTTCGAGGATTTGTTTGGCTTTCGTATTCATAGATATCTCCTGAGGCCGACATGGCCGGTCTTTGTGTCGTATGAAAAAAGGGGGAGAAATGCATGCCATCTCTCCCCCTCCTGTTCGCAATTTCAATCAGTTCTTCTTGGCAAGAAACTTGGCGCGAAGGACACCCTTCGGATCCTTTACCAGAAGGACCACAAGCCAGATGATCAGACCAAGAGCCACAACAGTGAGACCCAGGAAAGAGTCATTAATCATGTCGGCTACGGCCGGCTGAAAGAATTCCTCTTTCAGCTCTGCATATTCGAAGATGGCATCGCACATCCACATCAGGGAAGCGCCCCAGTACATCAGAGCAAGAGTACCGACTTTCCAGTCGTCCTTCGGCGCATTCTTATACCATACGATCGTCGCGATGATCGCGGCAAATACAGAAATCAATAAAGTCATATGAGCCTCCTCATTTCTTATCAGATACCGGAACGGCAGCTTCTTCCATCTTGGCAGCACGCTTTTCCAAACGGGAAGAAACGAGGACCATGATCGCCCATGTAACGGTTACCAGAGCTGCCATGGATACACCAACAGTAGCCATCTCGTGGAACATTTCCGCACGGTCAGCTGCATCGGCAGCATTTGTCAGGAATGGGAACCACGGTACTACTTCACCGTGCCATACATGCTCCAGAGCCAGGAGGGCAGAGCCTCCCCACAGCATGTTGTTGAGCCAGCCAAGCTTTTTGGAGAAACGGGATTTCTCTACTACTTCAGACGAACCATCATAATGGATCGCGGAATCTTTCTCTTTTTTCGCCAGAACTTTTGCGGCGATAGTTGTCACAATGGCTTCTGTAGCCGGAATAATAAAACAAGCCATATACTTTCCTCCTTACCCACAGTCAGATCCGGATCTTTGAAAGAAGATACAGACCCAGGATATGAAAATATTATACTTTCTTCCCTAAGGTGATTTCAAGAAAAGAAAGAGACATTCGCAAAATCCCGAAAGTTTTCGATAGGATTTGTGCAGAATCTCCACTCCCAAAGAGGCTCGGAAGAAATAGCCGCTTTTTGTGTGGTGGAAGGAAGTATGTCTGCTGCGCGTCTGTTTTTGGGATGAATATAGACGTAGTGGCAGACAAATCAAGATAATGTCACTGAGCACGTCTGCTTTTGACTGAATATAGACGCAGTGGCAGACAAATTGAGCAAGTGAACAATAATTGGGCCGCCTCAAATTGAGACGGCCCTTTGAATATCGCAATCAGTTTTTGTATCAGTTTCAGTATCAGTTTCAGCTTCAGTTTCAGTATCAGATCAGTCTGAAACAATCACTGCGCCTGAACGGCAGTCATGGCGACTGTGTTGACGATATCTTCCACGGAGCAGCCGCGGGAGAGGTCATTACAGGGTTTTGCCAGTCCCTGAAGAACAGCGAAGCACTCGGCGCCACCGATTCTCTGGGTGATCTTATAGCCGATATTTCCTGCCTGCAGATCCGGGAAGATCAGGACATTTGCGCGTCCGGCAACAGGACTTCCCGGTGCCTTGGAAGCGCCGATCTCCGGTACCAGAGCGGCATCAAACTGCATCTCGCCATCCAGAAGAAGATCCGGAGCCAGTTCATGAGCAAGCTTTGTCGCTTCCTGCATCTTGGTGACCAATTCATGCTTGGCACTGCCCTTCGTAGAGAAGGAAAGAAGAGCAACACGCGGTTCTTCGATACCGCAGAGAACTTTCGCGGTTTCCGCTGCGGATACGGCGATCTGCGCTACTTCCGGAGCAGTCGGGCAGGGATTTACGACACAGTCGGCATAGACCAGAAGTCCATCCTCACCTAAGGACTTGTTCGGGCATTCCATCAGGAAACTGCTGGATACGATGGACATACCCGGCTTTGCCTTAATGATCTGCAGTGCCGGACGAAGCATATCGCCGGTGGTATGAAGCGCGCCGGAAACCAGTCCGTCGGCATCGCCGAGTTTTACCATCATAACGGCAAAATACATCGGATCCGATACCAGTTTTTTCGCATCTTCCTCTGTGACACCCTTGGCTTTTCTCAGCTCGAAAAGCGCACGGGCATATTCATCGAATTTCGCGCTGCCTACGGGATCGATGATCTCGATTCCGGAGATATCTGCACCCTGCTCCGAAGCCACTTTTCTGACCGACTCCGGGTCACCGATCAGGATCGGGGTAGCCAGTCCTTCTTTCTTAATGATCTCTGCGGCCTTTACGGTACGCGGCTCATCGCCTTCCGGAAGCACGATGTTCTTAACATTTGCTTTTGCCTTGGCACGGATCTTTTCAATCAGACTCATAAAGGTTTCCTCACTTTCGTAACTTGTTCTTCGTATCTTGTTCAGATTCTATTCAGAAAATCAAAATTCCACTCCGTCAAAACCCTGCCATACATCCTTGCCGGAGTATGTCTGGGCCGTGATCCTTCCCTGCATGACTTTGAGGGCCGGAAGCGCCAGGGCCTCCTGCTCCATTTCACCCGGATAGATGCTGATCGGTGCGATCCATCCGCAGCGCTTCTCAATGGTTTCTTTTACATCAGGGAAACGGAGGAGACCGCCGGTCAGAAGAATACCGTCGACCTTACCGCAGAGTACGCAGCTCATTTCGCCGATCATCTTGCAGATCTGATACAGCATGGTGTTCCAGACCAGAGATGCTTTCTTATCGCCCTTATCCACCATCTCGTGGATCGTGTCGGCATTGGCGGTGCCGAAAAGATCGACAAATCCGCCGGCGCGGGAGCAGCGGAGACGGACATCTGCCACGGAATGCTCCTCAATGTAGTCCAGGAGCGCCAGTACAGGAACGCTGCCGATACGGGTCGGGGTAAAAGCACCTTCGCCGTCGGCACCCATGTTTCCGTCTACCATCTTGCCGTGGTCGTGGGCACTGACTGTGATTCCGCCATCGATATGAGCGACAACGAAGTTGCAGTCTTCGTACTTCTTATTCATGACTTTTTCCGCATGGTACTCCGCCACGGCCTTCTGATTGAGAACGTGGGAGTGGGAGACACGGTAGATCCCGCGGATACCGGTCAGACGGGCATAATCGCAATACTCGTCCACATTAGTCGGGTTTAAAGTAAAGGCTGGCTTATTAAATTCCTGGGCAAATTTCCAGGCCAGCATAACGCCCAGTTTTGCCGGATGCTCGCTGCCGCCGACTGCAGCGACTGTATCGTCAAAAAGCTTCTGGTCGATTTTGGTGATACCGCCGGGCTGAGTGTGGGCCGAACCGCCGCGGCCGACGAATACATCGATCTGACTTGCGTCATAGCCTTCACGCTTTAACATATCCAGAATGACCTGATAGCGGAAAGGCATCTGGTCGTTTACATGGGGGAACTTCAGAAGTTCGTCCGCATCGTGGAACAGGCTTTCCTCGAAAAGACAGGTCTCATTTTCAAACAGGCTGACCTTGGTGGAGGTGGAACCCGGGTTGATGATCAGTAATTTATACTTTTTCTCTTCGTTGCTCATAGATTTGTCCTCATTACTATTCGATTTACACAAGTGGTATTGTATCACCCGTGCCCCTTGACTTACAAGGCGGAAAGCCCCTTGTCACAGCAGAAAAGGAAGATGTTTTCTGGCGGTTTTCTGACGAGTTGATATTGGCACGGGGTATCCCGGGAAGCGATAGAAGAACCGGGCGGAAAATGCTAAAATATCCACATGGAACATTTTGAAGAAAAAGAACTGGATCGGATTTTGCGTCTTTCCGGGCTGTCTCTTTCGAAAGAAGAGAGGGAGCTTCTTTTTTCTGACCTTTCCCGGATCGTTCCGTATATGGAACGGATCTCGAAATTCGGAGAAGAAGAGCCGGAAAATACTTTTTCGGAAACTACGGGAAATGCACTGCTTCGGGAAGATGAGGAGAAAGAATGCATTCTTTCAGAAGAGATTCTTCAGAGCGCCCCGGCCCGTCTTGAAAGTACATTTACTGTACCCAGGACAGTAGAGTGAGGTGCACCCGATGATACGAGATGAGATCTTTTCTTTTTCTGCTTTTGAACTTGCCCGGAAGATCCGGGAAAAACAGATCCGTGCCAAGGAAGCAGTAGAGGCTGTTTTTCAAAACATAGATGAACGTGAATCTAATATTTGCGCCTATATTTCCCTGGATAAAGAAGCTGCGATGAAGGAGGCGCGCCACTGTGATGAACAGGTTTTAAAAGGCGGTGGCCTTCCGCCGCTTTTCGGCGTGCCGGTGGCCGTTAAAGATAATCTTCTTCTGAAGGGAAGAAGGACCACCTGCGGTTCCCGTATGCTGGAAAACTACATTCCTCCTTTTACAGCGACCTGTGTGCAGAAACTTCAGGAGGCAGGCGCCATTATCATCGGCAAAACGAATATGGATGAATTCGGCATGGGGATCTCCACCGAGCATTCTTTCTTCGGTCCGACTAAAAATCCACTGGATCCTGCCCGTGTTCCCGGAGGGTCTTCCGGCGGATCGGCAGCAGCGGTTTCCGGAGACATGGCTTTTGCCGCACTGGGCACCGATACCGGCGGATCGATCCGCCAGCCGGCCGCCTATTGCGGTCTGGTAGGCCTTCGTCCTACCTATGGAACCGTATCCCGGCACGGGCTTGTGGCCTTTTCCTCTTCCATGGATACCGCCGGACCCCTGACACGGAAAATTCGCGATGCGGCGGGGATTTGTAACATTGTTACCGGAGCTGATGTGAAAGATCAGACCTCGGTTTCGTGCCCGAAAATCGATATTTCCTCTTTGGAAAATGCACCTGTCAAAGGGATGCGGATCGGTATCCCCAGAGAGCTTTCAGCAGAGACGGATTTCGAAGGCGGGTATTCTCTGGCTGTTTCCCCGGAAGTGAAAAATACACTAACTGAGGCGGTCCGGATCCTGGAAGAAGAAGGAGCGCGGGTCGAGTTTTTTGACATGCCGATCCTTTCCTATGCAGTGGAAATGTACTACATTCTGTCTTCTGCTGAAGCATCTTCCAACCTTTCCCGCTTTGACGGGATCCGCTATGGGTACAGAGACCCGGATGCCGGAGATCTGGCTTCTCTTTACATCGGAACCAGAAGTTCCGGCTTCGGACTTGAGGTCAAACGGCGGATCCTTATGGGCAACTATGTGCTCTCCACCGAGCATTTCGATGACTGTTACCGCAGAGCGGAAAGCGCTCGAAAGAAACTATGCCGTTCCTTTGATGCGGCATTTTCAAGATTCGATGTCCTTCTTTCTCCCACGGCTCCGCAGGTGGCGCCCCTTCTGGGAGAAAGCGGAAAAGATACGCTTCAAAACTATATTTCCGACCTTTTTACGGTGCCGGCAAGTTTAGCCGGGATCCCGGCAGTTTCCGTGCCTTTCGGAAACGCCTCTCTTCCTGTGGGCATGCAGTTCATGGGCCCGCGATTTGGAGAGCAATCCATCCTGACCGCAGCGCGTTTCCTGGAGATGCATCAGGAAGGAAGAAAGCAGAAAGAATTGAAGGGAGGGACGGGGAATGCGTGAATTTGAAACCGTCGTGGGACTGGAAGTCCACGTGGAACTGAAGACCCGCTCAAAGATATTCTGCTCCTGCCCGACCGCTTTCGGAGGGTCTCCCAATGCGCATATCTGTGAAGTCTGCGCAGGCCTTCCCGGCGCCCTTCCCAGGCTGAATAAAAAGGTGGTCGAGTATGCGGTAAGAACTGCACTGGCCCTAAATTGCGAGATCACGAAGAAGACCCGTTTTGATCGAAAGAACTATTTTTATCCCGACCTTCCGAAGGGGTACCAGATCTCCCAGTTATATGCACCGGTAGGCAGAAACGGCTATATGCACATCGATCCGTCTTCGGAGAAAGTCATCCGGATCCATGAACTGCATATGGAAGATGATGCGGGAAAACTGATTCATGACGGAGAAAGAAATCTGACCCGGATCGATTTTTCCCGCTGCGGCGTCCCGCTTTTGGAGATCGTAACCGAGCCGGATTTTCGTACTGCCGATGAAGTGATATCTTTTCTGACTACTTTGCGCACTATGCTGAAGGCTATCGGTGTTTCGGATTGCAAGATGCAGGAAGGTTCTCTTCGTGCGGATGTAAATCTGTCGGTGCGGCCCGTTGGAGAGAAAAAGCTGGGAACAAGGACCGAAATGAAGAATCTGTCGTCTTTCCGGGCAGTCGGGAAAGCCATAGAATACGAGGCTCTTAGGCAGTGGAAGGTACTGTCGGAAGGCGGAGCCATCGACCAGGAGACCCGCCGGTGGGATGAAGAAAAAGAAGCTTCTTTTTCCATGCGAAAGAAGGAAGAAGCAGCGGAATATAAGTATTTTCCGGAACCTGATCTTCCGGTCATCCATTTACCGGATGACGTGGTCGAAGCTTTCCGGAAAGAACTTCCCGAGCTTCCCTCTGCGAAGTTTCAGCGCTATGTGGAAGTCTGGAAGATCCCGTCTTACGATGCCGGCATTCTGACTTCGGAAAAAGCACTGTCGGATCTTTTCGAGCGGACGGTCGGGGTCTCTCGGGACGCAAAAGAGTCGAGTAACTGGATCATGGGCGAACTCATGAAACTTCTTAACGAAAACGGGATCCTTCCCGAGGATCTTTCGATCCGGGATACCTCTTTAGGAGAGATCATCTGCCTTATCAAGGACGGGCGCATTTCCCGTGCATCCGGAAAAGAAATACTGAAAGCTGCACTTATAGAAAATGCGATCCCTGAGGAATATGCGGAAAAACATGGATTGTGGCTGATCTCTGACCGGGCGGAGCTGGAAACTATACTGAAAAAGGTTCTTTTGGATAACCCGAAGGCGTTAGGAGAATACCGGGAAGGAAAAACGAAGAATTTCCAGTTTCTTCTGGGGCAGGCCATGCGGGCCACAAAAGGCAAGGCGGACCCGGGTCTTTTGACGGAAATTTTGCGCGCTCTTCTGGTATAATAAGGGCAATATCACCGACAGATTTTTAAGAAGACTATGGAAGAGAAAGAACGCAGTTTTTACGATAGAATCAAGGATGTGGTCAATGCCTATATGTTCCACGATCCCAATGCCCAGGCGGCCACGGCGTATGACCGGGAACGCAGACGGAATACTGTGGATGAGAAGTCCCTTTCTATGTACCGGGAATCGGCAGAAGCCGGGCATCCTTTTTCCTGCTTTAGTCTGGGCCGGTGTTATGAAAACGGTACCGGTGTGGAAAAGGACCTGGAAAAGGCCTACGAATGGTATAGAAAAGCCGCAACCGGCGGAGACGTAAATGCCTGGCTGGCGCTGGGAAAGATGTTCGATACCGGCACTTACGTGGACAGAGATCCCAAAGAAGCCGCCATGTGGCTGGAGCGGGCTGCCGCCAAAGAGCACCCGGTCGCCATGGTGGGGCTGGGTCAGAAATATGCCCGGGGCGATGGTGTCGAAAAAGACCAGAAGCGGGCATATGAACTGTTTTCCCGGGCTTATGAAAAAGATAAACGGTTCGGAAGCTATGTCTTAGGTGAAGCCATCGGCGACGGCATCGGCTGCGAGAAAAACTACGAAAAAGCCCTGGCGCTTTTCCGTGAATCCCATGAGAACCATTTTCCCCAGGGAACCTTTAACTACGGCATGATGCTGGAAATGGGCCTGGGCTGTGAAAAGGACGAGAAACAGGGATTTGCCCTGATCAAGCAGGCAGCCGATGAAAATGTTCCGGAGGCCATGTACCGCATTGCTTTCCATTACCGGGAAGGCACATCGGAAGCGCCGAGAGACGATAAGATCGCATTTGAGTATTTTAAGAAAGCGGCAGACATGGGCTATGCCCCGGCCTGCGTGGAAGTGGGTCTTTACTATGAAAACGGCGTGGGTGTGGAAATGTCGAAAGAAGAGGCTTTCCGCTATTATGAAATGGGCGCCAAAGCCGGCCACCACACAGCGATAGTCTGTCTGGCGGTCTGCCTCCGTTCCGGTATCGGCTGCGATCCGGACCCCTATAAGTCGGCGATCCTTCTGGAAAAAGCGATCCGGATCGGAAACAGCCGGGCCTTCCATCTTCGTGCCCTGGATCTTTTAGAAGACGATCCGGATGACGAGCGGGCGATCAATCTGGAAATGATCGCTGCCGGAAGCGGATTCATCCGTTCAGCGCTGTTTCTGGGCGGGTATTTTCTCCGGAAACCCGAGATTTCGGATCACCGGGAAAGAGCGATCCACTATTTCCGTCTGGCGGCCAAAGAAGGCGACCAGAACGCGAAGTTTGAGCTGGCAGAACTTCTGGATACCGAGGAAAACCGGAAAGACCAGAAGATCCAGGAGGAGATCCTGACCCTCTATAAAGAAAGCGCAGACGGTGGCAATCCTCTGGCGGCTTATAACATGGCAGTCCGGTATAAAGATCCGTCGGAACAGGCAAGTCCGGTTACGTTAACGGAGTCCGAAAAACGGATTTCCCCGAATGTCCGAAAGCGCCTTTCAGTCCACTATATGTGCATCGCGGCAGCAGGCGGGATCCCGGCTGCTTCCCAGGAAGTGGCGGACAGAAGTTTCTGGGGTGACGGAATAAATGTGGACTTTAAATCTGCTTGCGGCCTGTATCACTTCTGCGCGGATGAACTGGACAACAAGAGTTTTCTGGCCCGCTATGCTTTCTGCCGGGTCGTGACGGCGATGGAATTTGTATACGGGAAAATAGGGGATACCGACCGGGCATATCGGAGTCTGATCGAAAACAGCCGGAGCCGCACCACGCGGGGAAGCAAAGAGTGGAACGAAGGAATGAACCTTCTTGAAGAACTGGCAGATAAGAAGATCCCGGATGCCCTGATCTTTCTTCCTTTGGCAAAAGCACTGTCCTACGGAGTAAATGCGGATCTTTCCTCTGAAAAGGATCAGGAGATGCTTTCATATATCGATTCCCTTCCTGATTCCCGGGAAAAATACTATGTGAAGGGACTTCTTTGCGCGATCCTGAAGCCTAAGCAGATCCCGGAGGCCATCCGGTATCTGCGCTATGCCCGTTCGGAGTATCAGGCATGTAATGCGGATCAGGTCCTGGGAAATCTTTACAGGTCTTTTTCCCGCTGCTTCGGGAAAATCAGAAAAGAAAAAGTCATGGTCCTGGAAAATGCTTTTTCCGGCTGGACATCGCCACTTCAGAAAGATCAGTTCGCGAAGATCCGCGACATGAAGCAGAACCGGAGAAAAGATTCGATCTGGAACGAAGGCGCGGCCTGGAATGAGAAGAAAGCATCACGTCTGGAACTTTTAAATACAGCGGCGGCGATCTATAGTGAGGCCTATCAGACCGGCCAGAGCCGGACCTTAGGTGCCTATACCCGAACCTGTAATGACATTACGGATGCGAAGATGTATATCGTGATCCCGGGGATCATACTCATCTCTGCACTTCTATGTGTGCTGGTTACGATCTTCCGGGTGCTCTGGGTCCTTTCAAAGAAAGAGAGCCTGACATTCTGGGGGATCCTCAAAATGTACGGAGACACGTTCCTTTGGGGACTTCTGGCCGCAGTATTATTGATCGCCGTAATATATCTTCTGGTTGACGTGAAGAGATTCATAAGACAGATCAAAATGAAAAAAAGAACCGAAAAAGCGGTCAAAAGAAAGGAACAACTGGAGCACTTATCGAAATCATAAGGCAAAGGAAGATTTAGAAAAATGGCAGTACATGTAGTTCTTTATGAACCGGAGATCCCGCAGAATACGGGGAATATACTTCGTACCTGTGTGGCGACGAAGACGAAGGTACACATTATTAAACCTTTGGGCTTCGAGCTTAATCACGACACCTTGAAGAGAGCGGCGTCGAATCATCTGGATCTGGCGGAGTATGACTTCTACGAGAATTTCGAGGATTTTGAAAAGAAAAATCCCGGTGAATATTTCTATATGACCCGATATGGAAAAAAGCCCCACAGTGGATTCGATTTCAAATCGATCGACAAGGACATTTACCTGATCTTCGGAAAAGAGAGCACAGGCATTCCCTACGAAAGACTGGCTTCTCATCTGGACCGGTGTTTCCGGATCCCTATGGCGGAGACATGCCGGAGCCTGAATCTTTCTAACGCAGTGGCCATTGCCCTTTATGAGGTGATGCGCCAGCTGGATTATCCGGATCTTTCTTTTCATGAAGTGCAGAAGGGAGAAGACTTTCTGGAGTCTTTCGATGTACGGCCGCTGAGCAGATAGGAAGGCTTTCGATGAGTGAGAGCAGATCTTCCGACGACAAATCTTCCAAGGACATTTTTTCCGACGAGAATACTTCTTTGAAAAATGCAATGGTCTGAATCTCAGCGGTTCTTTTTCGCGTCAAAAAGGCTCTGGTCGGCGGCGATAATCAGTTCAGAGGCATCCAGCTGATCATCGTAGACGGCATAGCCGTAGCTTAATGTCAGGAATATCTCCTTTCCCTCCAGAAGAAGCGGCTTTCTTATAAGGGTGTGGGAGATGCGGTTACTGAGGGTATGGGCACCGTCGATGGCCGTATCCGGAAGGATCAGGGCGAACTCATCATTTCCGACGCGGAACACATCATCGGCGGAGCGGGAGCAGGAACGCAGGATATCTGCCATGTACTGCAGGGCAATATCCCGGTTCTCGATTCCATATGTGGAACAGAATTTCGTGAAATGATCGATATCCATCAATATAACGCAGAAACCGGCTGTATAGCCTCTTCCGCGGACACGGGCAAATACCCGCATGTTCCGGCGGATCATTTCCTCAAAGGATTTCCGGTTATAAAGTCCGGTCACTTCGTCCACCGTGGCCATCAGGTGCATCCTGGAAGAAAGCTCATCATACTGGCGGTTCTTCTGCATCAGTTTCTGGGCGGTATTTTTTTCTTCGGAAATATCTCTGGCGATACCCCATACTCCGAGGATCTCCCCGTCCTGACCGATCAGCGGATAAGTGGAAAGGGAAAGCCAGATGCTGCCTGCTGTGGAACGGGAGCCGGTAAGGACCAGATGCCGCTCCTGATTGACCAGAGGCTGTCTCGTTTCCATGATCCGGTCTTCCTCTTCGGTCCGGGATTTCGCTTCTTCTTCCATGACAAAATCGGAAAGAGAACGGGATACGATCTCTTCCGGGGTCTTATATCCCAGAAGCCGGGCGAAGGAGGAAGAGCAGAGCATGTACCGGTGAGAAGTGTCCTTGAAAAAGACAGAGAATTCCACCTGGTTGAGGAAGGTCTGAAAAAGCGCATCTTTCGGGAGTCTGGAAAAAAACTCTGGCGTGGGGTCAGATGCAGATGTCATATAGTTATCCCCCTATCCGTACGGGTCTGATCAGCGAACGATCAGTAAAACAATGGCAATAGCAGCCAGTGCCAGAAAGACAATAGCCAGGCCGATCGTTGAGAAGTTCTTTACTTTACGGGCATCTACCAGCGCCGGGAAATGCCGCTTGATGAACAGGAAGTATTTGTCCCAGATGTCAGAGAACCATACGGCGATCTTGCGGAAGGTGACGAGAAGTCTTTCCGAGAACTTCATTCCTTTTTTATACACCAGCTGATCGTCTGTATACGAGAAATGCTCTTTGACCTTCTCTTCGGAGAGGATCGTGGCATTCGTCGGGGCGATCGGTCTTTCGGTGGACTGCAGAAGTTCATCGTCGATGGAAACAAATGCGGAGTCAGAGGCGAAGGGATCTTTCTTGCCGTCATTTCCCGAACTGGAAGATTTCCAGGCCGGAGCAGAATAGGTCGAGACGGTATGCAGTTCCTCCATTAAAGGATTCTCAACTGTCGATACCGGGGCAGAATACTCCATCGGTTCTTCCTGCTCTATGGTTTGCTGCTTGTCCCGAACCGTATGACGCATGACCTTCTCCTTTCCCCAACGCATTACTACGGTCAGTATATCACGATTTCCTCTTCTTGTGATGAAGATTGCTAATAAATGGCAAAATCTTTTAGTGTTTTTTGGTCTAATTGCTGTATAATATTAGCAACTGTTGAAACGAGGACGTTGTGGATGAATCGAATTTTCTTTGACTTGGGCGCGCTGGCGTTCTGGTCTTCTGATTCTTTGGACAACAAAAGACTGATTTCCAAGGGCGATGTGATCATCTCCGATGAGGCAGCGCTGGATTCAATCACCCTCAGAGACGCAGCCATCGACCCGGATGTGCAGAAAATGCTTTTTTCTCTGATGGAAGCCGGGTACAGCCTGAATGTCTGTGATGAGGCGGCAGTCAATACGATCAAGGCGGCATTGAGACGATATGGTCTCCTCGAGATGATCGATAAGATCGTCAGTGCTTCTAGAACAGATACGGCGGCAAAAAACCTCAGAAAGCTTAGAAATAACGATGACTTCTTTATCTTCGTCGGAGACAGTGAGAATTGTATTGAGACAATGAGCGCATGCCAGATCCCGTGTATCGCGTACGGTGAAAACAGAAGGGATGTATTCCGGGACTGTTTCGGAAGTGCGATGGATACGCTGGAAGTAGAAGATCAGGTCTATACGACCCGGGTGATCCATGATCTGGCCAGAGCCGCCATTGAAAAGAAAGTCCGGATCCTGGGGATCGACGGAATTGATTTTGCGGGAAAGAAAGTTTTTGCCGAGCGGCTGGGAAGATACATGACCATGCTCGGCCAGGAATACCTGATCGTGAACCTGGAAGACTTTCACCGTTCCGTGGAACAGAGCTATCGGGGCGAGGACCCGGTGGAGGCTTACTACTTCAACGGATTTAACCTCGACAAACTGATCGATGAGGTTCTGGACCCGTTTGTAAAGAACGGCAGTATTGACAAAGTTGTGTACTGCCTCGACAATACATACGATGCATTTGTAAACGAACGCGAATACCGGCTCTCCGAGGATGGAATCATGATCCTTCTGGGTCCCATGATGTACCGGGAGCCACTTCTTAGGTATTTTGACATGACTGTCTATATGCATGTGGACTACAAGGAGTCGGAACACCGTGCTTCGCTTCTGGATGCACCGCTATACGGAGAAGATCCGGTGGAAGTGTACAGGAAAAAGAATATTCCGGCGCAGAAGATGTATGTCGAGAGGCATGACCCCTTCGAGCATCGGGATTTCGTGATCGATAATTCGAATTATCACCGCCCGTTTTTCATGACCTGACCAGTGTGGCTTCGTTCTTCTTGCATCTTTGGTGGGAAAGGGCGAAAAATGCGGCAAAGAAAAGATAGAAATAAGAGATGAAAGGGTGAAAAACACATGCAGAGGGTTTTGGTCATAGGTTGTGGCAAGCTGGCCCGTGCCGTTATTCCTTTGATGGCAAAAAATTCAGTTTACTTCCGGGAGGTCTGCCTGGCCGGACGTTCCAAGGAAAAATGCGATACGTACAAGAAGAAATATTCGTCCGATAAGCAGAAGATCGTGACGGCGTACGTCGATATCCAGAATAAAGAAAAGACCCTTTTGATGGCGAAGATCTATAATCCGGATCTGGTGATCAATCTGGCACCGTCTTCTTTGAATCTGATGGTCATGGACCTGTGCCTTTCCATCGGAGCGAATTACATTGACGCTTCTTTATATATTCCCAAGGCCTCCGCTCTTTGCGATATCAATGCGGAATATGCCTATGACAGAAAGTTCCGGGAAAAGGGCCTGACTGCGATCATCGGCTGCGGATTTAATCCGGGTGTGATCAATGCTCTGGGCCAGTATGCGGCCGGGAAACTGATGGATGAGATCGAGACGGTGGATGTCCTGGATATGAATGCCGGAACGAATGCCCATCCGTATCTGATGAACACGCCGATGACTACAAGTCTTCGCCAGATCTCTTCCGAGAGCCGTATGTTCAAAGACGGAAAGATCATCAGCGTGCCGCCGATGAGCGTGCAGGCCAAGTATTCTTTCCCGGAGATCGGTAAGAGAAACCTCTATATGGTCGATCACGAGGTGATCGATGCCTTAAGCGGAGAACTTCCGGGTGATCCGACGATCCGCTATTTCTCCGGCTTTAAGCGCACCTTTATGTCTATGGTCAAGGTACTCCGGGATGTAGGTATGACCTCCACCAAACCGGTGGATATCGATGGCCAGCAGATCGCGCCGCTGGATTTCCTTTATGAAGTCATGCCGCAGCAGGAAGATCTTTGCGCGACGGCAAAGGGTAAGACCGGTGTCGGCATCCTTTTGAAAGGAAAGGCAGAAGGGCAGGAGAAGAATTCCCTCCTTTACACGCTGGTGGATCATCAGCAGTGCTTCGAGGAATTCGGCGCTTCAGCAACAGACTTTATGGCGGCTGCGGCACTGGTAGCCGGAGCAAGCCTCATGGTGCTGGGTCTTTGGAAGCAGGACGGTGTCCACATGATCTCGGAATTCGATCCGCTTCCGTTCCTGAAAGAACTGAAAAAGCAGGGCCTGGAATATAAGGTGCTGGAGGATGCGCCGGAGCTGGATGTCACTTCAGATGCCGGCGAGGACGACGGCGAGTAAGTGCATTTCAAATAGAAACGATCAAGACTTCTTCTCATCCGGTAAAGACGGATCCGAAGAAGTCTTTTTCTTACCGGAGGAGATACTGACGATGGCAAGGATCAGGAAGGAAATGCCACTGATGACGCCGCCGAGGATGCTTCCCGGGGCAGTGTAGTGAAGATGCAGAATGTAATTTCCGGACGGGACAGTTGCGCAGATCCAGGCATCTTTATAGGCGCGGACCGGGACCGTCTTTCCGTCCAGATACATGGTCCAGCCTTTTTCGTAAGGAATGTTCGTCAGAAGCACGGAATCTCCGTATACCACCGTTTCTGCAGTGATTCCGTCGGAAGTGGTCCTCATGTTAAAGATGCCGAAAGTGGCGCTTCCGGTGTAGATGTTCCAGTTGATGGCGTTCAGATATCCGAAGGAACAGCTTCCGCGGAACACTTCTTCCGGGTTTTCCGTAACGACTTTTACATTGACCTGCTGGCCGACCTGGAAAGATCCCAGCTCCAAAAGCACGGTTCCCGGGTTATGGGAGATCGTGGTCAGAAGGTGATCATTCAAATATACCTGGGCCGGATTCTGCCGCTGCGGAAGTGTGATCGCGCAGTACATGGGGTCCATAAAAAGGGTGCTGGTGGAAAAGACCAATGCATTCGGAGAAACCATCTGGCCTTCCACTTTTCCCATATCCTGGAAAGGACGGGCCGGAAGAGCGGGCCAGAGGGAATAGATCCACTCGTTTAAAAATTCAAAGTGCGTTTCGAAGACGGGAGCAGAGCGCTGCGACGGGTCATCCGGTTCGACCGGCAGGGTAGTGATATACATAGCCGGGACTTTTTTCAAAAGCATATCGGTCGCATCACATTGAAAAGTCACATCGTGATGGTCCGTATCGGTATCTGATCCCAGGCTCTGAAGGAAAAGGGACAGACCGTTTTCATTTCTTACAAGGTCGGGAAACAGAAAATACTGCGGCAGCAAAAGTCCGGCGCTGATCCCTGCGGCCAGGAAAAAAGAAAGAAGCCGGGAAAGGGCATGGCGGGAAGAGATCCTGGTTCCGACGAAAAGAAGAAAGAGAAGAGGAACAGGAAGAAGAAGGAGCCCCCATGCTGTATTGGCACAAAGAAAGAAAGCCCAAAGAAAAACTGTACGTATGGAGATCCGGCAAATAGATCCCTGTTCTTTCCTGGGGAAAAGATTCGCCATTAGAAGCGGCAGAAGAAAGAACGTGTCAGAGACCGGAAGAGAAAAAAGGATGCAGAAAAGAAGCATGATGCCGGAATATGCGGCGCCTGCTGCTCCATAGAGGAGAAAAGATGTAAAGCGGGTATTTCTTTCGGAACTATCAGAAGTGGATGTTTTTCCGGAGAATCTGGTTAAGAAAGGAACGCGAAGACGCGCCAGAAACCAGGCCATGGCCACACCTGCCAGAGAGAGCCGAAGGGCACTCAGAAGATTCAGGATCTGAGGATGGATCTTTTCCGGAAGAAGAGAAACCAAAGGATCAAGTATGCCGCCAAAGCCGGAGATCAAGGCACGGAAGAGACTCATACCCATTCCGTAGGAAAAGGTGTAGGTGCTTATGTCGGCACGGGTCAGGTGGTCACGGAAAATGTGAAGAAGGATCAGGGGGCGTTCACCGAATCCGCGGGGCTGGGAAGTATAGATGTCTGTCAATATGAAAAGAAGCCCCCAGAAGAGAAATAAAAGGATCCAAAGTAAAAACCAGCGGGAAGCGGGGACAGGATCAGACCCCGCCATCTTCACGTCCGGCATTTCAGAAGAACGATCGACGGCACTTGCCACCGGATCTGTCTTCTTTATGGAAGACGGATCTGAAAGCGTGATGGAGCTTTTCTGTTTGTGCGCATTTTTCTTTTTACTCATGGCGTTCCTTCCTTTTCTTCTTCCCATGATACCACACCCGATATTGAAAAAATCGGCTGTATCTGGTATATTCGTCTATATTTACACGTTTACAGATGCTTTGGAAAAATGTCCGGAGCGATATAGTTTACGCCGCGTCGGGAGTACAGACAGCCCGCGCGTGACAAAGGAAGGAAAGGAAAGAACGTGCCTGAAGACAGTATAGGCCAAATAATTTTTGACCTCGTCATCGTTTTTATTTTCATTCTCATTAACGCCTTTTTCTCGGCTGCCGAGATGGCGGTGATTTCCCTTAATGACGCAAAAGTCAAAAAGCAGGCGGAAGAAGGGAACCGTAAAGCCAAGCGCATCCTGAAGTTTATTGAAAACCCGGCGACTTTCCTGGCTACCATCCAGGTAGGTGTCACGCTGGCCGGATTCCTCTCCAGTGCGTTTGCCGCAGATAAATTCTCCGGAAGAATGACCAGCTGGCTCGACCCCAACGGAAAGTATTCCTGGCTGGGAACAGTCTGCACCGTGGTGGTAACAATAATTCTGTCCTATTTTTCTCTGGTACTGGGTGAACTGGTACCGAAGCGGATCGCGCAGAATAACGCAGAGAAACTGGCCTATGGCTCTTCGTCTGTGGTCCGGACTTTCGGCACGTTGATGAAGCCGTTCGTGTGCTTTCTGACTCTTTCCACCAATGCAGTGCTGCGACTTCTTCATATCGATCCGGAAGTCAAAGAGACGAACGTGACCGAAGAAGAGATCCGCATGATGGTCGATGTGGGTTCGGAAGAAGGTTCCATCGAGGATTCCGAAAAGCAGATGATCCAGAACATCTTTGAGTTCAACGATAAAGATGTGGTGGAGATCATGACCCATAGAAAGAAGATCGTGGCACTGCCTATCGATGCCTCTTTTGAAGAGGTGATGGATGTTGCCAGAAATGAGAAATATACCCGTATCCCGATCTATAAGGAGACCATCGACGAGATCGTCGGTATCCTGCATATCAAGGATCTTCTGGGCATTTCCAATCAGGACGGGGACTTTTCGCTGGAAAAGATCATGCGCCCGCCGCTCTTTGTGCATGAGACGAAGAAGATCTCGGCGCTTTTCCATGAGATGAAAAAAGGTAAGATGCAGATGGCGGTCATCGTCGATGAGTACGGCGGAACTATGGGTATCGCCACCATCGAGGATATGCTGGAAGAAATCGTCGGAAGCATCACAGATGAATTTGACGAAGAAGAGCAGGAACTTCTGAAGATGAATGACGGCGGATTCCTGGTACGGGGCGATATGACCCTCAGCGACCTGGAAGAGGCCATCGGGGTCAACCTCGACAGTGAAGACTACGATACCATAGCCGGATTGACATTGAGCCTTCTGGACCGTGTGCCGGATCACGGTGAGACGCCGGAGGTCCAG
Source organism: Oscillospiraceae bacterium (assembly GCA_902802325.1). GTDB lineage: Bacteria > Bacillota > Clostridia > Saccharofermentanales > Saccharofermentanaceae > Scatonaster. The sequence goes on along the minus strand of CADCLV010000013.1, from coordinate 20,721 downwards.
TATAAGAACCTGAAGATCAAGGTGATCCAGGTGGAAGAAAACTGGATCGCAAAAGTGCTTTTGCATGTGATCCCGCAGGAAGAAACCGAAGACGAAGAAAAAGCGGAAGAATAAAACCTCCGCTTTTTTATTACTTTTATCCGTGATTTCGAAAGTGATCAGACCAGTGCAAAGTAAAGGATGACCACGATTCCGGCCAGGATCCGGTATGCACCGAAGATCTTGTAGTCATGTTTCTTTACGTAGTTCAGAAGGGCGCGAAGAACGAACATGGACACGATAAAGGCAATGGCGCATCCTGCCAGGAGTGTGACCATTTCCATAGTAGTGAAGTGGAATCCGAACTTCAGCATCTTTACAAGACTTAAGCCGGCCATGACCGGGACAGCCAGGAAGAAAGTGAATTCCGCGGCAGTTGTCCGGGAGATGCCCATAGCCAGAGAGCCGATAATGGTGGAGGCGGAACGGGAAGTACCCGGAATAATGGAAAGGCACTGGAACATGCCGATCAGGAATGCATCCTTAAAGGACAGGTCATCCACACTATCGATGCGGGGCAGTTTATTCTTTCTTTTCTGCTCGACCAGGATCAGGACCAGACCGTAGAAAGCCAGCGCCGCGCCGATGATATACGGTGTCTGAAGATGGGCTTCCACATAGTCGTCAAAGAGCATCGTCACGATAAAACCGGGAATACATGCCACAACGACCTTGAACCACATCATGAAGATGTCCTTCTTAATGAAGCATTTCTTCTTGGACATGCCCGGCTGTTCTCCGTAGCCGAAAGGCCACAGACGCTTCCAGAAGGTGACGACCACGGCCATGATCGCGCCCAGCTGGATCAGGATGAAAAACATATTTTTAAATTCTTCGCTCTGGTTGAGCGGCAAAACGGCGTCAACAAGGAGCATATGGGCGGTACTGCTGATAGGAAGCCACTCTGTGATGCCTTCCACGATACCGATCAGGATAAGTTTGAACCATTCAAATGCTGTCATTTTTTCCCCACCTTTGATAATATGTGTTTCAGTATAACACAATCTTTTCTGTCCCGCGCGAAATGCGAGAGGACGGAAGGGAACCGAGGATGAGGAAGAATGGAAGCAAAAAGAAGAATTCACCCCAGATTAAAATATGCCGTTCTCTTTCTGGCATTATGCATGGTCGAGGTCCTGATCGCACTTCTGGCTAAAGGCGCCGTGCGCGGCTATGTCGGCGACATCCTGGTGATCCCTACGCTGTATTTTCTGTTTCGGGCGCTTCTTTTCCCGAAAGACGGGATCTTCTCCGTATATGTTCTTCCGTTTCTCTGCTATGCCTGCGGCTGGCTGGCAGAAGTTCTTCAGGCTATGTCTGTGGCAAATAAACTGGGGATCGATCCGGATTCACCGATGGGGATCGCCCTGGGCGGTGTTTATGACCTGAAAGACGGGCTATGCTACCTTCTGGGCCTTCTTCTGATCGGTCTTTTCCTTGCGGTGGAAACGCACTGGAAGGACGACCGGCGCTGGTTTTATCCGGTGGCGGTATTCCTCCACTGGACCTGGGGATATATTCAGACATCGGCCGGGTTCTTCGTCTATCTTTGGTACTGGAAGTGCCCGCATACTTACTATAAAGGTGTTGTCCGGACAGTCTGGCCGTCGGATGCCGGTGTGTCCCTGGGCATGTTTATATTTACCCCTCAGGAACCGGACCCGAAGGACCAGAGCAAGTGGGCGAAGGACGAAAGAGCCTACTGCGAGGAAGTGACGGTCCATGAATATGGCCATACTTTCCAGTCCCTTCTTCTGGGGCCTTTTTACCTTCTGGTGATCGGGATCCCGTCTGTCCTGTGGGCAAGTCTTCCGCAGTGCAGAAGATTCCGGAAGAGAAAAAATATCCCCTATTCCAGGCTGTATTGTGAGAAATGGGCTTCGAAATGGGGAGAAAAAGTGACGAAGGAAAAGGCGGATTGGCGCTGATTTCCCGCATTTGCTGTCGGTCATGCGTAAAAAGCACTAAAACACGCTTTTTTTTGTGCAGATTACGGATATAAATCCAAGGTGTTTTTGGAGTATTATAACCACATAAAAATCCACATGACTAATCGGGGAGGCACCACCATGCAAAACGAGATGATCCTGATCCTGGATTTCGGAGGCCAGTATAACCAGCTGATCGCCAGAAGAGTACGTGAGCTGAACGTATACTGCGAAGTCCATCCGTATAATATGCCGATCGAAAAGATCAAGGAACTGAATCCGAAGGGAATCATTTTTACCGGCGGACCGAGTAATGTCACAGATGACGATGCACCCCGATGCAGTAAGGAAATCTTTGAACTGGGTATCCCGGTACTCGGTATCTGCTACGGCGCCCAGCTTATGAACTATCTCCTCGGCGGTAAGGTGGCCACTGCTCCCGTAAGAGAATATGGTCATACCGAAGTCGATGTGGATAACACCACAGCGCTTTTCAAGCATGTATCCAGTAAGACAGTCTGCTGGATGAGCCACACTGTTTATATTGCGGAAGCCGCTCCGGGATTTACCGTTACGGCCACCACGAAAGCCTGCCCTGTCGCGGCCGCGCAGAATGTGGAGAAGGGCCTTTACTGCGTGCAGTTCCATCCGGAAGTTTCCCATACTGTGGAAGGAAATAAGATGCTGGAGAACTTCCTGAAACGCGCCTGCAAATGCCAGTGCGACTGGAAGATGGATTCATTCGTTGAGACATCCATCAAAGAGATCCGCGAAAAGGTCGGATCCGGTAAAGTCCTCTGCGCGCTGTCCGGCGGAGTTGACTCTTCTGTTGCTGCCGTCCTTCTTTCCAAGGCAGTCGGTAAGCAGCTCACATGCGTATTCGTTGACCACGGTCTTCTCAGAAAGAACGAAGGCGACGAGGTAGAAGCAGTATTCGGTCCGGAGGGACCTTATGACCTCAACTTCATCCGTGTCAATGCCCAGGAGCGCTTCTACAGTAAGCTCGCCGGTGTGGAAGAACCGGAGAAGAAAAGAAAGATCATCGGTGAAGAATTCATCCGCGTATTCGAAGAAGAAGCAAAGAAGATCGGTGCAGTCGATTTCCTCGTCCAGGGCACGATCTATCCGGACGTGATTGAGTCCGGCCTCGGTAAAAGCGCAGTCATCAAGTCCCACCACAATGTCGGCGGACTTCCGGACTGCGTCGATTTCAAAGAGATCATCGAGCCACTTCGTCTCCTCTTTAAAGATGAGGTAAGAAAAGCAGGTCTCGAACTTGGCATCCCGGAGAACCTTGTTTTCCGTCAGCCGTTCCCGGGTCCGGGTCTTGCGATCCGTATCATCGGCGAAGTTACTGCCGAGAAGGTCCGTCTTGTACAGGATGCGGATGCGATCTTCCGTCAGGAGATGGCAAAGGCCGGTCTCGACAGAAATGCGAACCAATACTTCGCAGCCCTCACCAATATGCGCTCCGTCGGCTGCATGGGCGATGAAAGAACGTATGATTATGCCTGCGTCATCCGTGCGGTCACCACGACCGACTTCATGACAGCCGAGTTTGCCGAGCTCCCGTGGAGCCTCATCGGAAGAGTCTCTTCCCGAATCGTCAACGAGGTCAAAGGCATAAACCGAGTCCTCTATGACTGCACCGGGAAACCGCCGGCCACGATTGAACTTGAATAATGAAAAATCGCTGAAAGCCCCTGAAAACAGGGGCTTTCGTTTTTCTTCGCCAACATTTCGCCAACAAAATACGGCTATCAGACAAATCGAATCTGCTTCCAATCCTCGATCTTCATCTTATAAGCAGACTCGAAGTTTTTATATTCCCAATCCAGATGTGAATCTTTGTTCAGTACAAAACTCTGTACTTCATTAATATGCTTCTGGAATCCGGAGAACGGTGAGTATCTTAGAACATACGAGATCATTGTTCCTTCAGAAGATACAAATGCAGACGGGGATATCTCCTGGCGGCAGTATTTAGAAATAGAATTTAGGCCGCTCAGAAAGTTTGCGAAAGCCGTTTGGACATCCGTATTGGCATCAATAATCTGACTTGCGGGGAATTGTAACATGATCCCGCCATCTCCTGCTCCGAAACTGACATGATCAGCTTTGATACGGATTCCCAGTTCGGTTAACACGCGAATAGAAGCCATGAAATCCGCCATATTATCAAATTTGAACTTGGCACCGTTCTTTTTCAATAAAGGTATATATATACTGTTCAGTTCAGCAAGCTGCTGATCAAGGTATGCATTAATATCCATAGGGAACTGAGCTTTCCAGATATTATACTGCTGTAACGATGCCTCATCAGAAACAGTGTTACTCTTTACAGATGCCCAGCTGCAAAGGTATCCCAGCAGTTTTGCATTCTCACTGTCATCACAGTCAAAAGAAAGATTGATCTTGTTTCCCGTTCGTTCAACAGACATGTTTTTTGTTTCTTCTAAATAGAATAGAACCTGCATGATATCTTCTTCAGTCTGAATATCTATATCTGACAGAGCGGACATGTCCACGTTTAGGGCAAGGGCGATCTTCTGGCGGATATCTGCCTTCGGAGCCATTTCGTTTGTTTCATATTTTCTGATTCTTGAATTTGCTGTGGTTCTGGAAAAGCCCACCATTTCACCAAGTTTGGTCTGTGTTAATCCTCGTAAAACGCGGTATTTCTTGATTTTATCGCCAAGATTCATAGTAGCCTCCCATGGTCGATGATATCGGTTGATGTGTCCATTATACCACAATCAAGCGAAAAATATATACAAAATCGAAAAAATAGTAATAAAAATATGGCGAATACTATTGACAACCGATATATACCGATGTAAGATACAATCAACATAAAATTATGGCTATCCAAAAACAAAATAATCATGAAAGGAGGATGAAACCATGAAAGACGAAAACAAATCGCTATTTGTAGGTGTGGATACGGTCCAGAGAGATCTTGGAGTATCAAGGGCAAAAGCATATGAAGTGATCCGGGAACTGAATCATCAGTTGAAGGAACAGTATCCCAGGGCAATCGTTGTTGCCGGAAAGGTCAATCGAAAATGGTACGAAGAAGCACTTATATTTACATCAAAAGAATAGAGCCTCCCTGAAGAGAGGCCCCTACGCACCAAAGGCACGTAACTAATTCGCACCTAGATTATATTGCCTTTCTGCGTAATTATCAAGAAAGTGAGGTAATTAACCTATGGAAACAGAAAAGAAATCATTTGTATTTTACTCCTCATGGAGAAGCTATTTTAAGCTAATGGAAGATCCGGTTCTGGTAACAGAACTACTTAATGCAATCCTTGACCTTGCAGAGGGAATGGAACCTCAGGTTACCAGTTCAAGAGTTAAGATTGCATTCGATGCCATCAAGCCGGTTATGGACGCGAATATGGCAGCATATCAGGAACGGTGTGAGAAGAACAAGACTGCCGCCAAGAAGCGGTGGTCAGTTTCGCATGCAGATGCAAAGCAAATGGATGCGAACGCAATGCAAACGGATGCGAATGCATTGCATTTGGATGGTGATAATGAAAATGACAATGACAATGAAGATGATAATGACAATGGTAATGATAATGGGAATGAAAATGATAATACCAGTATAGTTGTCATGGCATGCCCAACAGTTGCTATTGGTATTCCAACAAAGGAAGACGTGATCAAAGCTGCAAAAGCTAGAAAACTCTCTTTTCCAGATGAGGAAGCAGAGAGATTTATCCGGTATTACTATGTTGACCGTGGCGGATGTATCAATGGGGAACCTATCAGGAACTGGAAAAGTCTTCTTAAAGGCTGGGAAGGACATATGCTGGTAGATCCGAAAGACTACTTTGGGGATATGACTATATGGCAAAGAGAAACGATCTATACCCTGCCAAAGGAATTGAGAGACCAATATGAATCTGATCAATTGATGTCTGAAACAGGCTATCATATCACAAAAAATACGGCACAGCGGATAGACGATTACCTGAAGGTGAGGTGTTGAGCATGTCGGTATTCAGAGATAAATGGGCGGGTTATGATGGATCAACGTGGAGAGTTGTATGTTACTACACTGACTGGCAGGGCAAGAAACACCGTCATGAGAAGAGAGGTTTCGAAACAAAAAGAGAAGCGATTGCCCATGAACAGGAGTTCCTTTTTCGGAAGACTCAGGATGTTACGATGCTTTTCAGCGAGTTTCTTGAACTGTATTTTCAGGATCTGAAGCCTCAGATAAAGCCGAGTACGCTTGAGAATAAGGAGACACTGATCAACAAACATATCCGTCCCTATTTTGGGAAAAGACGTCTGTCAGATATCTCTCCCGGCGATGTTCTTCAATGGCGCAATGAGCTTCTCTGCAAAAGAGATGACCAGGGAAAGGGATACACTCCGACGTATTTGAGGACCATTGATAACCAGATCAATGCGATCTTCAATCATGCGGTGAAGTACTATGGTCTCTCTAAAAACCCCTGTCTGTTCGGTAAGAAAATGGGTAAGTCAAAGGCAAGTGAAATGGATTACTGGACAAAGGAAGAGTATCTGAGATTCGCAGAAGCGATTAAAGATAAGCCCATGTCATACTATGCTTTTCAGCTTTTGTTCTGGACCGGAATACGTTGCGGAGAGCTTCTCGCACTCACAAAAGCCGACTTCGATCTTGAAAAAAAGACACTCCGGATCAACAAAAACTACCAGATCGTGAAGGGTGAAGAGATGATTCTGACCCCTAAAAGTGATAAAAGCAACCGCATGATTATCCTTCCGGACTTCCTTTGCCGGGAGATGGAAGACTACTTTGAGAGCATCTATAAGCTTCAGGACGATGCCAGACTCTTCGAAGTGACCAAGTATTTTCTGCATCACGAAATGGAACGCGGATGCAAGAAAACGGGTGTCAAAGAGATCCGGATTCACGATCTGCGGCACTCACACTGCGCACTCCTTATCTCATTGGGATACTCTCCAATTCAGATTGCGGAAAGGATGGGGCACGAAAGTGTAACTATAACGGAGAGATATTCTCACTTGTATCCGACAGTTCAGCAGGAGATGGCAACTAAACTCGATGGCGAATTCGCGGAAGGAGAGAAATAATGGGTAAGATTTACGGTAAGACTTCGGTTAGAAGAAGGAAAAAGAAGAAAAGAAATGAACAGAACCGTCTTCGAAATATCATCATTAACTTCCGTGTTTCGCCAAAGGAAAAGGCGGTTATCGATGCCAGAATCATCACAAGCGGGATGAAAAAACAGGATTATTACAGGCAATCCTGTCTGTTTCAGAAGGTGTTGGTAAAGGGAAACATCCGCTCCTTCGATGCAATTCGAAGAAGTTTACGAGACATTTCTGAGGCGGTAAACAGGAATCCGGACCTGTCAAAACTGAGTACGGAGCAGCAGGAATCATTGAAAATGATATTGCAGATCCTCGAATATTTATTCGGCGGAGAACAAAACCAATCACGCTGACAGATGAAACCATAATGAAATTGATTCGGGAGAGAGTGATATGAGAAGCGGAATGATCCGAGTCCATGCGAATAAAAGCAGGGGCTCGGATCTGTTTATACCCAAAATCGCATTGAAATATCAAGCTTAAACGTTGAGTTGTACCTACCGAATCGTAAAATTGCCCGATTTATACCCACGATTTTTGCCAATTCATAGTTGGTTTCTGCTCTTAGAACACACGGCACTGCCGGGTGTTGTGATCGGATTGGGACAACGGAAGTTGTACCCAGTCCTTTATCCTGCTTACAATTTACTGGTGAAAAATGCAGAAAAACACCCCGAAAAGTGCCTCGAAAAAAAGCAAAAAAATAGCAGGATAAAGGAGTGACATCAATTTCATAGATGCACTCATCTCACAATGGCCGGCAGTGCCTGCCATTAGGGCGTCTGCTGGTTTTTCAACAACTCGAAAAGTTGACGTCACAAATTCGTATTTTTGCAAAACTTGACGTCAAAAACCCCGAAAGCGCTGAAAACAGGGGATGGTTGTGACATCAGTTTTCAAGAAAGCTGTTAGTTGTTGCTTACAGGATGACCTTTTTACAAAGAATGTATTTCTTCTTGAAGTTCGGCAAGATACTTCAGAATTGCTGTTACACAGTGCGATTGATTTGCCACGAATCTTGTATAACAATCGTGACAAAACGGCAAATGGAAAAGGAAGACTATTATGTGCTAAAAAAGGCAAGCAACGCGCCTGAACGTTCAGGCACAATTATCTTGTCAGGGAGATTCCCTGAGACCCTCTTTTTATGCCATGCTCGGATTACTTCCCCGCCCGGAGGATCACCCCGTTTTCCATCTCGATGACATGGTCGCATAGGAGCTTCACGTCTTCTGCGTTGTGGCTGGACAGGATGATCAGATGCCCTTTCTCTTTCAGTTGGAGAAGCAATGTTCGCATCTCCGCGATGCCATGTTTGTCCAGTCCGTTAAAAGGCTCGTCCAGGATCAGCACCTTCTGATCTTCCATAATCGCCTGCGCGAGCGCGAGTCGCTGCCGCATTCCCAGACTGTATTTTCGAACCGATATCCGAAGCTCCGGATCCAGCCCGCACATCGAGAGTGTCTCCTTGAGTTTTGCAACATCAGGTTTTCCGGACAATCCGCACAGGACTTTCAGATTCTTCATGCCGGAATAGTAGTCAATGAATCGCGGCGTCTCGATAATGATCCCCGCGTGCCTTAGATAGTCTGTATCCTTGCCGATCCTTTTCCCGTCGAAAAGCACTTGTCCGGAGCTTGGGCGGATGAAGCCGCAGATGCATTTCATCAGCATCGTCTTTCCACAGCCGTTGTTCCCGACAAGTCCGGTGATCGTCCCATAGTCGAAACTGCATGTGATTCCCTTCAGAATCTCGTGTTTCTTTATCGTCAGGTTCACATCTTTTACTTCTATCACGTCATCACCTTCGTTTCATCTTTTTTCGGGACCGCCAGGATAAGGATAATCAGTGTGATATCCAGTATCAGGAAATACAGGAACGACCCATAAAGCGGGAATGCCATCTCACTCTTATATTGATTGTAATGGAGCCATGTAATCGAGTGTGCCAGCGGGAATACCCAGCGGAGTACGGATTCGAAATTACAGACCGCCGTTCCTCCAATGATCAGGAATCCATCTGTTACCAGGCCGATAAGCTTTCCTCCGATCTTGGAGAATAAGAGTATGACCAGAGAAATAAAGTGAAAATATAGAATCAGCATAAAGAACGTATATGCGAAGCTTCTTTCCGCAGATATGTTATTCAGGAGATTCGTCGGGATCAGTTCCATCAAAAAATGGTCTTTATCCGGATACGATTCGTAATACTCCCTTACCGCCCGGCTGAATCCGGTTCGCAGGGATATGAAATCGCACGAAAGAATACTGGAAAGAAGGAAGATCACCACGACTACGAACACGGCTGACAGTAGCGAATAGAGGATCTGCCCCATGTACCAGATGCGGTCATTCATACGAATCTTGAAGAAATAGATCTCCTGCCCCTGCCTGGGGAAATCGGCCATCATGACCAGATACAGGATCGGAAGGACCAGAAGGATGACGCCGGAATTCCCGCACACGATGAACGGTTCTGTCAGGGAAAGCCTCATGCCGTTCATATCCGTATGAATCTGCCGTAACGGATCGACCGCCTGATAATTGATAAATATCGCAAACAAAGCGAATATGAGGATCTTGGTACTCCGAAGGGATTTATTCAGTTCTATCGTGGCAACAGAAAATGCCGTTTTCAGATTATTCCAGAGCATAACGACCATCCTCGCTTAACGATATATATGTCAAAATCACCGCCGGAACCATGAGGATAAGAACCAGCCATACGCTCATGGTTCCTATCTTCCCTTCTACCCGGATCACTGCATCGATACGGATGGATTCGATGAACTTCGCTATCTTCTCATTCGTCATGAAAAACTTCGTCCAGAGTCTTGACTCGATTTCTCGGATTACATAGTTCAGCATGACCGGAAGGCACATCAGGATATATTTGTCCGTGAAAAAGATAGTCGTATATATGGCAATCAGGGATACCCTCATGCCATAGATAAACATCTGGACGAACCGGATAGCAAGCAACTGGAGTTCACTCAGATCTGACATGAATGAAGGTGCAACACCATATTCCGAAGGAGCGGGAAACTTGAGATAGATGATGATTCCCAGAATCAGATAGCCAAGAACCAACGTGCACCCGGAAGACAACATGGCGGATATCGTCTTCGACAGACTGTATTTGATCTTCCCTTCACGAATCAGAAGAAATCGGATCGCGCCGTTGCTCTTCTCAGATGCGGTCACATAGACATATCCTAAAGATACGATCATGGGAAGAAGTAGCGTGATATACCCGTTCATGGCCATCTGATAAATCTGGTATCGGTTTAATTCCGCGGAAGTAAGAAGCGTGCTTCTCTTCGCAGAGACGAGAAGCTCCAGAATCGTATAGCCTTTCCCGGAAGGCGTCGTGTATCCGACATTCAGAAGGCACAGGATGACGATCCCCAGACACGAAATCAGGGAAAAGATCGGATGCATGTTTTTTCGGAATTCTACACCTATATTTCTCATTATTTCGTTGTATTATTCGCTTTATCAACTATTCGCGCTGATTGATCCTAATGCAGAACAGGCGTAACCCCTTCTTGCTGAAAATGCAAAAATAACATTTGTTGACGGCGATTGTAAATATATCTGCCACGAATTCGGGGTATTATCAGCTGTGATGCATATTGGCGAACCCATCGGATCAGCCGGAGATGTGGTAACCATGATATAGCTTCCGCTTTCTCCGTAAAAAGAACTGCAAGTCAAAGTATATCCATTCGAACTGTATGGCAACGCAAAGTAATCGACGGTAGAATTGTTTGCTGATGGAATGTGCGGATTATAAATGATACTCCATCCGATACTAGTAGATGCATAAGAACTCATTGTCATAGTACTCAGCATTACTATAATTGCTGTCATACTGACTAGTCTATTCAAAAACCTCTTGTGTCTCATTCGCACTCTCCTTTGACATCAGAATCAACGCTCTTTCATACTCTCTGCCAGAATCACTGGTCGAGATACGTATAATAGAAGACTTCTCCATTAATGGAATCAACTGCGCAGCGGATATTTCTTCCGTCGGAATTGTTATGACCTGTGTAGACCCAACACGGATAAACTGTCCGATTCATAGTTGATACTTCCTCAATCGTTACGTACATGAACGAAACGTCATATACCTCTATCTTCATCTGTTTTGCTAGGAACTCTTCAAGTATATCGGTCGCTGTTTCCAGTGATATGATCTGCGTTTGTGGACCGGCTATATCCTCAAATTCGAATCCCTGTGTAAAACCAACATACGCATCCACATTTCCATCAATTGTATACGCTTTCTTTATATCCCAATCTATATGATAATCTTCCGGCGCCTGGAAGGTTCCAAAGTCTCCATATAAGAATGGAACACCTTTATAAACTCTTCTAACATTGAAATTATAGCCATATATGTCTCCGATGGAGAATACGGAGGCATAAGGAACATCTATCGTCATCCCTTCGGGGCCGGTAAGTGGAGTTCCTTTTTCAAAATACTCCTTGACCGTATCTGCCGCTTCTCCGATTTTTACTTCTCCATTTAAAAGTGTATACGATTTGTCTTTTAAATCTGAAACGAGACCTTCTTCTACGATATTATCCGAAGAAGGATCCATGAAATCATGATGAGCCAGTTCTCCGGGACTAATATAGTGAGTGATAACACCATTGCTCATGGAATAGATATTGTAACCGCCCATTTGTATATGACAATCAGGAGTATCGATAAAAAAGCCATTTCCGGTCTCAAAGTTAGAAGAGTAACTAAACACGGCCGGATAATTGTAAGGATACTTCGCATTGTCATTACTCGAATACTGACCGCTTGCATCCCGCAGTTCAGTCTTGAGATCAACATTTTCGATATGCTCCGAAGAGAGCCATGCTTCAATCGTGGCAAGGCTCTCCTCGGGAGTGATATCAAGATCCTTGACCTTATATATGCCAACTTCTTTCGTTTCCGGCACATTTCCAAACTCGCACCGAGAAAAATCCATCGTCTTATACTCTTTTCCTGATACCGTCTGAACACTTTTCGAATACTCGGAAAAATATCCGGACAAACCCACACGCGGATACGTCGAAACAATCGGAACCGTCTCAGATTGAGAACTATCCGCTTCATCTTTCGTGCTAGATACGATTGTACCAGACTGATCCGTCCCTGCGATTTCCTTATTCACATCAGAAGAACAGGAGGCGATCAGAGATGAACAGCATACGATTGCGCATACTAAAGCCAATTCTCGTCTCATGTCGATACCTCATCACACTGATACAACCTTTCCTGAAGCAGTAGCCATATATCCAAATCTTGCCGTTAATGTGAATTTGATACTGCTACTACTGCTACCATTCATCGTCCACGACTGCGTGTTTCCAGCTGAAGTAACTAGTACAAAACCATCCGAGTTATTGATACCACCAGCGTACGAAGATGTCACTTTAATATAACTTCCACTCTCTCCGGTATAAGAAGAACAGTTCACTCTGTACCCAGCACTTGTGTATGCAATAGTTGCATAATCCGTCAGTTTGTTGTAAATGGATGGGATATGTGGATTGGAATTGATATTCCAAGTGTTAGATTCATATGCAAATGTACTCGCCGACATCGCTCCGATAACAGAAACAACCGCTGCCAATGCAGCTAACTTACTAAGAATCTTTTGCTTTTTCATAGTTAACTCCTCTCAATTACGTGATAGATTGTTTGCCTCTTCTTCGACGAAACGTGTTTCCTCAAGAAGGCAACTTGGCACCTTCGCTTCAAACGTCCCCTTTGCACTCGGAATGCCGGCATTCTTGATAGCGCCTGCTCGAATAGAACCAAGGACTCTATCCAAAGCGTTCTTCTTCATTCTTTCATACAGTCTCATAGGCAATGCCCTCCTCGTAGTTGTTGATGGCTTCAATCTAGCACAGCCGGAAATAGATTCATAGGCGTTTGCGACCAACGACACGAAATTTGCGACGAACGACATCATTTTTGATATTTTGACCATGTTATACTATGTGTATCAACTTGACTCGAGAGTGAATATGAGAATCGCAATTTTTGATGACAACCCAAAAGATCGGGAGAGCTTGTCCCGAATGATTCACGACTGGATAAAAAACGGGAAGCATTCGGATACTGTAATCCGTGAATTTAGCACCATCCGTGAGCTTTCCTCCGAATTGGATAATCAATGTCATTTCGATGCCTTTTTCCTGGATATCGTAACGCCGGAGGCCCATGATGCCGGGTATCGCCTGGCAGAAAACATCCGCGCGCGAAATATCCGTTCCGCGATCATCTTCACGACGAACAGTGCCGAGTACATGGCAGATGCTTTCGAAATCTCCACATATCGGTATCTGGTCAAGCCCGTCCGGGAAGAAAAAGTCTGGGGCGCGCTTGAAAATCTCGCATCTGCCCAATCTTCAACCAAGCGTTTCGTCTCTCTCTTTCACGGAACAGAGGAAAACCTCTTGATTGAACACGACAAGATTCTCTCATTGGAAGCATTCGCGCGTTTTCGAGAAGCAAAGATAACGCTAACTGACGGAACTTCCGAGACCGTAAAGCTGACCTGTTCTTTTTCCGAACTTCTTGAAAAGCATCTTCCACAGGAATTCATTCAGTGCTGCCGGGGAATCGTGATTAACATGCATCACGTTAAGAAATATAGCCACAACTCGGTCTGTCTGGGATGGGGAGACTTCGAGATGAATGTCTCCATCGGAAGGAAATACCGCGATGACTTTCTTAACAAGATGGTAGAGTATCACAGGGGGATCTGAAAATGGGCTGGACGCTATACGAGATTGCTTTGAATCTATTTCAGGGATTCCTCTATACGTGGTTCGTGACTTCTATGCTCAAGAAGAAGACGCCGGAACATATCTCATCAATTTGCTGCGCACTTCTTCTATCCGCTTTTTATTCTTCATATCTGCTATTTCCCTTGCCGGATTGGGATACATGGATATTCTTGATTCTTATCTTATATGCTGTGTTTTTCTTTCGAGGGACGCTGGTTCAGCGCTTATTCTGGAGCATCATCCCCATTCTCGTTGTCAATTCCATCGCCGGGATAACATATTATCTGTTCTCGGCATTTTTCGAAAAGAACATGAACGAGTTGATGATTTCCGGCTCGCATCGCATCATGTTTACTCTGACAGCCAATATTCTTATGTGGGCAGTCCTTTTCTTGATAGTGAAGTTCTATCCAAGAAAAGAACTCTCTATGAACCCATCATATCTTCTTCTGATTGCAAATCTCCTATGCGTATTCCTGATTGATTTGCTATTTGAAATCAACACCGAATATCACATTCCCATCCGCTTTCTCCTAATCGGATGCGCAATCTCGCTTTCCATAGGCATTATTACCATTGTTACCAATCACACGATCGCCCGGCAAACCGTCCGCGAACAGCAACTTCTTTTCCAGAACCATCAAATCAAAGAACAGCAACAACAGATGGAATTATTGCAGGAGAATTACCAAACCACCTTGCAGCTGCGTCACGACATCAAGGCGTATGTCAGCGATATAAAGAGATTGATTGAGCAAGGAAAACTCCCAAATCAGCCGGAATACCTGCGCCAACTGGAAGAACAGGCTACTCCTTCCTACTGTACCGGCAATCCGGCTCTGGATTCTATTCTCCCACTCAAGATCCAGAAAATCCTAGATCTCGGGATTGAATTCAATGGCGCGAATCTTCACTATACAGGAGGCATGAACATCAGCGAATACCTGCTCTGCTCTCTCATCAGCAACATGCTGGATAATGCTGTTGAAGCCTTGGAAGAACGAAAAGATCGTCATGGTACACGCTATATTTCCCTGGAGTTCATATATAATCAGGCCGGTCTTCTTATTCTCTGCGAGAACCCGCTTCTTGGTCTTCTTCCAAAGATGAAGCAAGTCTCCTTCCTCAGTAAGAAGAAAGAGCCCTATCACGGACTCGGGATCTCCATTATGGAAGGGATTGCTCGCGAAGCAGGCGGACAATTCGATATCGTCATCGCTGGCGATCAATTCCGCGCCATCGCCCTTATTCCTCCAAAAGATAAATCCGTTTCCGAACCATCTAAAGATACAGAACATGAAAATGATTGAATCTCTTACAGATAACCTTATCAGAAAAGGGCATATACCTCAGGAAGACCGAGATATCTATCTCTATGGCTTTGATATCACATTCTACACAATATGGTCCACGGTTGTCTTGCTCCTGATCGGACTCGCACTGCAGCAATTCTGGGCAGCTGTCATTATCGTTTCTTTGTTCTATACATTCCAGTCAACCGGTGGTGGATATCATGCGAAATCTCATCTGGCATGTCTGCTTACGATGATTCTCGGACTTCTCGCCGGTCTGGGTTTCGTATTCCTCAAGAAATGGGCCTTTGTACTATGGATTCTCTTTGGAATCGGGAGCATTCTTCTATTCTCTTTTCCGCTGGTGCTTCATCCAAACAAGTCTTTTTTGAACGCTAAGAGAAGACCTTTGACCATCCGATCTGAAATCACAACTCTCTTTCTGATGTCATGCGTGATCGCCCTGAATATCTATTGGAATAGATATCTTCACAGTTTCTCGGCCGCATTCTTGCTCTCTGGATTATCACGAATCGCCGGAAAGATTATCTACGATAGGGAAGTTATTCCAAACAAGATGAAACACTGAATTTAGGAACTCGCATGGGAGATGATGTTTTGAATGATTTGGAAGAGGAATTAGGCTTAGATTTGGAATGGTTGTAACGAAGTGTTTTCATTGACAAAACAGCATTTACTAATTAGAATAACAGTAAGAATCAGCATGAGCTGATTGGGCTGGTCGAAAGACCCTGGCCCACCAAGCGGCGGGGATATACCCCGCCATATTTTTTATGGGGGTTAATCGCTTGAAAAACGTTTTAAGTGTTTTTATTGATGAATCCGGTGTATTTGGCGAGTTTTCTACAAAAGCTCCATATTATATGGTCAGTATGGTCTTTCATGAGCAAAGAATAGATATAACTGATGAAATAGCCATTCTTGACAGGCATATCAAAGAATTAGGATTTCCACCTCATGCTGTACATATGGGCCCTCTTATCCGCCGTGAATCAATATATCAACTGTATGACGATGAAGTCGGTCGAGCAAGCCTTATAAATACCATGTATCATTTCGTCAGAAAACTTGATATTCATTACCTGTGTCCATTTGTACGAAGAAAGAAAAATCAGAGTGCCATCGATCTTTATGGGGAACTATCGCGAGAGATTTCTACCCAGCTTAGAGAGCATTCCGACTACTTAAATTCTTTCGACCGCATAATCATTTATTATGACAATGGTCAGCATGAATTGACGATGATACTTACATCCGTATTCAATGTTCTTTTTACTAATGTTGAATTTCGTAAAGTGGCTCCTGCTGATTACAAGCTGTTTCAAGCCGCCGACCTTATCTGCACATGGGAACTATTGGCTTTAAAGGCTTCAGATGGCGAGTTTACGGCTTCTGAGAAGAGATTCTTTGATTCTCCTCATAGATTTATGAAAAACCGCTATAAACTCATTGCTAGAAAAAAGTTGTAACAATATGTGGTAAGAAATATGGATAAGCCAATCACTTCATTATCCATGCTAAGAATAAAGTACGACATTAGGAAAGCCTACACCAAAAAGCTACTTAAGGGTCTCAGGGAATCTCCCTGACAAGCATTTTTGTGTCTGAACGTTCAGACGCGTTGCTTGCTTCTTAATCTTGGACAACCATGTTTTCCGCTCAAGGTGTAACGAATCGGTTACACCTCAACAGAAAAATTCAGGATCTGGTGATTTTCCTATTGCATTTCTCTGGAAGCATGCTATCATTATTGGCAAGGAACATTTGTTCCTTGAGTCGGTCTTCGGACTGCTCCGTGCCCTCCGCCGCAGGAGGGCAAAAGGCGAACATAACGAATAGATATAACTAAACGGATAGATGGGACTCCTGGTAGCGCGGGAGCATACACCGGCGGCGTGCGAGTTAGGTAGAAACGGATATCGTAAGATATTCTTCTGTTTAATTCTCACGCCGCCGTTCTTTATCTAACTAGTTATCACCAGTCTCATCCCATGTATCCGGGAAAGGGGCTAATTTGAGTATGGATTCTAATGAAAAAGCGACTACATGGTTCCTGCCACCGACGGGAGCTTCCGGAGAAGACAGTTTTTCATTGAAGATAGGTGGAACGACTTATGACGTGACAACACGGTTCAACGTAGACGGCAGAACTACGGTCTTGAAGCAATTCAAGCCTCGCACCTGTTTATACCAATCGTGACGAAGATGAAGCATGATCACTGGATCGATAACCGCTATGTTAATGCATTTGATATTCAGATGACTGTCTCATCACTACTTATAGCTATTCCTGCGGATCAACAGGGCGCCCTGGAGACACTTATGCTTGAAGTTATCTCAGAAGATCCCTATGATGCCGCAATAGTCAAAAGTGCAGGTGATTTTGTTGATAGGATGCATAAGAGCGCTTCTCGCTATATTCCAAACAACAGAATGAAGCTGAAGGCACACTTGGGGGTTACATGGGCCGTTCAATATCCTGAGAAGGTATTTAGTCTTATGGATGAGCAGATAAAAAGCGTTTCCTGGGAGAAGTCGGAAGTGCTTCGGAACTGTTTCCATCAACTGGAGAAACTATGATTTGTTAAATGTTTCTTCGCCAACAAAATGTCAACAAAAAGTCCGAAAAAGTACTGGAAAGGGTAGAATATGGAAAATAAAACCACAAGATACGGTGCTTTTGTACGTGATGAAACACAATATATGCACGCCGGAATCGAACTCGAATAATGGAAAATCCTTTGAAAGCCCCTATTTGTGGGACTTTCATTTTTCTGTGTTCCCAAAATGTTCCCAAGACTCATTATTTGGGTTAGTGAAGGCTGTTCGCAATCTCATCCTTGATGCTATTGTTGTACGTCTTCAGATCATCCTCGAACCGATGCTCAAAAGCATCGATCGAGAACTCGCTCTGGTCATTTATGTTCGTGAAGTGACGAAGGAAATCGTTGATCTGACTTACGATTACGCTGAACGAACTTACCTCTATATAGTAGGTAATAGATAATGATCCATCCGGCATCTGCACATCCGTATATACCTTTGCACCCAGTTTCCTGAAATGCTCAAACTCAGCCAGGAATTGTGTGAACAGCTTCTTGGCATCCTCTGTCGGTGGATTAAGAAGTTCGTTGACCCTGAAAGTAAATCCGTTGGCCAGGCAACCTACAGAAATATGCTTGGAGCGTGCAGATAACGAGAATCCGGATTCTACCACCTTGCGTAGAAGTCTTACGATATCCGAAGTGGTCTCCGCATAAGAACCTTTGTACGAAGATACAGACTTCTTGTAAAAACTTCTAATCTCTTCTTCCTTACTTCTATAGTGATCACGAATGGATACACCACAAGAAGGATTTTGAAAAATGAAGATAGATAATCTCTTGACAAGTAATTGCGAGGTATACTTTTATAGGAATAGTACGATAGGTTTACGGAGGAAGGTATGTTTCGGATTGCTTTATGCGATGACAGCAAGACTTTTTTGGAATATGAAAAGCATTTAATCCAAAGACACTTAAACAAGAAATCTATTGTATGCCAATGTGATGACTACTTATCAGGTGAAGAACTACTGGCACAGGGCGAAAGTATGAAGAAGTATGATCTTATTATTTTAGATTATGCCATGGATGGAATTACTGGATTTGATACAGCGAACAAAATATACGAGGTGTATCCTCATGCCAGAATCGCCTTTGCCACAAATTACTATGATTTCACGAGAGAAGGCTACAAGTATAACGCGGTACGATATCTTGTTAAGAAAACTGGAACCTTCGAATCTGATCTGGAAGAATGTCTCGAGTTTATTCTTAAGACAGAACCAAAGAAGAAGATACTGTTGGAATTGAGTGATAGTACAGCAGAAATTGACATTGACGACATATTATACATCGAAAGCAGCAAGCACTATATTGAGTATTTCATAAAGGATCAGGAAACTAGACACTACGTGAGAAGATGCATTCTTGATGATGCTCAAGAAGAACTCCCCGAATACTTTGGCAGAGTGCATCAAAGGTACATAGTCAACCTTAAAATCGCTACTGTGCTATCTCGAAATGTTCTTATTATCCGTGTAAAAGATGGTGAAACAAGAGAGTTTCCGGTTGCAAGAAACCGATATGAAGAAGTTAAGGGAAAGTTCTACTTAATAAAAGGAGGCATGATTGTATGATTTACGATATCGTAAATGCTGTTGTATATGTTATCTTAGCTCAATTGTTTTGTTCTGCTTTCCTTAAACGAGAAAAACAGTCACAGGTTGTGAGTTTTCTATTATCGATTTTATGGGTTTTAGTTGTGCTGGGAGCTGCAACTGTATTTGAAACAATGCCAGCTGTCCGAATCGGTCTGGCTGTTATTATCAACATCGTTTTTGCTCTATCAATTTACAAGGATAATAAACCAATAAAGGTTGCATCGATTGCGGCAATGTTCTATGTATTGGTAATCGTGTGTGATACGTTTGTAATTGCAATACACAAATATCTGGATCCGGGGATGAGGATTGAAAAAATCATGGAAAGCGACATCTCGATATACATGGGGGCTGTAAGTCAGTTCATACAGATCATCCTTGTATTTGTGATTCGGAGACTATTTAGAAGAGTCAAAACAGCAGAGATACAATCCAAACTCTGGCTGATATACACGGTTTTTCCGTTGTATTCTCTGAGTCTGATCATTTTACTTGTCTATAGTTTTGATGGTCCGATTGGTTCATTCCAGGCAAATGCTTTTACGTATATTGCCATTTCGCTGTTGCTGATCAATCTGTTTGTATACTGGTTTATCAGGCAGGAATCCCAGAGAGTGCTTGAAACCCAAAAGAACGAGATGGAAAAAATACATGCACAAGGGATACTGCAGTTGTACGATCAGATTACTACAGAACGAGATATTCTCGGGAGAAGAGAACACGAGTTCAAGAATATTATAACCGCGTTAAAAGGTCTCCTGAAGGAAGAACAGTACGATAAAATGAAAGAGATTCTTGATGTACAGAATACTGAATTGATCACAAATGCAAATGTGTTCGAGACGGGTAATCGGCTGGTTAATTCGATACTAAATACGAAGTATGCGGAGGCAAGAGAAAAAGGCATTGCTTTTCGGTTTGTAATCAACAACTTGTCGTCTTTGAAGATTGATGATCGAGATTGTATCGTAATGCTTTCCAATATTCTTAACAATGCAATTGAAGCAGCTGAAAAGTGCTCTCAAGACAATAGATTTATATCTGTAAAAGCGACAATAGAAGACGGGCAATTCATATTTGCATGCCGAAATTCATATGTAAATGAAATCGATCCGGACATGAAGAGCAAAAAGAAGGATGTCATTGCTCATGGATATGGAATCGAGAATATAAAAGATGCAGTGAACCGCAATAACGGAGATTGTATACTGAAGAAAGAAGAAAACGAATTTGTGGCTGTGATCATACTGCCTTTGTGACCTTTCCTTCCTCCAAACTTGCCTAATTTTGACCATACTTGCCAAATTCTGCCAAG